>CAVKRN010000014.1:0-41005 GCA_963658695.1 bacterium
CGTATGCCTCTTCTGCAGGGGGCTCATCATAAACCTCCTCTGCAGGAGCTTCGTCGTATGCCTCTTCTGCAGGGGGCTCATCATAGGTCTCCTCTACAGGAGCTTCATCATAAGTCTCTTCCACAGGGGTCTCGTCATAAACCTCCTCTGCAGAAGCTTCGTCGTATGCCTCTTCTGCAGGGGGCTCATCATAAACCTCCTCTGCAGGAGCTTCGTCATATGCCTCTTCTGCAGGGGGCTCATCATATGTCTCCTCTACAGGTGCTTCATCCTGCCCTGCGGTAATCTCTTCCGCTTCCCGGAAAAACGTCTCTGAGGTTTTCTGTGCAGCCTCCTCGGCCTCTTTTGCAGCAGATGCTCTCTCCTCCGCCTGAATTCGCTTCCGCTCCGCTTCATTTGCCAGCTCTTCTTCTCTGGCAATCTGCTCCTGGCGAAGCATTGCGCGATGAATTTCTTCTGAATTCCAGCGTCTGGTTGCAATATCATCCAGCCCATCATCCCTGCTGCCGTAGATTCTTACATCCTCGTCTTCATCCGCTGCATATGCAGGGGCAGGAGCCACCTCAGCCGGCCGATATCTCCGTGCAGGAGCCGGTGCCGCCTCTTCTCTGCGGCTCTGCGCAGGGATCGGCATTTCCTCTTCCACGCGATATCTGCGCGCCGGTGCCTCTCTCCTATCCCCTTGTTCCGGCCGCCGCTGCGAAATGTCATCCTGCCGTACAGGATCCGACATCCGGTACAGACCGCTTCGCACCTGTCTGCGTTGCCTTGCTACTCCTTTTTCAATATCCTCCAGCAGTCCGTGACGCGCTGTCTCATCAAAATCCTGAAGAATCGCCCCTGTATCCTCAAGGATTCGCTGTGCCCTTTTCTCATCGTTGGCTCTGCGAATGTCTCTGCGGATCTTTTCCCATTCCGCCATTACCTCGCCAATGGACAGCTGTCCCTCTCCCGTCTCCTCTGCGCCGGCGCTATAGAAATCCCTCTCTGCAGGAATATCATAGGCAGGAGTATCGTTCACGTCTGTATCCGGCTGCGGCGCATCTGCGTAACTATCCGCTGCAGGAACACGTTCTCTGCTCTGCACCGCCAACTCCGGTTCAGAAGACGTCTCCGCCGCAGAAGTTTCTTGCTCTTCCGCTTTCTCCGGCTCACCGTTGAATTCCTCTGTCTTAGCCGGAGCAGATAATACAGGCTTCGGCTGAGTAGTTTTCTCTGCCGTTCTTTTTACTTCCTCTGTTGCCGTCTTCGGTTCTGCAGAAATCTGTGCCGGTTCCGCATCCTTTAATTGTCCCAAAAGCCTCTGCGCATTCTGCTCGTACCGGCTGCCGGCAAAATCACGGACAATCCCGCGGCAAATATCCGCCGCCTTCTCCGATTCTCCCTTCGATGCATACATCTGCGCCAGCTCATAGTCCCAGCGCGCAGATGCCTTCTCACGGTGAAGCTGTTCCAGAACGGAAATCTTCTCCTGATCCGACACCGGTGAAACCCCGTACATCTTGTACTGAAGAATCAATCGCCTCGGATTCTGGGGCTCCAGCGCCTGATATTCCTGCATCAGTTGCAGAGCGCGTGTCAAATCATTCTGAAAGCCGCCCTTTCCGTACAGATAAATGGTCAGCTCGCACAAAGCATATACGATCGCTGGGTTATCGACCTCCCGCTCATGGGCAATGGACATCACATCCCGGCTCTTTTCATAATCCCCGACAGCCTTATACACCTCGCTCACACGGCACAGAGTGTCCGCGCTCTTCACGTGATTCCAATCGATTCTGTCGGCAATCTCGGCCGCCTGTTCAAAACGTCTCTCACCGATCAGCGTATTAATTTCATTCAGGCTGAGTTTAAATTCGTACTTATCCAATTCTCTTTCCTCACACGCCCGGAAGGCCCAACCGGATTGCCGCTCTTAAAAAATGGCGCGGTACCCCTTATTTTCCATACAAATACAGCTTAGAAGTTTAGCATATCGTCCAACTGCCTTGCAAGTTCCGCAAACTGCTCCAACGAAAGCTTCTCGCCGCGGATGGTTTCCGAAAGCCCCATCTTCACCAGAGCTGCCTGTATCTGTTCCCGGCTGACATCTTTATTCCGATATGAAAAACCGTGTGAGACGGCATTCGCCAGTGTTTTGCGCCTTTGATTAAAGGCCGCCCGAATCAGTGCGAACAAAAGCTCCGGATCTGCATCCACCGGTGGTTCCCCTCGCATTTGCAGACAAAGAACCGCTGAGTCCACCCCTGGCCTCGGAATAAAGCAATTCGGCGGCACAATGCATACCCGCTGCGGCTCCGAATAATACCGTACTGCCAGTGAAAGGGCGCCATACTCCTTATCCTCTTCCGTTGCAAGAATCCGGTCCGCAACTTCCTTCTGTACCATCACCGTAATGCTCCGGAAAAACTGTGCCTTCTGGAAGAGCTGCAGAAGAATCGGCGTTGTTATGTAGTACGGGAGATTCGCAACGCACTTCAATGGCTCACCATGGTTGAATTCCCGGCAGATCTCCTCCAGATCCGTCTTCAGAATATCACGGAACAAAGTTGTGACATTGTCACAGTCCTCCAGCGTCGTTGCCAGCACCGGTTCCAGGCTCTCATCAATTTCCACTGCTACCACGTGACCTGCCGCCCGTGATAAGAGCTGCGTCATCGTTCCGATCCCCGGACCAATCTCAAGAACGCAATCCTCTTTGCTGATTTCCGCCGCATCAATAATCTGATCTACAACGTCGCGGCTGATCAGAAAGTTCTGTCCGTATTTTTTCTTGGCACGTATGCCAAACTGATTCAAGACGGTCATTGTGCCGTGGGGTGTCGCTAATAATTCACTCATAACTGTACTGTCTTCCCTTTCATTTCAAATCAATGTAGATCAAGTACCTTCGCATAGTCGCCGCGTTGCTACTCCAAATCCAAGCGATAGAGCCGGCAGGCATTTTGCCAGGTCTGCTCTGCAACTTCTTCTGCCGGTATCTCTTTGAGTTCTGCAATCGCCTGCACCACATACCGCAGGAACAAGGAACAGTTTCGCTGTCCCCGATGAGGCTCCGGTGCCATATAGGGGCTGTCCGTCTCCAGGACAATGCGCTCCAGAGGAATCCGGCGCACCGTTTCCTTCAGCTTTTTCCCGTTCTTAAATGTGACAACGCCGCCGACGCCCACATAAAATCCAAGATCAAGGAAATCCCCGGCCAACTGCGGACTGTATGAATAGCAATGAATGACACCACCCGTCTCGCCGGCGCCTTCCTCCCGTAAAATCCGCAGCGTATCCTCTGCAGCATCTCTAGAATGAATGATAACCGGCCGGTCAATCCTTTTGGCCAGCCGAAGCTGCTGCCGGAACCAGTATTGCTGCTTCTGCCGTTCCGGTTCCTCCCAATGGTAATCAAGTCCAATCTCGCCAACGGCAACCATCCGCGGCAGCTGCATCTTCTCCTCGATTTCCCGAAGCCACGCCTCCGTCATATCTTCACACTCCGAAGGATGGATTCCCATTGCGCCATAGAGCCACGGATAGTGCTGCGTCAAAGAGACGATGCGTTCCAGACTTTCATACGTTGAGCCGGGATCCGTCACCGCACCAACTCCCAAATCATGAAACGATCCCAGAAGCGTCTGTTGATCCTCTTGGAACGCATTATCATCATAATGTGCATGTGTATCAAAAATTCGAACTTTTTTCATCTTTTTTACAGCATTTTCCCAATCATAAATTTTTTTTTAAAAAACACTTGCCAACCCAAAAGGGCCCTACTATAATAGCACTTGTTCGCGAGAACGGAAGAAAAATTTAACAAAGGACATGCGCTTTTAGCTCAGCTGGTAGAGCACCTGACTCTTAATCAGGGTGTCCAGGGTTCGAGTCCCTGAAGGCGCACGCGGAGCACTGTTTTTGTGGGGTAAGCCCATGGGGACGGTGTTTCTTTTTGTATATCTGTTTAGCACCTACCAATTTCAACATGAATCGGACGCTTGCGTACGAATTCATGATTGAAATTGGTAGGCGGCCAAGGAGCGAAGCTCCTCTGGCCAGCCACATCGAGGTTTTCCGAAGGAAAATCGAGATGCGGGGCTAAACAGTCGACATGAAACATGGATTATGGACACCCCCTGTGAATTGGTAAATGGAATCCGCAACGCTTCATGCTATGATTAGGTGGGCTTGTTGCCTTCTTCAACAACAATAAAGCAAAGTCACCGTAATCATTCACAAGCAGACAGGAACACCTATGAACACCTATTTAATGAAAAAAGCAATGATCGAAGCTGCCGTTGACCGCGGAATTCGCGATATGCAAAGCGATCCCGAACGGAGCATCCGGCGGCTGACCGATCTTGGGAAACAGTTTTCCAAAAACCGGTTTCAGACCTCCATTTTTTCCGTTATGCAGGAGCTGTTGAACAACGAGAACAGTGCTTATTACGATATGATGCACAATCTCCTGAAGAATTCCGACCCGGAAATGCTTCGAACCTTTGGTGTGAACTTCGGATACATGAGCTGGACATACGGCGCCGCCCGCATCCGCAAAAAAGAGGCTGAATGCGGCCACTGCATCCCTTGGGCTATGATGCTGCGTTATGACGCAGAAAGCGCGAGTGGATTAGACAGCCGGCATCTGGAAAAGCTCATGGAGCAGGGACAGGATCTGGGCATCTATGCCTGGTTCCTCCGGGAATGCGGGGAAGATTTGGATTCTTATCAACTCCTCACTCTCCTGGAGCGTTACAAAGAGTGTGCCTGTGTCTGGTTCAAGAACAGCGGACGTTTGACTGCAGCCCAGATTCAGATGCTGCGCATCTGCAAGAATACACTGGTATGCCTCCCGCTCTCCGATCCGGAAACACTCCTTACCACCTCACTTCTGCGGGACCAGAAAGTCCCCTTTGCACTCTGCGTGGAATACGATCAGGATCTAACGAAAGAAGCCGCCGAGAGCTGCATGGAAACAGTGCTCACCAGCGAGTCCGCCATGCTCTTTCTGATTGCCAAGGACGGCGTGGAGGCAAACCTCGGCGAAATCGCGTACCGTTCCCGCCTGGAACAGAAACATCCTTGCGTTATTATGGACTACTACGGCGACGGACAGTCCATCAGTCGTGTCCTGTGCGAGCACACGAACCTTCTGGAGATCGGCGCGGATGGTCACATCATTCAGCCGGACGGCAAAAAGGGCGGTAAGTTTCCCTTTGAGAAACCTCTGACCGATGCGCTTTGCGAGGTCATGCCGCCGCTGCATAGTTAAAGGTCTGCCTTGCCATACCGCATTGCTTTATTTTGCTCCAAAAATCGTCAGCAATTCTAAATAGCCTCGGCGACAAGACAACATCAAAAATAAAACAGCTGCAAAAACCCGCAGAGACGTTATACACATTTCGTCTCTGCGGGTTTCTTTTATTCACATCCATTCCGCTTTGGTAATAATTCCGTGTCCGCCCTATGAAAAGCCGCCGCTACGCGTCTTTCTCCACGGCCAGTGCCATTTTCAGAATGACATCTTTAATCTTGCTCGTGTACTCATAGGCATCCATCCGTTTCCGATATCCGCCCGAGAGCCAGCGCACCAGGGAATTCAGAAAGGCATCCATAATGAACGTAAGATAAAAGTCTTCGTCCTCCTTACTGTGCGGCAAAACATCCTCCAGAAAGAATTTCGTCACCGGACGCATCGCCTCCACCAGATAATCCTTAAAGGAATTCTGGCCTTCGATCTGCAGCGCCGCGTGGTAAAATTCCCGTTCGGAATAAAAATAGCGAAGCACATCTGTCAGGCAGTCCCATCCGTTCTCATAATTGGACGGATCCATCCCGCCGACAAAGCCAACGTAGAATATCCAATTCACCAGATCATACTTATCCCGGAAATGATAATAAAAGCTCTTCCGGTTGATTCCGCAATCATTGCAGATATCCGACACGCTGATCTTCTCAAATGGCCGCTGGCGCATCAGTTTTTTCATAGATGCAGCCAGAGCATTTTTTGTCATATTGGAGTCTGACACAATACCACCCCGCGGCTTGCCTCTGCCGCTGACACCTTACGCCTTTCGTTACAGTTCAACGCCTGCCATATCTCACCGCGAATCTTCTGCAAGCAGACAATTCATATTGAAATCGTCAGGTGCTAAACAGATACAATTTGCGATCGAAATCAGCAGGCAGCCAGTGCGCATCACCGCATCGTATATCAGTGGCCCTCCACTCGGCACGCACTGCAAGTCTCGCTCTGCTCACCTTGCGCCGAGGCATCCGTAATTCCTTCCTTCTGAAGCTTTTCGACAACCTCACGCATGGTACGCCATCCAAGTGTAGCACATTTCACACGAGCCGGCATGTGTGCCACATCTTCCAGTGAAGCAGCCTCATCCAGTTCCTCTTTCTCCGCCTCCGTGGCTGTACCCTTGATCATACCCATGAAGATATCCGCAAGCCGCAGGGCCTCTTCCTGAGTCTGCCCGATAACCAGATCGCACATCATGTCCGCGCTTGCCTGGGATACCGCACAACCACTGCCGTTGAAGGAAGCATCTTCAATCACGCCGTCCTTCACCAACAGCTGCAGGTTGATATCATCCCCGCAACTGGGATTTACT
Source organism: bacterium (assembly GCA_963658695.1). Taxonomy (GTDB): domain Bacteria; phylum Bacillota; class Clostridia; order Lachnospirales; family Lachnospiraceae; genus CAG-791. The sequence goes on from CAVKRN010000014.1 coordinate 6,606, forward strand.
CCGTTCAGAACAATGGTTGCATTCTGCAGGTCATGCTTGTGCCCCGGATGCAAATTATGCTCATTTACAATTTCGCGATACAAAGATTTAATATCCAAGCCAGCTTCTCACTTTCCGAAGCGCCGCAGCAAAGCGGTCTACTTCCTCTTCCGTATTATAAAAATACAAGCTTGCCCGCACCGTCGCATTAGCCCCCAGGAACTTCATCAGCGGCTGCGCGCAGTGATGCCCGGCGCGAACCGCAATGTGCTCAGTATCCAGAACCGATGCAACATCATGCGGGTGGCATCCTTCAATGTTAAAGGTTACGATTCCGTTGTGCCGCGCCGGATCTGAAGATCCGTATACTGTAATCTCCGGAATTGCAGCCATTGCCTCCATCAGTCGTTTTGTCAGCGCATCCTCGGTGCTGCGAATGGTCTCAAAGCCCACCTGCTGCAGATAGTCAATGGCTGCGCCCAGCCCTACGGCACCGGAAGCGTTCACGGTTCCCGCCTCAAATTTCTCCGGAACCTCTGCAAACGTCGCGCTCTGCCGATCCACGTACTCAATCATTTCTCCGCCGGTCAAAAACGGCGGCATCTCTTCCAAAAGCTCCATCCGCCCATATAAAGCGCCGATTCCCATCGGTGCCATCAGCTTGTGCCCGGAAAACGCATAGAAGTCGCAATCCAGCTCCTTCACATCCACCGCCATGTGTGGCGTCGACTGGGCGCCGTCCACCACACAAACCGCACCGTGCTCATGTGCAATCTGTGCCGCAAGCTTCACCGGATTGCATACCCCCAGCACATTGCTGACATACCCCAGCGAAACAATTTTCGTTCGGTCCGTTATTTTGCTCCGAAGCTCCTCTTCCGAAAGTGTTCCATCCATGGACGGCTCCAGATAAACCAGTGTTGCCTTTTTCTCTCGGCAGACCATTTGCCAGGGAAGGATGTTGGAGTGGTGCTCCATCACCGAAATAACAACCTCGTCTCCCTCCTGCACATGACTAAGACCGTAGCTGTAGGCAACCAGATTCAGGCTCTCGGTTGTGTTCCGGGTAAAAATAACCTCTCCGTCCTGCCGGGCTCCAATCAACGAAGCTGCCTTATGCCTGGCCTCCTCGTATCGATCTGTCGCCTCAATACTCCACCCATACAGGCCCCGGAGCGGATTTGCATTGCAGGTGTCATTGAAGCGTTCCATCGCTTCCATCACGCAGCGCGGCCGCTGCGTCGTTGCCGCATTGTCGAAATAAACCACATCACTGCCCTGCAGAATCGGAAAGTCCTTCCGAAATACATTAGGGGCTCCCGTTATTTCACTCATCTGGCAAAGGCCTCCTCGATTTTATTCATAAGCTCTGCCCGAAGCGCCAGATCCGGAATCTCCCGGACCACAGCTCCCAGCCTTGCGCGCACCATAATCTGCTCCGCTTCCTTCTGATCGATGCCTCTTGCTGCCATGTAAAACAGCATATCCTCATCCAGCTGTCCGATAGAAGCGCCGTGTCTTCCCTCCACATCCTCTTCTTCACATAGAATGATGGGCAGGGTCTTATTCACAATATCATCCGAAAGGAGCAGTACATTTTCCTGCTCATCGCCCTTTGAGCCTTTTGAACCTTTTCGGAAATCAATAGTTCCGCGGAAGGTCTTCTGACATTGATCATCCAACACCCCGTCAAAGGTCATCTGCGCACTGGTTTTGCGGCCTCTCTGCAGCACATTGTAATTCACATCAATCAAACGCTGTCCCTTGCCAAGATATCCGGTTTTGGTCTCATAGGAGGAGCGATCTCCGATCAGTTCCGGCTGTGTTCCCACATATACCTTTCCGCCGCCAAGCTCCGCCTGAATCATTCGAAGCGACGCACTTTCTTCCAACGCAGCTCCGGTATCATCCAGGAAAACAGCTCCATCTCCCAAGAGCTGAGCCTTTATCAGAAACAGACTTGCATTCTTCTCCAGAATAATCTTTGTAGAAAGCGCAGACACCGCCTCACCTACCGTCGCCGCAGAGCGCGCGCTGAGGATCAGCGTCAGAGAACTGCCTTCTCCTACATGAATCAATTGATGAAGAGCAGAATGCTCTCCATCCGCCAAAAAAAGCCGTATATGAACCGGGTGCTCCGCGTTCACGCCCGGCGCCACCTCCAGCAGTTCACAGCCAATGCTGCTCGTATAGAGCAGATCATCAAACTCTTTCCCCAGTCCCGTCCCCAGGCACTGAGGGTGGTAGATCGGCGTTTTCCCGGCGATCACACTCTCCGGCAATTCCTGCGGTGCATGCTGACACAGCCAGTTCTCGGCTTCTTGTGCACTCAGCTGCATCCTGGTAATTCCCTTCGGAAGTTCCGGCAGCTCATATTCTGCGCTCTGTGACAAAACAGGAGTCTCCTCCAGTTCCGCACAATTGGCCCGCAAATGATTCCAGGTAAGAGAAGGAATATGCCCGACAGCCATTGCTGTATTCTTCATTCTAGCCACCATTCCTTTCTCTACATTCCTTCCATTTCCAGACGGATCAGGTTATTCATCTCCGCCGCATATTCCAAAGGCAGCTCCTTGCTGACCGGATCCGCAAAGCCGGATACGATCATAGCTCTCGCCTCCGATTCGCTGATGCCTCTCGACATCAGATAAAAGACCGCTTCATCACTGATACGGCCAATTTTGGCTTCATGCCCCACATCCGCATCCGCCGTCCGAACATCCATGGCCGGAATGGTATCCGACCGCGAGATGTCATCCAGCATCAGTGACGCGCAGTCCACGGATGCCTTTGCTCTCTTTGCTGTCTTTTTAATTTCAATGCTGCTGCGATAGGTGCTGATGCCGCCATCCTTCGAAATTGACTTTGTGTTGATGTAGGACGACGTATCCTCTCCGATGTGCACCATCTTTGCACCGGTATCCAGATTCTGGCCACCGCCGGCGAAGGTTATACCCGTAAATTCGCAGTGGGAGCGATCCCCTCGCAGAACCGTGGTGGGATATAAATACGACACATGGGATCCAAACGAACCGGACACCCATTCCATCCGGCCGCCCTCTTCCACCAGTGCTCGCTTGGTATTGAGGTTGTACATATTCTTAGACCAGTTCTCAATGGTGGAATAGCGCAGTCTTGCATTCCGCTTTACATACAGTTCCACGCAGCCCGCATGAAGATTGGCAATGTTATATTTCGGTGCCGAACACCCTTCGATAAAGTGAAGATCCGCCCCCTCATCAACAATAATCAGCGTATGCTCAAACTGACCGGCCCCCTTTGCATTCAAGCGAAAATAGGACTGCAGCGGAATTTCCACCTTCACTCCCTTCGGCACGTACACAAAGGATCCTCCGGACCATACAGCGCCATGGAGCGCCGCAAACTTATGATCCGTCGGCGGCACCAGATGCATGAAGTATTCCTTCACCATGTCTGCATACTCACCGTTGACCGCTTCCTCAAAGCCGGTATAGACCACGCCCTGCCTGGCCACATCATCCTGCAGATTGTGATACACCAGCTCCGAGTCGTACTGTGCCCCAACCCCAGCCAAAGATTCACGCTCTGCCTGCGGAATACCCAGCTTTTCAAACGTATTCTTGATCTCATCCGGAACCTCGTTCCAGTCTCCCTTCATATCTGACCGGGAACGAACATAAGAGGAAATCTGATCCATATTCAGGCCATCAATGGACGGCCCCCAATCCGGAACGCGCATCTCATTGTACAAATCCAGACAATGCAGGCGAAATTGGCGCATCCAGTCCGGATCGTTTTTTTCCTCGGATATTTTCTCAACGATATCAGCCGTCAGGCCCTCCTGCATCCGGTAGAAGCCCGTGGATTCATCATCCTTAAAGTCATACAGACTCCGGTCGACATCCTGTACTTTCTGTTCTGCCATTTCTATTATCCTTCTGGGTGTTATGCCTCAATAAAACGCTCAAATCCGTGCTGATTAATCTCCTCCACCAGTTCCGCACCGCCTGTATGTACGAGATGTCCCTTTACCAGCACATGCGTATAATCCACCTTCAGTGACTCCAGAATTCTGGTAGAGTGGGTGATGATCAGAAGTGCACCGTTGCGCTTCTTCTGGTATTCCTCAATTCCCTGCGAAACCACGCGCACTGCGTCCACATCCAGCCCCGAATCCGTTTCATCAAGAATCGCAAGCTTCGGATTCAGCATCAGAAGCTGCAGAATCTCCGCTTTCTTTTTCTCTCCGCCGGAAAATCCCACGTTCAGATCACGGTCAGCATAGGAAGCGTCCATGCTCAAAAGCTCCATGGTAGCCTCCAGTTCCTTCTTGAACTGAAAAATTTTAAGCGGCTTTCCCGTCTTTTGCCGAATTGCATTGCGAAGAAACGCCTCCAGAGAAAGTCCCGGAACCTCCAGCGGATTCTGGAAGGACAGGAACATTCCCTTCTGCGCTCTTTTATCGGCAGAAAGTGCCGTGATATCCTCTCCATCGAACACAATTGATCCGTTTGTTATTTTATAATTCGGATTCCCCATCAGCGTATAGCCGAGTGTGGATTTTCCGGCACCGTTGGGTCCCATAAGAACATGGGTCTCTCCCGGCTTAATATTCATATCAATGTGATGCAGCAGCTCACCCTCTTCAATGGCCGCCGACAGGTCTGTCACCTGTAATAATGTCTCCGACATACTATCCTCCGTTCTATATCCTAGATCACGAAATCATTTCCCGCCAAGGCCATTGCCTGATCCTTCAGATCCTGCAGCGTCACACTGTCCGCATAATCATTGATTGCCTTGGAAAAACCCTTCCAAAAAGGAAGAACTGCACAATCCGCACTTCGTGCACACTGCGTGGATTCCCCCTCCAGACATGGCACCGGTTCCAGCGGTCCCTCCATAATACGCAGAATGCTTCCCACCGTATACTCTGTCGGCCGCTTCGCCAGACGATAGCCTCCGTTATTACCGCGCTGCGAACGTAAAAAACCAGATTTCGTCAGTGCCGTCACGATCTGTTCAAGATATTTTACCGTAATATCCTGTCGTTCCGAAATATCCTTCAATGAAATATACTCGCCCGTATCATGAACCGCAAGGTCCAGCATCATGCGAAGAGCATACCTTCCCTTTGTTGAAATTTTCATCGATGTCATCCTTTCTGTCTGCCCGGCACTTTGCATCCGTATAAAACTCGATTATACTGGAATGCGCCGCAAGTCATAGGAAGCGCCGGTCAAAGCGCTTTCCTAGTAATTATCCTATTCCTATCGGTGCTCAGGTATTTGACATATGTATCATATATGCCATCTGCCCTTTTCGCAAGTGAGGTGTCTGCGACATGCCTACCCAGGATGAACGATATATGAAGCAAGCTCTGACACAGGCCAAGAAAGCAATGGCCCTTGGTGAGGTCCCCATCGGCTGTGTCATCGTATATGACGGTAAAGTCATCGGACGAGGCTACAACCGAAGGAATACCGATCACTCCACTCTGGCCCACGCAGAGATTGCCGCCATCCGAAAGGCAACCCGCGTCATCGGAGACTGGCGGCTGGAGGGTTGTACATTGTACTGTACCCTGGAGCCTTGCCCGATGTGTGCCGGTGCCATTGAGCAGGCGCGGATTGATCGGGTCGTCATCGGTGCTCCCAGTGATAAATCCGGCTGTGCCGGTTCCATATTAAACATTGTCTCCTGTGACAAGCTCATGCACCAGTCTGAAATCACATGGGGCGTTTTGACACCGGAGTGCCGGGCTCTTTTGCAGCAGTTTTTTCGAGAGCTCCGTATGCGTACCAAAAAGGTTACAATACAGACGCCTGTCAATGACGGGGTGTCGAGCGAATTGTTACCCCCAATGCCTTCGGATGTATCTTCAGATGCAGTTTTCCGCAGTTGTCCGTAGACGAATTGACTGCAATTTGGTATAGTAGTTTCCAGCCTGCCTGTGGCAAGGCTCGGGCAGCCGCCCGGATGTATCGTATCGAAGTTTGGGTCTTACGCAATGAATCCTGCGAACCGTGTCAGATCGGGAACGAAGCAGCACTAAGCAGACCCTTTCATGTGCCGTGAGGAAACCTGGCGGAGCGATGCATCCGGTACCGTGCCCGGGTCTTTCCACAGGCAGGCTATTTCTTTCTGAAAGAGGTTTTGTCATGTCCACCTTATCTTCCGCCTTCGATCTTTCCAGCTGCACGCTTTGTCCAAGAGAATGCAAGATCAACCGGCTCGCCGGCGAACTCGGCCTGTGTGGTATACCGGCACAGATTCGAGCGGCAAGAGCCGCGCTTTTATTTTATGAAGAGCCATGCATTTCCGGAGCCCGTGGCTCCGGTGCCATTTTCTTCACCGGCTGCAATCTAGGCTGCGTATTCTGTCAGAATGTCGCCATATCCTCCGGACTTCGTTCTTCCGGTGAAGCAGGCATTGATCACTGCGACGGTTCCATACTTTCCTCCGATGCACTGGCCCAAGTTATGCTGCAGCTCCAAGAGCAAGGCGCTGCTAACATCAATCTCGTCACACCTTCTCACGTACTGCATGTACTGATCCCCGCATTGGAAAAGGCCCGGAGTCACGGCCTGCAGATTCCGGTCGTCTACAATACCTCCTCCTATGAAAAGGCTGAAGTCATTCATGCACTGGACGGACTGATCGATATTTATCTTCCGGATTTAAAATTTTACTCCAACCAACTGGCCCGGCGTTATGCCCATGCCGCCAATTACTGGGAATGTGCCGCATCTGCCATTGATGAAATGATCCGCCAATGTCCCGAGCCAGTGTTCGACGACGGAACCCATTCCCTGGACACCAGCGACGATAATGCGACTCCACTGATGAAGCGAGGCGTAATCGTGCGTCACATGGTCATGCCGGGGCAGACAGAGGACTCCAAAAAAATACTACAGTACCTCCACGAAACCTATCACGAACAGATCTTTCTCAGCATTCTGAACCAGTATACTCCCATGCCGGGCTGTGCCAATGACCCGCTTCTTGCTCGGCCTGTTACGAAAAAAGAATATGACGAAGTCGTTGACTTCGCCATATCCATAGGGGTCGAAAATGGTTTTCTGCAAGAGGGCGGAACCATCTCGCAAAGCTTTATTCCCGCCTGGGACGGAACCGGTCTTTCCGTCTGAGCGGTAAAGAGTTCTGCGGATGTTCCAGAATCAATAATCCTTTGCATCCAGATACTTCAGATAATTGATGACCATCAGTGAAATCTTAAACCGCAATGCATCGTCAAAATTCCGGATATCCAGACCAGTCTGCTTCTGCAGTTTCTCAATACGATACACCAGCGTATTCCGGTGAATGAACAGCTGCCGTGATGTCTCAGACACGTTCAGATTGTTCTCAAAGAAGCAGTTGATCGTGGAAAGAGTTTCCGCATCGAGATCATCCGGAATTTCTTCACCGAAAACCTCATGAATAAAGACGTTGCAGAGGTTGGAGGGAAGCTGATAAATCAGCCTTCCGATTCCCAGCTGATTGTAGGAATTCACCATTTTCTCCGCATTGAAGATCTTGCCGACATCCATGGCCATCCGCGCTTCCTTATAGGAATGCGAGATGTTCTTCAGATCCGTTACAATCGAACCATAGGATGCCCGAACCTTCAGCATTGCCTCTGTATTCAGCATGTCAACCGCAACGGTTGCCGCCTCCTCCAATTCATGATAGGAATCCGCTGTCTCAACGGCCTTGATGATAATGACACTTCTTTCATCCACCTCCGTGAGGTAATCGCCGTTATGTGCTGTAAAAATACTGCCGAGAAGTTCACTTGCCGATGCCTCTCCATCGGATTCCAGTTCAATCAGAATGATCGCGCGCGGAACCTGATAATTGATGTGCAACTTGCGCGCACGATTGTGAATATCCACGAGAAGCAGGTTATCCAACAGCAAATTCTGGAAGAAGTTGTTGCGGTCATACTTTTCACGATATGCCACCATCAGATTCTGGATCTCGCTGACCGCAATGCGAGCAATCATCAGCGTATGATCCCCGTCTCCGATTGCCGTCAAGACGTATGCGATGTCCTCCTCATCACGAACCTTCAGAAAATAGTGATTCCCGACGATCTGACTGTCTACAGATGACTTGGCAAATCCCGACACAATGTCCGCAGCCGGTATCTCTGCCCCCTGTGTCATTGCGAACAATCCGCCGTTCACATCCTGCATGCAGAACTCAACCTTCGAAATAGAGGCCAGTTCCTCCAGGCAGCTTTTTACGATCTGTGATGATAGCATTCTTTGTCCTTCCCTTTCTGCTAATAAGTTACAACTATTTTAATTGTCCCGGGTGTAAAAAACAACCGATAGCACACAAAAAAGAGGGAATGCGTCATACGCATCCCCCCTTCTATCATAACTTTCTAACCGAGATATCTGTCAGCTACATTCCCCTGACGGTCTCTTCCCATCCTAACCAATTAGTTGCAGATGGTCTTCTCTGTCTCTTTATCGAATACGTGAACCTTCTCAGTATCGATTGCGAACTGTACCTCGGAGCCCGGACGAGCCGTTGTCTTCGGATCAACTCTTGCAGTTACCGGTGTCTCGTTTACATCAAAGTACAGGAATACTTCGGCACCGAGAAGCTCGTATACGTTCACCTTTGCCTTGAACACTGCGTTGGACTTTGCAAGATCGTCTGCATCATCCGACAGATTCTCCGGACGGATACCCATAACAACGGTCTTTCCATCATAGCCGCCATCAATCAGAGCCTTAGACTTTGCTGCATTCAGCGGAACCGTTACAGAGCTACCAATCTGCAGGCTAGCCTGTGCACCGTTAACCTTAACAACTGCATCCAGGAAGTTCATCTGCGGAGATCCCATGAATCCTGCAACGAACAGGTTCTGCGGAAGATCATACAGGTGCTGAGGAGTATCTACCTGCTGAACCACGCCGTCCTTCATAACGACGATTCTGGTTCCCAGAGTCATAGCCTCTGTCTGGTCATGTGTAACGTAGATGATGGTGGTGCCCAGTCTCTGGTGAAGCTTTGCAATCTCAGATCTCATCTGAACACGAAGCTTTGCATCCAGGTTGGAAAGAGGCTCATCCATCAGGAATACCTTCGGATTACGAACGATAGCACGTCCCATTGCAACACGCTGTCTCTGTCCACCGGAAAGAGCCTTCGGCTTACGATCCAGCAGGTTAGTCAGATCCAGAATCTTTGCTGCGTTGCGAACCATCTTGTCGATCTCATCCTTCGGAACCTTGCGAAGCTTCAGTCCGAATGCCATGTTATCGTATACAGTCATGTGCGGATACAGAGCATAGTTCTGGAAAACCATGGCGATATCGCGATCCTTGGGCTCGACATCGTTCATAACCTTTCCGTCAATCTTCAGAGTACCGGAGGAGATATCCTCCAGACCAGCCACCATACGAAGAGTAGTGGATTTTCCGCATCCGGAAGGTCCTACGAAGATGATGAATTCCTTGTCTTCAATTTCCAGATTGAAATCCTTAACAGCCTCAAAGCCGTTGGGATATTTCTTATAGATGTGCTCCAAACTAAGACTTGCCATTTTCATTTCCTCCTAATACTGCGGGCCTTGCCCCGCATCGACGACTGTATTTAGTATATGGGAAAGCCCCCGACGACGCTATGACCTAAATCCACAAAAAAAAGTAGAATCTGTTGGCATTCGCACCGTCAGGGGCTTCTCAAAAAAGCCTTTTTGGCTATTTTGTTCAGTTATTTGGCCATTTTATAGGCAGTTCGTACAGTTGCAGTCCTCTTATTTCCCTGCCATCTCTTCGTTCAAAACACGATACGCCTCTTCCTTCTGCGCCTCGCTTTCTTCCTCCGGCAATTCTTCCTTTTCCGGCTCAAAATCCGAAAACGGCTTGCTGGCAAGAAGGCAAACGACATAACCGGGCGCCACAAGGCCGAACAAAAGCACAATGGGGAAGATCTGCGGCACAGCCAGGATCGAAAGAACAGCAATCACCACTGCCGCAACCCAAATCAGTCCCATGGCAAGCGTTCTCGGAAATTTAGCTATCGCCAGAAGACAGGAATTCTTTACTGTCGTTTTTACCGTGTTGATGAAATGACTCTGCAACGGAAACACCCACTGTAAAAGCAGGTAAAGCATAATAGAAACCGCAATTACAAGGTACTTCAGCACCTTCGGAAATGCCTCCGGCGCCTGTCGGAACATCAAAAAATCCAATGCAAGCACGGCAATCACCGCCAGCATGATGAGCCACTCCCCTGTAGCCTGCTTAAAATTGGCCTTAAACTCGCGGAAGAACGGTTTCACAACATACCCTTCCTCCTTTCTTGCCCATTTCAGCTCCACATAATACATCGCTGTCAGCGACGCCCCCGCCGTCACAACCGGAATGCATAGCAGCAATGTCAGGATATTCAGGATCATCATGTCCGCCAGGCGTGATAGTCCTCGCATCAAAGGGCTTTCCATATCAAATATCTTTCCCAATTTTATATCCTCTTCCTTTCCGTACGAAGGTCTCCTGTCCCCTCGTCTATGCTCTCCAGCCCCTCACTGTAAGTTCGTTTTCGTAAAACGCACTGCTCACCCCAAAATACCATCCAGAAAATCCTGAATCTGTTCCCGCATCATCTGGATCAGGCTCTTTTTTACTTTTTCAGTTTCCTTCTGCAGCGCATCATTTACTGCCTGCGTTGCTGTATCCTGCGCATCCGTGACCTTCTCCATCACGCTTTCTGTCACTGAGTCCCGAAGGCTGTCCACATGCTCCATGACATCTGCATTTCCGGTAATATCCGACCATATGCGAATAGGAGAAAGTCCCATGTCCTCCAGTTCATCCAAGGCCTGTCTGAAATATACCTTCTCCTGCTGAATGCGAGAGTCTTGCCCTTGCTCCTGCGTCAACACCCCCAATTCAGCAGCTGCTGCCGGAAGCGGCATAGAAAAGGAAACCGCCTGGATCGCAAAAGCAGCAACAAGAAGCAGCAGCGGCCTCTTTATCGCCTGCTCCTTTCGCCTCTTTCTTTCTCTCAGCAAATCTCGCCTCCGTCTGCCATCTCTTTCTCCGGCTCCGGTGTCATAAGTGCCAGATTACCGTCCGCATCCTCCGCGCAAAGGAGCATGCCCTCGGATAAAACACCCGCCAGCTTGGCCGGTTTCAGATTGCAGACAACCGCAACCTTCTTGCCCACCATCTCCTCCGGTTCATAATATTTGTGAATGCCGGACACAATCTGCCGCATTTCCGAGCCGATTCGAACCTGTGAGCACAAGAGCTTTTTGGAACCCTTAACCGCTTCACACTTCACGACCTGACCGACGCGAAGCTCCACTTTTCCAAAATCATCAATCGAGATTTCCGGCTTATGGTCAACCGGCTTCTCCGACGGTTCCGCCGTTCCTTCCTTCTTGCTGTCCCCCAGCTCACCTCTTGCCGCTGCTGCCGCTGCCTCCGCCTTCTGCTTTTCAACGATAACAGCAACCTTCGCCATAACTTCCTTCTCATCCAGTCTTGCGAACAGGATCTCCGGATCCGAGGTTACCTTGTTGCCGGAAGGGTACAAGCCAAAGGTTTCCAGCGTGTCAAAGGAACGAAGCGATGTATTAAGCTGTCCCATGATCTTATCTGCAGTCTCCGGGAGGAACGGCGCAAGAAGTGATGTTCCAATCACAATTCCCTCCGTCAGATTATACAGGACGGTTGCCAGACGGTCCTTTTTCTCCGCATCCTTAGCAAGGTTCCACGGCTCCGTCTCATCAATGTATTTGTTCAGGCGCTTAAACACAGAAAAGATTTCCTTCAGTGCATCGGCAACCCGAAGTTCTGCCATATCTTCCTCAACCTTGGCATACGCACCCGTCACGACCGCTTTCAGTTCCTCATCCACCGGCTCCTGTGCGCGACGATCCGCAACGATTCCGTCAAAATACTTATTCGTCATGGAGATCGTGCGCTTCACAAGGTTCCCAAGAGTGTTCGCAAGATCGGAGTTGATGCGTTCCACGCAAAGCTCCCACGTAATGACACCATCATTCTCATACGGCATCTCGTGCAGTACAAAATAACGGACCGCGTCCACACCAAAGAGCTCCGCCATGTCATCTGCGTAGATCACATTTCCCTTCGACTTGGACATCTTCTCACCGCCCTGAAGCAGCCACGGATGACCAAAGACCTGCTTGGGTAACGGCTCGTCCAGCGCCATCAGGAAAATCGGCCAGTAAATCGTGTGAAACCGGATGATATCCTTTCCGATCAGGTGGAGGTCCGCCGGCCAGTACTTGCGGTACAGGTCACCATGATTTCCTTCTGCATCATACCCGATTCCCGTGATATAGTTGGTCAGTGCATCCAACCATACATACACTACGTGCCCCGGATCGAAATCCACAGGAATCCCCCACTTGAAGCTGGTTCTGGAAACGCAAAGATCCTGAAGTCCCGGCAGTAAGAAGTTATTCATCATCTCATTCTTGCGGGAGACCGGCTGAATAAACTCCGGATGCTCATTAATGTAGTCAATGAGACGCTGCGCGTATTTTTGCATGCGGAAAAAGTATGCATTCTCATTCTCTTCATGCACGGGTCCGCCGCAAACCGGGCACTTTCCTTCATCTACAATCTGAGAAGCCGTATAGAATGCCTCGCACTCCGTACAGTACATTCCCTTGTACTGTCCCAGATAAATGTCTCCCTTGTCATAGAGCTTTTTGAATATTTTCTGAACCTGCCGCTCGTGATCCTCGTCCGTTGTCCGGATAAAGCGGTCGTATGAGATATTCATGAGATCCCAAATCCGGCGAATTTCTCCGGCAACCTCATCCACAAACTGCTTCGGCGTTTTCCCGGCCTGTGCGGCCCGCTCCTCTATCTTCTGCCCGTGCTCATCGGAACCGGTCTGAAAATGAACATCATAGCCATCCGCCCGCTTATAGCGTGCAATGCTGTCCGCCATGATAATTTCATACGTGTTACCGATGTGCGGCTTACCGGAGGTATAGGCAATTGCCGTTGTAATGTAATAGGGTCCCTTATTCTGCATTCTGTAGTTCTCCTCGTGTCGCAATGGTGTTTCATACCACATACGACAGTCCTGATACATCAGCGATCTATGTACTTACCGTACAAACGGCGGACTGTCGCCAAATAAAATTGCTTAGCTCTGAATAGTTACATTTCAAGGCTCAATAGGTCAGTATCTCACAGCCGGTTTCAGTGACCAGCACCTGAACCTCCCGCTGTGCTGAAGGCTTTCCGTCTGCTGTATAAATCGACCAGCCGTTGTCCTCATCCTGAAAGATCTCATCCGTTCCCATGTTCACCATCGGTTCAATGGTAAAGCACATCCCCGGCACCATCAGCATCTCTGTCCCCGGCGCGGAAACGTAGCTTACAAAAGGATCCTCATGAAACTCCAGACCGCATCCATGCCCGCCAATCTCCTTCACCACACTGTATCCATGATCCAATGCGTGCTGATGGACGGCATGTCCCATATCACCAAGGAAGGTCCACGGTTTCACCATTTCAATCCCCTTCTCTACGCATTCATAGGTGACTTGGACCAGCTTTTTCCAATCCTCCCGGACATTCCCCAGCATGTACATACGGGAGGAATCCGAAAAATAGCCATTAAGAATGGTGGAGCAATCCACATTGACAATGTCACCGTCCCTCAAAACGACATCCTTGCTGGGAATACCGTGGCAAACCTGATCATTGACCGACGTGCAGACGCTCTTGGGATATCCCTCATAGTGAAGGTCCGCCGGAATACCGCCCATTTTCACCGTTGTATTGTACACGATATCGTCGATTTCCTGCGTGGTCATCCCGATATGAATTTTATCCCCGATCTCATCCAGAACAGCGATGTTTATTTTAGCACTTTCCCGGATACCCTCAATGTCCTTTGGCGTTTTGATGATGCTTCGATCCGGTACAATATGGCCTTTCCGTTCGTATTCACGGATCCTCTCATCAAAATCCATGTGGCAGGCCTTATACTTTCTGCCGCTGCCGCACCAGCAAGGTGCATTGCGGTCAATCTTGGTCATATGCTGCGTCATATTGCTTTTCGTCCGTCCTTTCTGCTGCCGTAGGTATTCAGAGTTCCTCTCGATTCCGATACTCCAGGCAGCCCTCACTGCGGCTGCGGAAATGATCCATGAAACAAGCTGTGTTCTGCCGTACATCACCGTGATAAATCGCAGACCCTGCGACAATGACATTCGCCCCGGCGTCCAACACAATATCAACATTGTCCCGGACAATACCGCCATCCACCTGAATGTCGGTATCCAGATTCAGCCTGTTCAAAAGTGCCCTCGCTTCGCGGATCTTCCGGGTACTGGTTTCTATGTATTTCTGACCGCCGAATCCCGGCTCAACCGTCATAATCAGAAGCATGTCAATCCGTTCCAGATACGGAAGGATCTCCTGTATAGGTGTAAACGGCTTGATCGCCAGTCCCACGCGCTTTCCCTGCTCGCGAATGGCAGCGATCACCGCTCCTACGTCCGGTGCCGCCTCCAGATGAAAGGTAATGCCGTCCGCCCCGCAGTCAGCAAAATTCTTAATATACCTCTCCGGATCGCGCACCATAAGATGCACATCCAGAAACTGCTCTGTCTGTTTGCGAATACTGCGGATCACCGGCATCCCGAAGGAAATGGACGGAACAAACATTCCATCCATAACATCGATATGCACCCATGGTGCCCCGGCCTCTCTTGTTTGCGCAATCTGTTCCCCAAGACAATTAAAGTCTGCTGCAAGTATTGATGGAGATAGCTTAATCATGGGTCTTCCCCTTCCGTCCCCCCTTGGACAATGGATTCCCTTAATACCGCCGATAACCCGAGGCTCCTTTGACAGAACCTCGGGCTGAATATTACCGCATTTTGTGCTCATCCGGAACTCCCCCGCGAAATTCCCGATGAATCAACCGATGCAGAACCTCTGATAAACCGTTATGCCTTTACAAAAGCCAGTGTCTTGGCCGCAATGCCTGCTCCGTCCAATCCATACTTCTTCACAAGCTCGCCAGCCGTTCCGGACTCACCGAAGCGATCCTCAATTCCAACGCGGCAAAGTCTGGTCGGAAGCTTTTCAGAAAGGACCTCTGCCACGGCTCCGCCAAGTCCGCCGATGATACTGTGCTCCTCTGCCGTCACCACCTTACCGGTCTTGGCTGCAGATGCAAGAAGGAGCTCCTCATCGATCGGCTTAATTGTGCAGATGTTAATAACCTCTGCGTCAATGCCCTCGCCCTTGAGAATCTCTGCTGCATCCAGCGCTGCTGCAACGCAAATGCCGGTTGCAACGATGGTCACATCCTTGCCTTCCTTCAGGAGCTTGCCTTTTCCGATTTCAAACTTGTAGTCTGCATCGTTGAAAACAGGAACCGCATACCGTCCAAAACGCATATACACCGGTCCAACATAATCTGCTGCTGCCTTTACGCAGGCTCTTGCCTCAATGTCATCCGAGGGGCTCATAACAACCATACCCGGAATGGTGCGCATAAGAGCAAGATCCTCATCACACTGATGGCTGGCACCGTCCTCACCAACGGTAATGCCTGCATGGGTTGCTCCGATTTTCACATTCAGATGCGGATACCCGATGGAATTGCGAACCTGCTCATAGGCACGTCCGGCAGCAAACATTGCAAACGTGGATGCAAACGGCACCTTTCCTGCTGCCGCAAGTCCTGCAGCAATGGTCATCATATTGCCTTCTGCAATACCACAGTCAAAAAAACGCTCCGGATATTTTTTAGCGAAGTAAGAGGTTCTGGTGGAAGCCTTCAGGTCTGCGTCCAGAACGACGATATCGGGATGGTCAGCGCCAAGCTCCTCCAATGCGTGTCCGTAGCTCTCACGAGTTGCGATCTTCTTAACGTCAGCCATTACTCTGCCTCCTTTTCCAGTTCTGCATCTACTGCAGCAAATTCCTCCATTGCAATTGCATACTGCTCGTCATTCGGTGCCACGCCGTGCCATGCTGCCTGATTCTCCATATAGGAGACGCCCTTGCC
This sequence comes from bacterium, assembly GCA_963658695.1. Taxonomy (GTDB): domain Bacteria; phylum Bacillota; class Clostridia; order Lachnospirales; family Lachnospiraceae; genus CAG-791. Next base: position 22,611 of record CAVKRN010000014.1, read on the forward strand.
CTTTACAGTCTTTGCAATGATTGCCGTCGGCATGCCCTTGGTGGCACGAGCCTCTGCAAACGCAGCCCGAATCTCATCAAAATCATGTCCATTGATATTGATGACATGGAAGTTGAAGGCCTCAAACTTTTTATCAATCGGATACGGATTATTAACCTCAGAGATATCTCCGTCAATCTGAAGATTGTTATTGTCTACCACTACGCAGAGATTGTCCAGTTTCTTCGCCCCTGCGAACATGGCGGCCTCCCAGACCTGTCCCTCTTCCAGCTCGCCGTCACCAAGCAGCGTATAAACGCGGAAATCCTTCGCATCCACCTTCCCTGCAACTGCCATGCCAACCGCCGCGGAAATGCCCTGTCCCAGCGATCCAGAGGACATATCCAGTCCCGGAAGATATTGCATGCTGGGATGTCCCTGCAATCTTGTCCCAAGCTTACGGAAGGTCTTCAGCTCCTCTACCGGAAAATATCCCTTATGCGCCATTGCGGAATACAACCCCGGGCAGGTGTGCCCCTTCGACAGAACAAAGCGGTCTCTGTCCGGATTGCCGATCAGCTCCGGTCCGACATTCATTTCTTCAAAAAACAGATACGTGTACAGATCCGCCGCAGATAAGGATCCGCCCGGATGTCCCGCCTGTGCGGAGTAAACCGCTGTCACGATTCCCTTGCGGATTTCGTTGGCAGTTTTTTTCAGCTCCAGATTTTTCAACTCGTTTTCCTCCTTTACACTGTGCCCGTCACCGCTCCCGACCACCTGAAAATGTCACCGAGCATTTCCAGCCATCAAGAACGATATGGGCGTTAAACCGTTACACTATCTCTCCCGGGTCTGTGCTGCACTGCTGCAGCCTCTTTACAAGCCCGTATGATTCCCTATAAGAGCATTCACTTAGACTGGCCGTAATAAGCATTGGCTCCATGCTTACGATAATAGTGCTTGTCCTGCAGTACCTGCGGAGCAGGGAGTACCTTTGGATTAATCAGCTCTGTGCGGTATGCCATTTTGGCAACCTCCTCCAGAACCACTGCGCTATGCACCGCATCTACCGGATCCTTGCCCCAGGCAAAGGGTCCATGATTCTTGCAAAGGCAGGCCGGAACCGCCTCATAGTCCTTGTTAAGGCGAGCAAATTCGTCCACAATCAAAACGCCGGTATTCTTCTCGTATGCCTCGTCAATTTCCTCTTTCGTCAGTGTGCGCAGACAAGGCACATCTCCGTAATAGTAATCCGCATGAGTTGTTCCATAGCATGGGATGCTGCGTCCGGACTGCGCCCAACTGGTCGCATAGGAAGAATGTGTATGTACCACTCCGCCGATGTTCGCCCATTTTTTGTAAAGATATGCGTGCGTAGGCGTATCCGAAGAGGGATTCATCTTGCCTTCCACCTTGTTGCCGTCAAAATCAACAACAACCATATCCTCCGGGCGAAGCTCCTCGTACGGAACTCCGCTGGGCTTAATCACAAATACACCCTTCTCCCGGCTTACCCCGGACACGTTGCCCCAGGTAAACGTGACCAATCCGTACTGCGGAAGCATCATGTTGGCCTCGTAGACCTGTTGTTTTAACTCCTCCAGCATATCGTTCTCCTTTCCTTTACTCTCCTTGCTGCCGTCCGGATTACACCTGCCTCTCCGAACTATGCCTCTGTCTGCTCCTTGTCCTTATGCCGCTCCTGATAGGACTTAAACTCCCGAAGCTCCATACTCTTGATCGCCTGCTCCTCGATGGCGATCCCCTTCTTGTACCGCTCCAGATAAGCATCAAAGCCGGATACATCTGCCGGATTCGGCTGAATGGTCTCACCATCCGCAGCCGCGAACACGTTTTTATTCAGCCATTCGTCCAACGCAAGCCCTTCACCGCGAACCTCATAGGCTGCCAGAAGAGCAATTCCCCAAGCTCCTCCTTCACCGGCTGTAGTCATACACGTAACCGGTGTATTGAGGGCCGCAGCCAGAATGCTCTGTCCGACACCCTTCGTCTTGAACAGTCCGCCGTGTCCCATCATGTTGTCTACCTTTACCCCCTCCTCTTTGAGCAGAAGGTCCATTCCTACCTTCAATGCAGAAAGGGAAGCGTACAGATGCACACGCATGAAATTTGCAAGGCTCAGTTCTGCGTTCGGCGTTCTCGCAAACAAAAGCCGTCCTTCGTCCACCTTGGTAATCGGTTCACCGGAATAGTAGTTGTAAGCCAGAAGGCCGCCACAGTCCTTGTCCCCTTCCAGCGCCTTATTGTAGAGGACGGAGTATACCTTGTTGCGGTCCTCATCTCCAAGTCCCATAGCCCGTCCGAACTCGTCGAAGAGGCTCACCCATGCACTCAGATCGGTGGTGCCGTTGTTGCAGTGTGCCATCGCGACCAGATCGCCGGAAGGAGTCGTCACCAGATCAATCTCCGGATACACGTTTTTAAGTTCCTTCTCCAGAACAATCATACCAAAGCAGGACGTCCCGGCAGATACATTTCCTGTTCTTCTGGCCACCGCATTCGTAGCCACCATCCCGGTGCCGGCATCTCCTTCCGGAGGGCACATGGGGATCCCTGCCTCTAGATCACCGGAGACATCCAAAAGCTTAGCACCTTTTTCTGTAAGGAAACCAGCGCTTTCTCCCGCCTTCCGATTCTTCGGAAAAATGTCCGGAATCTTCCAGTCATACTCCTTGTGCGAGATCAATGCATTGAATTTATCGATCATCTCCGGATCAAAATCCCCCGTCTCCATACTGATGGGGAACATGCCTGAGCCGTCATCAATGCCGATTACCTTCTCTCCGGTAAGCTGCCAGTGCACATAAGCCGCCAGCGTTGCCACGAACCGAATGTCCTTGACATGCTCTTCCCCGTTCAGGATCGCCTGATACAAATGCGAAATGGTCCATCGCTGCGGAATGTTGTAGTGGAACAGCTCGGTAAGCTTTTCGGCTGCCTCTCCGGTAATGGTATTGCGCCACGTACGGAACGGAACCAGCAATTCATCCTTGTCATTAAACGCCAGATAGCCGTGCATCATCGCACTGATGCCGATGGCAGACAGCCGCCGTATAACGACTCCGTATTCACTGAGCACGTTCTTTTTCAGATCCGCATAGCACCCTTGCAGGCCCTGCCAGATTTCATCCAACGAGTAAGTCCATACGCCGTTTTCCAGGCGGCTCTGCCACTCCCATACTCCCTGTGCCACCGGCGTGTTGTCCGTTGCGATCAACTCCGCCTTGATTCTCGTTGAGCCGAACTCAATGCCGACAACCGCTTTCCCTTCTTCAATTTCCTGTCTGATTTGTATCTGATCCATTTCGCCATATCCCCTTCCATTTTGTGGATTAGTTTAGATCACGCTAAAGGCATTCTAGCATATTCGGCATATACAATCCATTCATGTGCCGCTTTCTTTGGTGATTTCTTCCAAATATCCACGATCCCACAGCAGCACGTTCAGTTTTCTGGCGCAGGTAACCGCAGGCCCGGTAAAATACCGGTTTGTCATTACCGCTCCAACCATGCAGTCGTAAAATGCCTTCCCGGCATATGCCTCCTGCACCGCGTGCACGCCCACAACACTCTCGTAGCATTTGCATTGCACCGCATAGGTAACTCCGTCACGCTCGCACAGAATATCCGCCCCAAAATCACCGCTCCCCCGGGTAACCTCTACATCCTGAAACCCAGCCTCGCGCAGAAGCTCCGCACAGTAATACTCAAAGTCATGCCCTTCCATCTCATCCATTTCCGGCGGATCCGGACGGCTGTGCTGATTCACCCACCGAAGAGCAGCATAGACTAAGCCACAGCCCAAAAGGACGAGAACTACCGGCAGTATATAATTCATATTTGAGCGATCATTCCTTTCCTGTCATTCTCCGTTCGGCCCACCGCGCAATGCGTCTTGCAGCATTCGCGCCACGTTCCGGCAGTGTAAATTCCGGGATGCGCACCTGTGGTGCCTCCAATTCCGGATAATCCACCTCCTCGCGGCTAAACAGTGAATGTCCCAGCGCCGTCTGGACCTGTTCCGGCGGATACAACTCTGAGAAATCAATCTCCGGCGTCAACAGCTCCGGCGCGCGTTCTCCCAGCATCAGCTCCCCCATCGGGCCAAGGGGTTTGCTCACATAATAGTCCTCATCCGTTTCCAGACAATAGGCGGCCAGCTGTGCCCGGTCTGCAGCAGCCTTGTAAGCATTTCCCTGTTCGCCGTCAAAGCTCATACATTTGGCGCCGCAGTCAATATCAACAAAGCGTTCGGAGCGGTAAATATAATTATGTCCCGCCGGAAGCACATCCATGAGACTATGTCCCGCCTGTCGGTTCGTTTCCTGATAGTAATAATCCGTAATGGTGTGTCCGCAGATCAGCATGCAATACCGCTTGTCCCCTGTATACTGTGCAAAGGGGTTCTCCCTGGGCAGCAACCTTCTCCACACTGCATCCATGCGTGCCCGTTGTCTTTGCCGCGGCGTTGCCTCTACATCATCAAAAAACGGGTAGGCATGTGCAGCCATGAATCGTCTTCCATCCACGAGGATGTCGCAGGAAAACGGCAATGCGTACAACCAATCCCGCAGGTCCAGCTGTTCCTCCTGCGTCAACGACAGATACGCCTCCCATGTCAGCCGGCCTTGGTTGGCATTAAGCCAGTTTTCCTCCGACTCTTCCACATTCTTTCCCGCACGCCACGCTTCAATGGCAGACAAAAACATCAGCTCGTGGTTCCCCATCAGACAGTGCACAAAATCATATTCATCATCCAGGCGCATTACCGCCAGGATGGTTTCCATGGATTTCTCCCCCCAGTCTCCGTAATCCCCCAGTAAATACAAGGAATCACTCCCGTCATACCGGAAGTGGATTTTATCCAGGAGTCTTTGAAATTCTTCGTACGCGCCGTGTATGTCGCTGATTGCATAAGTAGCCATGTCGGCATTATACCATGATCCCCAGGGCAAAAACGCAATCCATATCCAAGCAAAAGAGCACAGGCCTCTCGGTCTGTGCTCCTGTCTTGTCAGTTATTTAAAATTCGTAACGGTGCAACCGCATCAAAGCTTCGGGCCTGCAGCAACCAGTGCCTTACCAGCCTCATTGCCTTCGTACTTTGCGAAGTTCTTGATGAATCTCTGTGCAAGATCCTCTGCCTTTGCATTCCACTCAGCAGCATCTGCATAGGTGTCGCGAGGATCCAGAATAGCAGGATCTACGCCGGGAAGCTCTGTAGGAACCTCAAAGTCGAAGAAAGGAATCTTCTTGGTGGGTGCCTTCAGAACATCGCCATTCAGGATTGCATCAATGATGCCGCGAGTATCCTTGATGGAGATACGCTTGCCGGTTCCGTTCCAGCCAGTGTTCACAAGGTAAGCCTTTGCGCCGCTCTTCTGCATCTTCTTTACCAGCTCCTCTGCATACTTGGTAGGATGCAGCTCAAGGAATGCCTGGCCAAAGCAAGCGGAGAATGTAGGAGTGGGCTCAGTGATTCCACGCTCTGTTCCTGCAAGCTTTGCTGTGAAGCCGGACAGGAAGTAGTACTGTGTCTGCTCCGGAGTCAGAATGGAAACCGGAGGAAGTACGCCGAATGCATCCGCAGACAGGAAGATGACGTTGTCAGCAGCCGGGCCGGAAGATACACCGTTTACAGTGGAAGCGATCTTCTCAATGTGGTTGATCGGATAAGATACACGAGTGTTCTCGGTAACGCTCTTATCATCGAAATCAATCTTGCCGGCTTCATCTACAGTTACGTTCTCAAGAAGAGCATCTCTCCTGATGGCATTGTAGATATCAGGCTCCGACTCCTTGTCCAGTCCGATAACCTTCGCATAGCAGCCGCCCTCAAGGTTGAATACACCGTTGTCATCCCAGCCGTGCTCGTCATCGCCGATCAGAAGACGCTTGGGATCGGTGGAAAGAGTGGTCTTGCCGGTTCCGGACAGACCAAAGAAAATAGCGGTGTGCTTGCCATCCATATCGGTATTGGCAGAGCAGTGCATGGAAGCCATGCCCTTCAGCGGAAGGTAATAGTTCATCATGGAGAACATACCCTTCTTCATCTCGCCGCCGTACCAAGTGTTCAGGATTACCTGCTCCTTGGAAGTGATGTTGAATGCAACGCAGGTCTCGGAATTCAGACCAAGCTCTGCATAGTTCTCAACCTTTGCCTTGGAAGCATTGTAAACAATGAAATCAGGCTCAAAGTTTGCAAGCTCTTCCTCGGTAGGACGAATGAACATGTTGGTAACAAAGTGAGCCTGCCATGCAACCTCAACGATGAAACGAACTGCCATTCTTGTATCCGCATTGGCACCGCAGAATGCATCAACTACAAACAGTCTCTTGCCGGAAAGCTCCTTCTTGGCAAGATCCTTAACTGTAGCCCAAGTCTCCTCTGTCATCGGGTGGTTGTCGTTCTTGTACTCATCGGATGTCCACCAAACGGTATCCTTGGAGTTCTCATCTACAACGATGTACTTGTCCTTAGGAGAACGACCTGTGTATACGCCGGTAAATACGTCAACAGCGCCCAGCTCTGTCTCCTTGCCAACCTCATAGCCTTCCAGATCTGCCTTGGTCTCTTCCTCGAACAGCTGCTCGTAGGACGGATTGTAGACGATCTCGGTTGTTCCGGTGATGCCATACTTTGTTAAATCTACGTTTGCCATAGTATCCTGAAACCTCCATATAAAACTTGTTCTGCTGCAACGAACCAAAGCACATCCGCAAACCGCTTTCCAACAGGTTTTGTTCGGCTATGAAACGTTACATACTGTTAATAAATTAACACTGGTACGGTTATACCACAAAAAAAAACTGCTCACAACGAAAAACACTGAATTTTATGTGTTTTTTATCAGTGCTTTATAAATTTCGCGTTTCTGAACCCCTCGATCTTTCGCCACCTGCTTCATGGCTTCCTTGCGGTCCATCCCCTGGTTCTCATAATGCGCCATGTGCTCTTCCACACTCATGACCGTCCACGCCGCCTCTTCCCTGCGTCGTTTCTCCTCCGGATCTGCTCCGGCCAGAATCAGAACGTATTCTCCGCGCGGCTCGTTATTCTCGTAATATGTCAGTGCTTCCGCCAGCTGAAAGGGTCTTGCCTCCTCAAATTTCTTGGTCAGCTCTCTGCACAGCACGAGGCGCCGATCCCCCACTGCGGTATAAAGCTCCCTCAGTGTGGCCTTCAGATGATGCGGCGCTTCATAGAGAATGGTAGTCCGCTCTTCTTCCTTCAAAACCTTCAGAACGCGTGCGCGTTCTTTTTTATCGGTTGGAAGAAACCCTTCAAAGCAAAATCTTCGTGCCGGCATCCCGGACATGGTCAATGCCGTAATCAGCGCACAGGCTCCGGGAAGCGATGTCACTCGAATTCCCTGTTCCATGCACTGGGCTGCCAACACCTCTCCGGGGTCCGAAATGGCCGGCGTCCCTGCATCCGTCACTACGGCGATATTTTCTCCCTGAAGAAGATGTCCGATCAGCTCCTGCGCCTTTTCGTATTTATTATGCTCATGATAACTGGTCATCGGCTTATGAATATCATAGTGATTCAAAAGCTTCAGCGTATTCCGGGTATCCTCTGCCGCAATCAAATCCACCGTCCGGAGCGTTTCCAGCACGCGAAGCGTAATATCCTCCAGATTGCCGATCGGTGTGGCGCACAAATACAACATCCCCGGTCCGCCAGCAGGTATTTCCTTAGTAGCCATATAATTCCAGAATCTCCTTGGTATATTGTCCCGGTGCCTCGTATACAATCAGTGGCTTCTCCACGGTAATGCGGGGACGGCCGCCCCGAACACACTCCAAAAGGACCATATTCGGCTCTCTGTCCACAAACGGATATACCAGCTGCATGCGCTTGGGCTCCAAATGGAAGGAACATAACGTCACCATCAGCTCTGCCAGTCGGAAGGGCCGGTGGACCAAATAAACATGTCCCCCCGGTCGCACCAGCTTCTGCGCCGCTGCCGCTACATCCGTCAGACTGCAGCAAATTTCATGCCGGGCGATCGCCATCGCATCGTTTGGATTGCGAAGGCCATGCCGACTGGTCATATATGGCGGATTGGATGTAATGACATCAAAAGAAGCAGCTGCCAACAGAGCATCTGCTTCCCGGATATCTCCCGTCACAATATCAATTTTATGCTCCAACCCGTTCAGGGCCACGCTCCGCCTTGCCATATCCGCACTTTCCGGCTGGATTTCCAGCCCCGTGAAGTGTGCTGCACCGGTTTTCGCGCTCAACAGGAGTGGGAGAATCCCCGTTCCCGTTCCCAGATCCAGTACGCGATCTCCCTTTGCTGCCTTCACAAATCCGGAAAGCAGGACTGCATCCATTCCAAAGGAAAAACGTCCCGGATTCTGAATGATCTCCAGATGACTTCTCTGGAGATCATCAATCCGTTCATTCGGTTTGAGCAGGTTTCTCTTCTCTTCTTCTGTCATTGCTGCCGGTTCTTCTTCTGTATCTGTGGCGCCTGCGGTTATAGCCGTCCGCTTCCGGGCGTTCCCCTTCCGGATGTTCTCCGGATTCCCTCGGTTCCTTTAACTCCTTGTGTTCCTGAGGCCGTCGATCCTGACGATTCCGTTCTTCCTGCCGCCCTCTCGGCCGGCGATCACGCCGTTCCCTTGGACCGCGTTCCGGTGCCTTCGTCTCGCCTTCTACCCGCTCTGCCTGCCTGCCGCCTTCCGCCTTTTCTTCTTTCTCAGAATCCTTCGCCTCCGGCTTTGCAGCAACTACTTCTTTACGGGCGTTGCCCCTGGAAGCATTTCCGGAATTCTTCAGTTCCGTGCGATTGATCTTAGGCTTTGCCTGTCCGCGTTTTCTGCGACGCAGAATCGTAATTTCATCCGCCCCGCATTCATGAAGTTCCTTTTCGTCATTCACTTCGACCAGAACGCGAACCGTCTGTTTCAGAATGTTGACGCCGGCGACTTCTCCTGTAAGCCCGTCCGCCATCTCCACCTCATCTCCGAGGCGGGGAAGATTCTTATTCAGCGCTTCATAGGTCTCCTCTTCGTTTTTGAGGCAACACATCAGTCTGCCGCAGGCACCGGAGATCTTTGTCGGATTCAGGGACAGATTCTGCTCCTTTGCCATCTTAATGGAGACCGGAACAAAATCCGAAAGGTAGGTATGACAGCAAAGCGGCCTCCCGCAGATGCCGTATCCGCCCAGTATCTTTGTCTCGTCGCGCACGCCAATCTGACGCAGTTCGATTCGTGTATGGAACACTCCCGCCAGATCCTTCACCAGATCCCGAAAATCCACTCGTCCGTCCGACGTAAAATAAAACAAAATCTTGCTGTTATCAAAGGTATATTCCGCATCAATCAGCTTCATATCCAGATTATGGCGGCGAATTTTCTCAAAGCAGATGCGGTAGGCCTCTCGTTCTTTTTCCTTGTTCTCCGCAATGCGACGTTCATCTGCCGCCGTCGCCATACGAATGATCTTCTTGATCGGTGCCTTAAACCGCTTTTGATGAATCTTCATGGGATCGCAGACGCTCGTCCCATATTCCTGTCCGCGTGCCGTCTCTACAATGACATGACTTCCCCGCCGAACCGGCAGATCACCCACGCCAAAATAATAGGACTTGCCTGCCGTCCGAAACCGAACGCCAACAACAGCCGTAAGATCCTCGTCCTCTTCCGCAAATGGATCCTCCTGCGGCGCCGGACGTTCTGCTTCCTCCTGAGAAATCTCCGGTTCCGCAGAAATTACCACTGTCTCCTCTTCTTCAACAATGACTTCTTTGATCTGTTCTTCCATGTATTGCACTTTCCGTATGTATAAACATTCTCAGCGCAGGCAGCCAGAACAAAGTCTTCCGAAGGGTCCTAAGGACGCTGCGCCAAAGGTTGCCTCAGCGTTTCTTCAAAATCCTCCGAATCCCCAACAAAAGGAGCTCCACTGTCTGCGCTTCATTTTCCTTGCTCTGCACTCTTTTCTGTGCCGTGTCGATGGCCTGCTGTATCATTTCCAGGCTCTCATAGGGTAATTGTACCGCAATATTACTAATATACGGTATATGCTCCTGAAAGATCAAGCGACCCGCGTCCCGTGTGCTTTTCATGACCAGAACATCTCGATACCAGCTTCGGATAAAATCCAGAAAATCCTCCGTATGACGTGTGAGCTCTTCCTTGCCCCCTCCGGCTGTCTTCTGCGCAAACACGACAATCTGGTGGCTGTTTTGGTCCTCTATGCGCTCCAGGAATCGAATGGTCTCTTCCAGGTATTTTTCCATCTCTTCTTCACAAAGAGAAAGACAACGGCCGGGATTTCCATGGGAAAGATCCGCATAAAATGCTGCCTTTTTCGTGGATTGTCCTTGCCTTTGCAGGTACTGGGTCAGTTGCTGCTTGGAGGCAGGGTGGAGCGGAATGGTCACGCACCTTGACAGAATAGTCGGAAGAAACACCGACAGGTTTTCTGCCAGAAGAAGAAATACCGCATACGCCGGCGGCTCCTCCAGGGTTTTCAGAAGCGCGTTCTGCGCCTGAATGGTCAGGCGCTGCGCCTCCGGAATGATGTAAATCTTTCTCTGGGCCTCATAGGGTTTCACTGCCACATCTGCCTGAACAAATCTCGACAGCTGTACTCCCAGCGTTTTGGTTTTCGTGGTAACACCGGCGCGCTCTGCCGTCACCAGCATAACATCCGGATGGGAACCACTTTGTACCCGGCGGCATGTGCGGCACTGTCCGCACGGTTCCAGAAGTCCCTCTTTCTCCTGCGGCTTTTCACACATCAGCGCTGCCGCAAAAGAAAGAGCCAGCTTTTCCTTGCCGGCTCCCTTCTCCCCATGAATCAGATATGCCTGTGACACATGTCTGGTCCGAAGCGCGTTCTGCAGATGGTCCACCGCAAGCTTCTGCCCGATCACCCGGTCAAATCCGATTCCTGACATATTCTCTTCCATATTTCCTCAACACAATCTTCCAGACGTTCGTTCGTAAACCTCTCGCAAATTCCGGCCGCCGTAAGCTTCTCCTCCGAAAAATCCGCTTCATCCGCCAGAAATCTTCGGCACAGCTCCTTATACCGGGGATGGTCTTCCTTTTTTTCGCGGTTTAGCGCTCTTTGCAGGCGCTCTCCCGCCTCCAGCTCCACGTACAACGGAACAACATTCTCCTTCCCGTAATAGCTGCAGAAGGATTCGTAGGATTCCAGCGTGCCAATGAGAAGGTAGCTTTGTCTGGTCAAGTCGATTTGTCCGTCGTCTTCCGTGTAATAATGCCAAATGCCGGAAACCACAGAGTAATCCCGAAACTCAATGATTCTGCCCTCGTTCTTTGCCCGCTCGAACTCTTCATCTGACCGGAAGTAATAGGTCACGCCGTCCTTCTCGCCCTCGCGCATGGGCCTTGTTGTATATGGAACAACCTCCTTCAGCAGAATTTTCCCGCTCCTTCCGGCCCGTTCCTTCAATGCCCGATAAATGGTATCCTTCCCGGAAGCGCTCTTTCCCATCAGACAAAATATGACATGCCTCGCTCCCACGTCTTACCACACCTCAATAAACCGAATCATGTTGGTCTTCCCGGATACTCCCAGCGGAATTCCCGCCGTCAGCACTACCTTATCTCCCGCCTTGACATAGCCTGCCAGCTTTGCACGGTTAATGGCCGCCTCAAAGAGCAGATCTGCCGTCGGCTCCTGCTGAATGATGATCGGTTCCACGCCAAACAGCAGATTCATCTGGCAGGCCGTCTCCTTATTGGGCGTGCACGCAATGATCGGACACACCGGCTTATGTGCCGCCAGTCTTCTTGCGGTAAAGCCGGAAAGCGTAACGGTAATGATCGCATCGGCATGAATGTCTTCACCGATGGTGCAGCAGGCATGCGAAATAGCAGTTGTCACATCGCTGCGGTCTGTGATGCTGCGGGAATCCATGCGGGAGGCGTAATCCACATCCTTCTCCGAACGCTCCGCAATCTTGGCCATCGTCTGCACTGCCTCGACCGGATAGGCACCGTTTGCGCTCTCTCCCGAAAGCATAATTGCTGTCGTGCCATCATAGATTGCATTGGCAACATCCGTCGTCTCCGCTCTTGTCGGGCGGGGATTGTGGATCATGGAATCCAGCATCTGGGTGGCTGTCACGCATATTTTGCCTTCCTGCTCTGCTCTGCGGATCATGTGCTTCTGCAGGGACGGCACCTCTTCCAGCGGCACTTCTACGCCAAGGTCGCCGCGGGCAACCATAATTCCGTCTGCCTCTTCCAGAATCTCATCCAGATTGCGCACACCCTGCACGCTTTCAATCTTCGCGATGATCTTCATTCCGCTGTTGAACTGCTGCAGGATCTTGCGAATCTGCCGGATATCGTCTGCCGTACGGGTAAAGGATGCCGCAATATAATCAAAGCCGAGAACACAGCCAAATTCAATATCGCTGCGATCCTGCTCGCTGATAAAGGGCATCGACAGATCCGCACCGGGCACATTGACTCCTTTATGGTTGGATACCGGACCGCCGTTCACCACGGTGCAGACAATGTCCGCGCCCTTAATGGCATCCACGCGCAGCTCGATCAGGCCGTCATCAATCAGAATGCTCCCACCTTCCCGCACATCCTTCGGAAGGTCCTTATACGTCACCGATGCAATGGTTGCATCGCCGTCCAGCTCTCTTGTGGTCAGTGTGAAGGTCTGTCCCGCCTCCAGCATTACCTTTCCGCCCTTGAAATCCCGCAGGCGAATCTCCGGTCCCTTGGTATCCAGAAGCGCAGCCACCGGAAGATTTTTCTCAATACGGACCTTCTTGAGGCGTTCAAACTTGCGAGCCTGCTCATCATGCGTGCCGTGTGAAAAATTAAAGCGTGCCACATTCATACCGGCATCAATCAGCTTGCTGATCATCTCTTCGCTTTCACTTGCCGGCCCCAATGTGCAGATAATTTTTGTCTTTCTCATGCTGTCTCTCCTTACCGTTGTAGCTGTTATAGCCCCTTGCTAAATTGCCAAGTACCGAATCATTGCGCTTTGGTCATATTGCTGTATCGTCACAGTACACTCGCCAGCCAAGCAATAGGTGGCATCCGTACTGTAACGCTGTATCCTTTTAATCGCACCATGCCTTTCCGAAGAAAATATGGTAACTATTCCGCGAGGTCTGCCGCTGCCACACTGTCTGCAAACGCATCAAATGCTTCCTGGTCGGCTGCCGACAAGGCGCTGCGAATGGTCAATGTCGTATCCAGAATACGGCAATTCTTCAGCGTTTCCAACTGCGTGCGCATCGCTTTCGCTGTCACCGGTGCCCAGGTTCCGTTCTCTGCCAGAGCAAAAATACGTTTCTGTACCCCCAGTGCCTTCATATCCTCAATGAAGCTGCCAATTGGCGGATACAGTCCTCCGTTATAGGTCGGACAGAACAGGACAACCTTTCTGCAGCGCCAAACCTCACCGATCAGGTACGAAACATCGGTTTTCGAGACATCATACACCACCACGCGGCTGCCGGTTTTCTCCTGCAGCGAAGCGGCAAAGCTCTCCGCAGCACTGGCTGTATGCCCATACAGTGAGCCGTACACCACAAGTGTCTCCTCTGTCTCCGGCTCATAACTGCTCCACTTCTGGTATTTGTCAATGAACCATCCCAGATTCTCCCTCCAAATCGGTCCGTGCAGCGGAAGAATTCTGGCAATGTCCAGTCCTGCCGCCTTTTTCAGGACTGCCTGCACCTGCATACCGTATTTTCCTACGATATTGGCATAGTAGCGACGCGCCTCATCGAGATAGTAATGCTCAAAATCGTACTGATCGGCAAAGATCCCACCCTCAAGTGCGCCAAAGGTGCCAAAGGCATCTGCAGAAAACAGTGCCTTTGTCGCATCGTCATAGGCAAGAAGAACCTCCGGCCAGTGCACCATCGGTGCTGCCACGAAATGGAAGGTATGCTTGCCTGCAGCCAGCACATCCCCTTCCTTGACAATCTGCGAATGCGCAATGGTAAGCTCCGGGAAGAACTGGGAGATAAACTTAAACGTCTGTGCAGCAGATACAACGGTCGTTTCCGGATACTGCTGCAATACGGTCTGCAGCAAAGCACAGTGATCCGGCTCCATATGAAGAACAACCAGATAATCCGGCTTCCGCTCTCCCAATACCGCATGCAGATTTTCCAGATACTGATCCGCCACACTGCTGTCTGCCGTATCAAACAATACAACCTTCTCATCCAGCACAACATAGCTGTTGTAGGACACGCCCTTTGTAAGCGGAAACAAGTTCTCAAACAACGCCAATCGGCGATCGCTGCCGCCGATCCAGATGGTATCATCCGCAACCTTCTTTATATTTTTCATAGCTTCCTTTCTATGCCGCCATCCTTCTGCGACCACATGTTCCCATTATTGTCCACGATTTTCCGGAAAAGCACCAGATAAAATCGAGTAAAAAATAGCACAGCTATCGCAGCATCACAAAGGCTCCGAAGTTTCCTCTTCGGCCGGCACTTGCACGGTGGCTGAACAACAGCTCCGGATTGCAGGCTGTGCAGACATCGGTTACGTGGATATGCTCCGGCTTCACGCCGCTTTCCAGCAACGTAATCCGGCAGGCCTCCCAAAGATTCAGCTGAACATGTCCCGGGTTCCCGCGATCGAAAAACAGTGCTTTTTCTTTTCCGGGAAACGCCCGGCGAAATTCCTCCGCCACGTCCTCGCTGACCTCATAGTGATCGACACAGATGGACGGTCCAATTCCCACCAGGATATCCGCAGGATCCGAGCCAAATTCTTCCTGCATCCGCCGCACCGTTGCCGCGCCGATCCGGCCAACGGTGCCCCGCCATCCGGAATGACTGGCACCCACCGCTCGCTTCACCGGGTCCACAAACAATAGCGGAACACAATCCGCATAGAACGTAACCAGCAAAAGTCCCGGCTCATTCGTTATAATCCCGTCAGCGCTTTCCCATGTCGAGGGGCGCAGCACGCCCATTCCGGCATCCTCTGCATACACGCGCTGCACGTTGGTCTCGTGCACCTGATGTGAGCAGACACAGTGCTGCAGATCCGTACCAAAGGCCGCTGCAATGCGCGAGAGATTCTCGTGCACATTTTCCCGGCTGTCGCCTCTGCCGGTAGTCAGATTCAGAGAGGAAAACTGGTCGTTTGAAACCCCTCCCAGCCTGGTCGATATCATCGTCACCGCAGTTTTGTTTTGTTCCAAAGCAGGGAAATACAGGGACGGAAGCACGCTTCCGTCCCTGTTCGTAAAATCCCGCTCCTCCAGCTCTCTGGATGTGTTTTTACGGTTTATTCTCATCATTTTATTCGTCTGCCAGTCTTGCAAGAAGCTCCTCCGTCTGTCCTTCAAAGCCAGGCTTTCCGAGAAGTGCAAACATATTGTGCTTATAAGACTCCACGCCGGGCTGATTGAACGGATTTACGCCCAGAAGGTATCCGGATACTCCGCACGCAAACTCAAAGAAGTAGAACAGCTCGCCCAGATAGAACTCTGTCTGCTCCGGAATCTTCACCATCAGGTTCGGTACATTGCCGTCGGTATGAGCCAGAATTGTTCCGTTCATGGCCGCCTGATTGGCAAAATTCATGGTCTTGCCTGCCAGGAAATTCAGACCATCCAGATTCTCTGCATCCGTTCCGATGACCACATCTGCCTTCGGCTTCTCTACATTCAGGACCGTCTCAAACATAATACGCGCGCCGTCCTGAATGAACTGCCCCATGGAATGAAGGTCTGTCGTCAAATCCACACTTGCAGGGAAAAGCCCCCTTTGATCCTTGCCTTCCGACTCGCCGTAAAGCTGCTTCCACCACTCGGAAGTGTAGTGCAAAGACGGCTCATAGTTGGCCAGAATCTCCACAGACTTACCCTTGCGAAGAAAAATGTTGCGAACAGCCGCATACTTCAATGCGTCATTGTCGGCATAATCCGACTCCATAGCAAGACGTCTTCCCTCTGCCGCACCGGCCATCAGCTGATCGAGATCGGCGCCGGACACCGCAATCGGAAGAAGTCCCACCGCCGTAAGCACCGAAAAACGGCCGCCGACATCATCCGGAATAACAAAGCTCTCGTAGCCCTCTGCATCCGCCAGCGTCTTCAATGCGCCGCGTGCCTTATCTGTGGTCGCGTAAATTCTCTTTGCGGCGCCCTCTTTTCCGTATTTCTTCTCTGCAAGCTCACGGAAAAGGCGGAATGCAATCGAAGTCTCTGTTGTGGTCCCCGACTTGGAAATAACATTGATGGAGAAATCACGGTCACCAATGACATCTACAAGGTTTGACAGATAGGTTCCGCTGATGGAATTGCCGGCAAAATAGATCTCCGGCGTCTTGCGAATCTCTTTGGAAACGGTGTTATAAAAATTGTGACGAAGGAAATTAATGGCAGCGCGAGCCCCCAGATAAGAGCCGCCGATGCCCAGCACCAACAGCACATCCGAATCACTCTTGATCTTCTCTGCTGCCATTTTGATTCGGGAAAATTCCTCTTTATCATAATCCACCGGAAGATTCACCCAGCCGAGGAAGTCATTGCCGGCACCCGTACCGGATACCAGAAGCTCCTTTGCTGCAAGAACCTGACTCTCAATGTTGGAAATTTCCTCCTCGCGGATGAAACTCTTTGCTTTGGAATAATCAAATGTAACCTTTGCCATCGGGCAATACCTCCTTTTGCTTGTCCCCTGTGTGACATACCATTTGCATGTCACAATAAAGTTTAGCAGGGGGCATTTGTGAATGCAAGCTGAAGGGTCTTGATCGTTACCGCACAGACATCCGTCGTTGCTGTACAAACGCCCGCCAGCAACGGGTCCTGGTGCTTAGCTGGCGAGTGAACGGTTATCCCACCAGCGACGAATCCCGTCGGGCGTCTGTGCAGTATCGGTTGCGGTAGGATTTTTCGCATTTCTGACATATAATGGTAGTCCGAATACAAACTCATCATTCAAAAGAAAGAAGAGAATACACTATGATCTATAAAACATCCGGAACCTGTTCCTCCAGCATTGATTTGGATATTACTCCGGATCACATTATTCAGGATGTGATCTTTACCGGCGGCTGCAACGGAAATCTGCAGGGCGTTGCCAGACTTGTAAAGGGAAGAAAGGCCGAAGAGGTTGCAGACCTTCTGGAAGGAACCACCTGCGGCTTCAAAAATACATCATGTCCGGACCAGCTTGCAAAGGCCATTCGTTCTGCGCTGGAACAGATGAATGCATGATAAACAGCGACCAAGAAACGCACGGGAAATCATCAATGAATAAACGAATTGTTCTTACCGGCGGGGGCACCGCCGGACACTGCACACCGAATCTTGCTCTGATCCCTTACCTTCAGAAGGCCGGATACGAGATTGCCTATATCGGATCTATCACCGGTATCGAGCGTAAACTGATTGCCGACTATGACATTCCCTATGAGGCCATCGAGACCGGTAAGCTTCGCCGTTATTTTGATCCGAAGAATTTCACGGATCCATTCCGCGTAATGCGGGGTTATCGCGAGGCACACCGTTTTCTGAAGGAATTTGCGCCGCAGGTGGTGTTCTCAAAGGGTGGCTACGTCGGCGTGCCTGTCGTTCATGCAGCGCACTCTCTGCACATTCCCTGCATTATTCATGAATCGGACATGACCCCCGGCCTTGCCAATAAGCTGTGCGTACCATTTGCATCCAGAATTTGCTGCAATTTTCCGGAGACCATGCAGAATTTGCCGGATACAAAGGCGATTCTGACCGGAACCCCGATTCGGGACGAGCTGTTTCACGGCGACCGTCGGCGCGGACTTGATTTATGTGGTTTCGATGAGCAAAAGCCCGTTCTTATGGTGGTGGGCGGTTCTCTGGGTGCCGCGTCGGTCAACAAAACGGTGCGTGACAACCTGGATGCGCTTTTGGAGCGATTCCAGATTGTACATCTGTGCGGCAAGGATAAGGTTGACAATCTGCTTCTGACCCGTCCCGGCTATCGTCAGTTTGAATACGTAAAGGACGACATGAAGGACCTGTATGCCATGGCAGACGTCGTTCTCTCACGGGCGGGTGCCAACGCGATTTGTGAACTGCTGGCACTGAAGAAGCCAAACCTCCTGGTTCCTCTCCCCACCGGTCGCGGAGATCAGAAACTCAATGCCGCATCCTTTGAGACGCAGGGCTACAGCATCGTTGTACAGGACGACGATCTTCCGGATGTTATTTTGCCCAAGTTGGACGAGCTTATGGAAAATCGTGCGCAGTATATTGCAGCAATGGAGACAAGCTCCCAGAGCAGCTCCAGCGATCTCATCCTGTCCCTGATCGAGCAAGAGGTCAATCGTTAGTACATCGTTTGCAAAATAACTAGTACATCGATTTTTAAATAACTAGCCTAATTAACTGGCCCTTTTTCCTGATT
>CAVKRN010000015.1:0-38783 GCA_963658695.1 bacterium
ATATGCAGAGCAGGGCTGTTTTTATGTGGAGGGACAGCAGCGGTATGGTGTAAAATAACCGTAATTGTGGGTAATTACCCAGAGTAAAAGGAGAAACGCGCATGCAGAATTATTCAGGTGAAGAGGGGCTGCAGTATCATCTGCAGATTCGAAAGGGCGATGTCGGCAGGTATGTGATTTTACCGGGGGATCCGAAGCGCTGTGTCAAAATCGCATCGTATCTGGAGGATGCGGTGATCATTGCAGATAACCGGGAGTTTGTAACCTATACGGGGATGCTGGATGGAGAAAAGGTGTCGGTGACTTCCACCGGTATCGGCGGACCGTCGGCATCCATTGCAATGGAAGAGCTGGTGCAGTGCGGCGCAGATACATTCATCCGCATCGGAACGTGCGGCGGTATGGCGTTGGATGTACAGGGCGGTGATATTGTGGTGGCAACGGGAGCGATTCGTGCAGAGGGGACTTCGAGAGAATATGCGCCGATCGCGTTTCCGGCAATTTCGGACCTTACCGTGACAAATGCACTGGTGCAGGCGGCGAAAAATCTCGGGAAAACCTGCCATGCCGGTGTGGTGCAGAGCAAGGCCTCGTTCTATGGGCAGCACGATCCGGAGGCAATGCCGGTTGCCGGCAAGCTTTTGGAGAATTGGGATGCATGGTTGAAGTTGGGGTGCAAGGCCTCGGAGATGGAATCGGCGGCACTGTTCATCGTGGCAAGTGTGCGCGGCGTGCGCGCCGGAGCGGATTTCCTGGTTATGGGCAACCAGGAGCGCGTAAAGCGCGGTATGGAGAATCACATCGTGCATGACGTGAGTGCGGCCGTTGAGGTAGCAATTGAAGCCATGCGGATCCTGATCCGTGAAGACCGGGAAAAGGCGGGGAAAAAGGCTTGAATAAAGAGATTACAGAAGCCATCAAACAAGAGCTCGTAGAAAAGGCATTGAAGGCCAGGAGCTTTGCATATGCTCCTTACTCCGGATTTTGCGTGGGGGCTGCTATTTTGGCAAAAAGCGGCACCATATATACCGGCTGCAATATTGAAAATGCAGCCTATTCACCCACCAACTGTGCGGAGCGGACGGCCCTGTTTAAGGCGGTTTCAGAAGGAGAAAGAGCCTTTACGGCAATCGCCGTCTGCGGCGGCATGGGAAAAGAGGAACCGAAGGAGTTTTGTACGCCCTGCGGCGTCTGCCGCCAGGTCTTGCGGGAATTCGTGGATCCGAAGGAATTTCTGGTGATTCTGTGCAAGGCAGATGCCTCCCGGAAGGAGATGACTTTGGAAGAATTGCTGCCAATGAGCTTTGGACGAGATAATCTGGACGCCACATCATTACTGCCAATCGTTAAATAAGAAGGAGAAATGACATCGTGTCAGTCAGCAGGGATCGAGAAAATGCTTCGGCACACACAGGCGGAATGGGAACGGCGGCACTGGCGTTTCGCACGGCGCTTCCGCAGACAATCCCGGTATTGGCGGGATATGTTTTTCTGGGGATTACCTACGGAATACTAATGGTCACCAGCGGCTTTCCGATTGTATATCCGATACTGACGGCCATCATTGTGTACACCGGTTCCATGGAGTTCCTGCTGGTATCCATTCTCATGTCCTCCTTCCATCCTATGGCGTGCTTTGCAACGGCACTGATGGTGGGGGCGAGGCATCTGTTTTACGGGATTTCCATGCTGGATCGCTATAAAGGAACCGGGTGGAAGAAATTTTATCTCATATATGCCACGACTGATGAAACCTTTGCCGTGAATTATTCGGTTATTGTTCCGGAGACGGTCGATCGAGGCTGGTTTTATTTCTGGGTGTCCCTGTTGGATCAGTTGTACTGGATTGCCGGCACAGCACTCGGCGCGGTCTTTGGCTCTCTGATTACCTTTAATACCAGCGGACTGGATTTTGTTATGACGGCGATGTTCGTGACGATCTTCATGAACCAGTGGCTCAAGGATACCGCAAATGGACACATTAGTGCAGGCGTTGGAATTGCAGGCTCACTCGTTTGCCTTCTGATCTTCGGGCCGGACCACTTCATCATTCCGGCGATGTTGACGATTCTGGCAGCCCTGACGCTTCTGCGACCGCTGTTTGAGCACAAAGAGAAGGAGAGTGCGCATGAGTGAAATGACATTGCTCCAGCAGGCGGTAACCATCGGAGCTGCTGTGGCAGCAACACTTTTGACAAGGTATCTTCCGTACATTCTCTTCCCGGCCGGCAAGGAGACGCCGAAGTACATCGTCTACCTTGGCAAATATCTTGCCCCTGCCGTGTTCGGGCTGCTGATCGTTTACTGCCTTCGGAATGTGTCTTTTGCGCCGGGAGGGACCTTCGGCATTCCGGAGGGAATTGCCGTTGCCGTTACGGCCGGCAGCTTTCTGTGGAAGAAGAATATGATGTTCTCCATGGCGGCCGGGACGATTTCCTACATGATATTGATACAGACTGTGTTTGCCTGAGTGCAGTGTGTTCTCGGCTACAGTATACTCGTCGCTGGCAGGCGTTTGTATAGCCGCTGTACGCACTATTCATATCGAGATGAGGATGCTAAGGAAATGCCAAGGAATTTGCTGCTTCGCAGCGCAAATCCGGCGTGGGAAACGCTTTCATCAGCGTTTCCCTAAGTAATTAAGGTGAAAGGAATTTTATGATACGTTTCCTGCAGGAAATCCATAGGGGATATCGCGAATCATTGCGCAAATATCTGTTATCCTGGACCATGCTGAATGTTGCCGTGGTCAATCTGCTCTTTGCGGGAGCCAACGGATTGCTGCGCATTCGCATCAACCGTGTGGGACTTGCCAATCCGGATATGTTGGACGAACGCTACTGGAGAGCCCAGATGCTGTTGTCCGCGGTGCAGGTGGTGATGATTGCCTGCCTTTTTGGCTTCTCATACTGGACGCTGCTGCGAGACTATCGAAGATTGATTGCTGAGGGCAAAGCAGACGCCGGCCTCCATTCTCTCCGTCAAAGAGCGATGAGTGCCGCAGATCAAAAAAACAAGGCTCTGCCAAAGTCCAAGGTCCTCTCGGGACTTACTATTCTGCAGCTGATGCAGCTATGGGCCGTCATTTTGGTGGGCGTGAAGGTGGTGGACGTTATTTTTACAGATATCTACCGCGGCTTTATTGCAGATCTGTTCCAACTGTTTAATCTGGCAGATTCGAAATCCATGGCTATGTTCCGAAATCTGTATAACAACACGCATGCATTTAAGTACGTCGGGATGCTGATTGCGATATCTCTTGGAATATTCATCACCGGCATCTTTTTGTCCGATCGGGTGCTGAAGATTGCCGCCATCTGTCTGATGATTGTCTTTATCCTGTCTGCAACCTTCATGCAGATGGGAACATATACCTTCCTTAGCTGGAGCGTCGCGATTGTCTGGTCTTCTGTGATCCTACAGATTCTGCAGACTTTTGGACTTCTGGGCTTTTCCCTTTACCTTAGCATTCGCTATCAAGGGCTGTAACCGAGAGCCTCTTTTCATTTGAACGAATATGCTGTACTGTATTAATGGAACTAGTACAGTCGACACAATGATGCTGAGGCATACATTCGATCCCAGTGTCAGGAGTGGGTACCATTCACAAACCAGAATCTGTCGTTGACAGGCGCTTGTATGGTGACCAGACTTTAAAACACATTAATCAAAGGAGAATGTTTATGAAGAACAACCAAGGTAATCAAAGACGTGTATCCGCAAGACTGACCGCCATTATCGCCGCGGCAGCGCTGTCAATCAGCATGGTGGGGTGCGCATCCTCGGCAGAGACAAGTTCGACGCAGGAAGGATGGACGGACGTGTCGGGAGATTCGTCTACGCAGGCAGAGACGTCGGAGGGTGAGGCGGAAACCGCTTCCGCAGAAGGAACCGGTGCAGCGGAAGAGGGGGCCGCAGGTACATCGTCCGGTGCGGCTTACACCGAGGATACTACAGACGCCTATACGGCATTGCTGTCCGTGAATGAGAATACCGGGCTCCGGACGGAAATCAGCACTGAGGATTCCATGTACGATTCCGGCTCCGCATCTGCAACCTGCAGTCTGAAGCTCCAGGGACTTCAGGTGACGGATTCGGGGTATGATGCCCTGAACGCGGCATTGAGCGCCGATACCGAGGAGGCGAGAGAACTCCAGCAGGAGAGTGCGGCAGGAATGTTCATAGATACGGGTGACGATTCCTCTGCTGATGCCTCTGTAGAAACCGATGTTATGGAGTATGCACTGGAGGACACGGTGATCCTGAAGCGGGCGGATGCCAAGCTGGTCAGCTATCTTCGCTGCGATTATGCACAGTTCGGAGGAGCGCATCCGATGACAAGCTATAACGGACGCAATTACGATGCACAGACCGGAAAGGCACTTTCGCTGAAGGATGTAACCACCGATTATGACGGGGTGTATCAGTATGTGCTGGCAGAGCTGCAGCAGAGACAGAAGAACAGCGATGAAACCGGCGCCATGTATTTTGATGATTATGAAACAACGGTAGGACAGTTTTTCTATGGAGCAAACGGAGCAACGTCGACAGATTCCGAGAGCCCGACGCAGGACATCGAAAGCTATTCAACCGTCAACTGGTACATGACAGACGACGCGGTGATCGTTATTTTCGATATCTATTCCATCGCACCGTATGCGGCAGGGGCGTCCGTTGTTTCCGTACCGGTTTCATCCGGATTGCTTAATGATCAGTATTTTTAATCTATATTGACTGCTTGCAGGCAAATTCGAGATGGGTGCAACAAGCCTGGCGAGAGAGGACACCATTCCATGCGTATCTTTCATTTGTCTGACCTTCATATTGGCCTAAAGCTATTAAACCGCGATCTTCGGCAGGATCAGGAATACATCCTGCGGGAGATTGCGGAGCTTGCGGCAGAGCGGAAACCGGATGCTGTCCTGATTGCCGGGGATATTTATGATAAGGCGGTTCCGTCGGCAGAGGCAGTGGAGGTGTTCGATCATTTTGTATCGGATCTTGTGCGCGCGGTGCCGGAGGCAGAGCTGATGATGATCAGCGGCAATCACGACAGCGGCAGCAGGGTGAATGTATTCCGAAGCGTACTTCGGCAGCAGCACATTCATATGATCGGAATTCCTCCGCAAAGACCCGAGGAGCATGTGGAAAAGGTGACGCTCGAGGACGACTATGGACGCGTGCATTTCTACCTTCTTCCTTTCGTAAAGCCGTCAATGGTTCGAGAGATCACAGGAGCCGATGAGAATGGGAATGCGCTTTCCTATGATGCAGCGCTCCATCGGCTTCTGGCCAGGGAGCATGTGGGAGAGGGGAACGAGGCGGGGGACCGCAACGTCCTTGTCAGTCACCAGTTCTATCTGCCAAAGGGGCAGGATCCGGCGCAGGCAGAGCGCATGGATTCAGAAGTGCGAACGCTGGGGAACATCGATGTGGTTTATGCAGATGCCCTGGCACCCTTTGATTATGCGGCACTGGGGCATATCCACAAGCCGATGAAGGTGGGCTGTGAACAGTATCGGTATTGTGGCACGCCCATTGCGGCTTCGGTCAGCGAGGCCGGGCAGCAGAAGGCGGTTCTGGAGGTAGAGCTGGGGGCAAAAGGGGAGCTTACGGTGACACCGCTTCCCTTGCGGCCGCTCCATGAGGTGCAGGTCTTAGAGGGAACGCTGGAGGAGGTTTTGCAGCGGGCCTCGGAGAATTATGCAACGGTCATTCTGACAGACCGCGTGGATCTGGACGTACTGGATATGCAGGACCGGCTGCGAAATGCCTTTCCGAATCTGCTGGAGATCCGCAGACAAACCCTGCGCGGCGCGGAGTATCAGTCGCTGCCGCCGCTGCAGAATGAGATGGGAACCTACGAGCTTTGCATGGAATTCCTAAAGGATCTGGATGAAGAGGAAAAGGCGCTCCTGCAGGATGTCATTCACTGTGTGCAGGAGAACAAGGGACGGGAGAACGGCGTATGAGACCGATACGATTGACCATGCAGGCCTTTGGTTCTTATGGAAAGAGGACAGAAATCGATTTCACCGTGCCGGCTCAGAATCTGTTCCTGATTACCGGAGATACCGGTGCGGGCAAAACAACGATTTTCGATGCCATTGTGTTCGCTCTCTATGGAGAGGCCAGCTCCGGGATGAATAAAAAGGACGGAGCGGAGCTGCAGAGCCAGTTCTGTAGTCTGGACACAGAGCCGTGGGTGGAGCTTGCGTTCTCGGAGGAACGGCAGGGCCGGAAAGAGGAATATACGGTACGAAGGTCTCCCAGGCATCTTCGCCCCCTAAAGCGAGGCAGCGGTACCAAGGAGGAAGGGGAGCGTGTATCCTTATTCCTGCCGGATGGACGGGAGTTTTCCTCCAACCAGAAGGAGACCGACGAGAAAATAGTAGAGATTGTCGGCCTTTCCAAATCACAGTTTATGCAGGTTGCGATGATTGCGCAGGGTGAGTTTATGGAGCTTCTGCGCGCCGATTCCAATCGTAAGAAGGAGATCTTCCGGAAGCTGTTCGGGACGGGGCGCTTTCAGAACATTGTGGATGAGCTCTCAGCGCGCCGCAAGGAGAAGCTCTCCGAAATCGGGCGGATTCGAACAGTGTGTCAGACGGAAGCAGCGCACATTGCCGTGCCCAAACGGCAATGCGGCGAAGAGGAAGCAAAGCGGGAACAGGAGCTGATACAGATTCGAGACCGGATTCTCTCCTCGGAAAAGCTGAGCATCACGGACATGGAGCGCCTTCTTGTTCTATTGCAGGAAGTATGCGGTAACCTCCGGGAGGAGGAGACAAAGACGGCAGAGGATTACCGGAAAGCCGCGGAAAAGCGCGATGCGAAAAGAGACGCGCTTACGGCGGCAAGGGCACTGCTTGCCAGTTATGAGCAGTTGGAGAAGGCCCAAAAGGAGCTGGCATCGTGTGAAGAGGTCCGGACGGACATGGAAAAGCTGGCCGGGACGCTTACAAGGCTGCAGGCTGCGGGCGAAGTGCAGTCAAGATATCTGCGGCTGCAGGATGTGTGCCGGCAGCTGGAAAAGGGAAGAGAAAACCAAACGAAGCTGAAGGCTATCCTTCCGGAAATCGAAGAACGAACCAAAAAGGGTCAGCTTCTGGAGGAGGAGGCCACCCGGCAAAAGGAGCTCCTCCTTTCCTTAAAGGCGCAGTCAGAGGCGGCAGTCCTTCAGGAGAAGGACTACGCAAAGAAACAGCAGGAGTCAAAACGACTGCAGAAGGAATATCTGGCTGCCAGCGACCAATATCAGAAGGCGAGGGCCGTGTCGGAACAGCTGCAAAAGGCATTCCTGGACGGACAGGCGGGTATTCTGGCAAGGATATTAAAGCCGGGCGAGCCATGCCCGGTGTGCGGCTCGGTGGAGCATCCGTCGCCGTGTCAGCTGCTTCCGGAGCATGAGGAGCTGACCAGAGAAAAGGTGGAAGAGGCCTCCAAGGCAGCACTTTCCTGGAATCAGAAGCAGGAGAAAGCTGCAGCAGAAGCGGCCGCCTCGGTGAAGCTGGCAGAGGAACTGTCCGAATCGCTGGACCAGGCCATAGAAATGCTGAAGGAGAGGCTTGTCCGTGGCGGCCTTTTGGAGGAGCACGAAGCACAGGCACTGCAAACGGCAAATGAGCTGGGACAGCTTGTGGCAGCAAAGGAAACCGAGGCGGACCAAAAGCTCCGGGAAGTAAAGAGCGGACTTCTCACGCTGCAGAAGAAGTCAAGCGAATGCAAGGCGCAGCTGGAGAATCTGGAGGAAGCGCTTCCGCAGCTGGAGGAAAGTCGGCAGGCAAGGTTGGCCGAATATGAAACGGCCCAGCGCGAATCCGGAATCTCGGAAACGGAACGGGAACAGCTGGTTCAAACGTATTCAAAAGCGGATGCCGAAGCATTGCAGAAAAAGCTGGATGCTTGGAGAAAGTGTCTGGCCAGGGCAGAGGGCGCTAAGGAAAGCGCACAAATGGCCATTGGGAATCGTTCCAAACCGGAACTGGCGGCCTTGGAGAGCGAGGCAGAGGCTTCTCAGAAGAGTATGCAGCTGGAGCAGGAACGACTGGATGACCTTCAGCAGGCACGGCAGGCAAGTCAAGGCGTTTGGGATGCGCTGGCGCCGAAGATGCAGGAACGGGCACAGAAAGTGCAGGAATACGGGAGGCTGGATGGCCTTTGCAACCGACTTGGCGGAAAGGTGAAGGGGGCACGCATGGACATTGAAACCTTCGTCCAGCGCTATTACCTGGAACGAATTCTGCGGGCAGCCAATCACCGCTTCCAGGAGATGTCGGCGGGACAGTTCGCACTTCGAATGGTGGGGGCCGAGCAGGCAGGAGACGGTAAAAATCGCGGCCTGGACCTCATGGTCTATTCCGAGGTGACGGGAAAAGAAAGGGAAATCCGGACGCTTTCCGGCGGAGAATCCTTTATGGCGGCATTGTCGCTGGCACTTGGGATGGCAGATCAGATCCAGGAGGCCTCGGCATCCATTCATCTGGAGATGATGTTCATCGATGAGGGCTTTGGCTCCCTGGACGATCATGCGAGAAGTCAGGCGGTGCATGTCCTGGAGCAGATGGCGGGAGGATCACGCCTTGTGGGTATCATCTCCCATGTGACAGAGCTCAAGCAGGAGCTGGAGGATCAGCTGATTGTCACCAGGGATGAGAATGGAAGCCACGTCCGCTGGCAGATCAGCTGATTTACACCAGAAATTCAGTGCTGCGCCGGATACGGATCATCCAGCGCCCTTGCCGCGTGAAAATCACCTCTTGCAGCCAGACCGAACTGGAGCAGCGCCCAGCCGATACCGGCGACGCCGTCATACATACCGATGTTGGCGGTCACCTGATTCTGCGCGACGTAGGCGAAGGCCTGATTCCATTTGGTGCCAATCTGTCCGTCTTCGGTCTGGAAGCGCTGGCCCTGTCCGAGGAGAACGCGGGCTGCGCGGTGCGCCCAGTCATAGTACTTTGCATCGCCTTCTGCGGCCCATTTTCCGAGGAAGGTGTTGACCATACCGGCGGTTCCGCAGCACAGGCACAGGATATACCAGTAGCCGTTGGAGTGCAGCTCCGGCGCACCGGTCTGAATGATGCCGTTTAAGAGCTTTTCTTCCCAGAGCTTGGCTTCCGGATCGTGGGTGACGGAATACAGCTCATGGTAAAAACGTGCTGTTCCCACCGGCCCGTGACAGTAGCTCAGATAATAGACATCCGGCCGTGTGGGAAGTCCGTGCGGCAGGAGCGCAGCCGTCTGCTCGTCATTTTGAAGGGCGACGGCCTTTACAAAGTCATGGATGCCGTCGACGGCATCGAGAAAGGCCTTGTCACCGCTTTCTTCATACAGGCGCAGCAGAAGGAAGCCAATACCGCAGGTTCCCATGGGGAAATTGGGATCTATATATTCCTCGCCGGCACCAAAATAGGTGGGATCGACGCCAAGATAATATCGACCGCCGCCGGCGTAGTCACGTGCTTTGTTCAGATAGCGGCGTCCGGCCCGGAGCGCGAAATCGGTCCAGTCCGGGCGCTGAAATTCCTTTCCCAGCCGCAGGAGCAAAAGGAGCACACTCCCGTCACCGACAACGCCGGGATAGGAGCTCCAGAAGAACCCTTCGCCGTCCGGAGAGGCAATTGCATCCCGGATGGCGGACTCTGCGATCTCGCAAATCACTCGTTTATATTCTTCATCTCCGGTCAGTTCGTACAGCTCATCCAGAAAAACGGCAACGCCGCCGTAGCCGGTGGTAAAGGCGTACTTGGAAAAGCACTTTGCCAGATCCCGCTGGTTGTCCCAGCGCCAGATGATATACCGCGCGGCTTCCTTCGCGTCCGCCAGATAGGGCTCCTTTCCGACAGCACGGTACAGCTCCAGAAGGTAATGCGCGATACCGGCGCTTCCGGCATACATGCAGATTTCGTCATAGTAGTTGTCCAGATAGGTCTTCGCATCGTCCAAAGACCACACCAGGCCGTGCTCCGTTTCCCGGCGGCGCGTATTGATGTAGACAACCGCCTTCTCGGCTTCGCCGATGTAGTCGTCGGCGGTGGGCGTGCGGAACACGTCGCGGAAGATGGATTCTTTCATTTTAGTCATATCGCATATTCTCCTTTTGTCAGATGCTTGTAGTATAGCGCATTGCTGCATTTGTTCAGCGTCCTGTTGATTTCAATTAGGAATTTGTCCGCAAGCGGCCAACCTATGTTGAAATCACCAGTGGTTAAACATATGCGAGTAATCTACTATAACATATTGATTTAGTAGGAATTAAGTGCTATAGTAAGCCATCGCAACGATATTTGCAATCCGGAGGAAGAGAATTATGAAAAACGAGCAGACAATAACAAGTCCGCAGTCGGCATCGGATGCCGGGCGGCAGGAGCACTATGCACAGACCTATCTGGGGCGGTTTGGCGCTGTTTTGCCGCTGCTTGTCATGATTGGCAGCATGATTGTGATGGTGGGATTCGGCTACCGTTCTACCAGAAATTTCTGGGCGGCCGGTTTTTTTGCACTGGTTGCGGGCTTTCTTGTATATAAGGACAAGAAGGAATTTACCAATGCGGTAACGGCAGGGCTCCAGGACCATATTATGGCGTTCATGGTGGCCTGCTTCCTGATGGCCGGTGTTATGTCCAAAATACTGGCGGCCTCCCATCTTGTGGATGCCCTTTTGTATCTGCTCTCACGGGCGAGCCTGCCGATTGGGTTGGTACCGGCGGTGTGCTTCTTGATCGCGACGGTGCTCTCGACATCGACGGGAAGCGCGGCGACGGCAATCAATGCAACGGGACCGATTCTGCTGCCGCTGGCGGTCGGAATGGGCTGTGATGTGAATCTGGTCTGCGGAGCCATTCTGGCCGGCGGATGCTTTGGCGATAATCTGGCGCCGATTTCCGATACAACCATTGCCTCCTCGCTGACCCAGGAGGTGGGTACCATGAAGGTGGTTCGCTCCCGGTTAAAGTATTCTCTGGTTGCCGGTGCTATTGCAGTGGTATGCTACGGAATTGTCGGGATGGCATCGAGCTCCGGCGCGGTAACGAGTGCGGCGGACGTGAGCGGAGAATATCTGTCCAGTCTTGTTTTCTTACTGGTGCCTGCTCTTGCGATCATCCTGATGCTGCGGAAGGAGAGCGTGTTTACAGCACTTCTTACCAGCGAGCTGGTGGGGATTGTGATGCTGTTTCTGTTTGGCTATACCGATCTGGCAGGACTGATCAATGCAGATGACGGACTTTTGCCGTCTGCATTTAATGGAATGGTGGGTTCCATTGTGTTCCTGTTCTTCATTTTCATCATGGTTAGCCTGATCAGCCACGCCGGTGTGCTGGAGATGATTCTGAATCTGATGAAGAAGCATGCCAGCTCGGACCGCAGCGCGGAGATTGCAGCCGGCGCAATGGTAAGCATTGTTTCGGTTGCCATCAGCAGCGGAACATCCGCCATTACGTTCTGCGGCCCGATTATCCGCAAATTCCTGCGGCCGTTCCGCATTGACAGAGCACGGTGCGCCAACATTCTGGACGGTCTTGGCTGCGGCGTCGGATATCTGGTTCCGACCAATCCGGCCTGCCTGAATCTGGTTGCTATCGCGCTGGCAGCAGGCGTTGTCGGAGAAAACTACAGCTCGGTATCCTTTGTGGCCTATAATTTTCACTCCATCGCACTGGCAGTGGTCTTCTGGGCAGCTATCCTGACAGGCTGGGGAAGAAAGCACGAGACCGAGGAGGAACTTCTGGCCGATGGTGTGAGTCTGGAGTAGATGTTGGGGAAATGCTGATTTAATCAGCGTTTCCCTAAACAGTTACAATGCTTTTACGAACAGAGTTTGAAAGGTCTCGCATAGAAGGAAAGGAGGGCAGCAATGTCAGCAGAAAGAGTAAGAGAGTATTTGGAGAAAAAGGGACTGGAGGATCATATTACGGTTCACAGTGAAACCATCGATACTGTGGAACATGCTGCTCTTCGCATTGGGTGCACCGAGGCGGAAATCGCCAAGACACTGTCCTTTCTGGTGGAAGACAAGCCGGTTCTGATTGTGATGGCAGGCGATGTGCGGGTGAACAGTTCGAAGTTCAAGGCACAGTTTCATACAAAGCCCCGTATGATTCCAAGGGACCGGGTAAATGAATTGATCGGACACGAGCCCGGCGGTGTTTGTCCGTTTGCGGTCAATGAAGGAGTTCCGATCTGGCTGGACGAATCGATGAAACGCTTTGAAGTGGTGCATCCGGCGGGAGGATCCTCGTTTACGTCGGTTGCACTGACACTGGAAGAGCTGGAACACGCTGTGGATGCAGCGGGCTGGTGCGATGTCACCGTGGCGATGCAGTAAGCGGAGACTGTTACAGGTCACCTGTAACAGTTCACTGGTCAGCCAAGCGATGGATGGCAGAGAACGTCCGGATCAGGGTCCTTGTGAGGCCTCGGTGTTTGGCCGACGTCTTTGAGTTATCATTTACAGCATCTCCAAGATGGATTACTATGATCATGACTGATGCATCGTTATGCAACGTAAAGGAGATGGGCGTATGGCAGATATCAGTGTAATTCTTGAGGAAAATGGAGTAACCACAGAATACGGAGTGTTTACGGTTGTGCTCGCAATTCTTCTTATCATTGCCTACTGGAAGATTTTCGAGAAGGCGGGTGAACCGGGATGGAAGTCAATCATTCCGCTGTACAGCACCTACACCATGTATAAGATGGTCTTCAGCAGCGGATGGTTCTTCTTGCTGGAGGTGATACCGGTGGTTGGCTTTGTTGTACGGATTGTGCGGAGCAACAGACTGGCAAAAGCCTTTGGACATGGCCTTGGTTTTACGCTTGGCCTGATCTTTCTTCCGAGCATTTTCATGCTGATTCTGGGCTTTAACAAGGACGAGTTTCACGCAGAAAACGTAAAGTGAAAGAAAACTGGTAATTTTGATACAGAACAGGTCGTTTACACAGCACGGCATCCTTTGGGACTTTGGGGGATGTCGTGCTGTTTCTGCACGTCACAGACATCCTCAAACCGGACACATTCATCAGAACCTGTCGCCGGATGGCAATGAAACAGTACACTGTACAGCACGGTAACGATGCAGTGGAGGAAGGGAGTGGCAAAAGTTGTTCGATACAGATATACTATTATTGGTATACGTTGCGTATATGAAGTTACACTTTAGGAAAACGCTGATTAAATCAGTATATCCTTAGTTTAATGAAACGTGAGTAAAACGCCATGAGACCTAGAAAAAACGTCAGCTTGAAAACAATTGCCGATGCCGTTGGTGTCAGTGTAGTCAGCGTTTCCAATGCGTTGTCGGGACGGGGAGGAGTCAGTCCGGAGCTCCGGAAGACCATTTGTGACATGGCGGCGGAAATGGGATACCAGCATAAGGCAGAGGAGCGCACCGCGCAGACAATGGTATCCCGGAAAATCGCCATTTTGACAAAACGCTCTTCGATGCATACCGATGGCGGAAAGTGGATACAGTATGCAGAGGCAGCAGGACGCATTCTGAAGGAGAACGGCAGCACGGTCAGCGTAGACCGAATGCAGAATGAAACGGAAGGCATCTTTCTGGTGGGACAGTGGAACGGGGAGGATATTGTCCGCATCAAAGAGCAGTATGCGCTGCCTGTGGTAGTGATTGGTGACTGGAATATTTATGAGCGGGGCGACTATATCGTCTCGGATGCGTACCATGGTGTGTTTGATGCGGTCGATCGGTTGTACAGGGAAGGCGAAGTGCGTCCGGGAATGGTGGCTTGTGCTCCGGAGGCGGAGCTGAGGGATTACGAATACGGCTTGTGGTGCGGTTTGTCAGAGTTTTATGGTATGCCATTGGAAGAGCGGCAGAACGTATTTCATTCTGCGCAGGAAGCCATGGAATCGGATTGTCAGACGCTTTTTTGTTTCTCACAGGAGGACGCAGCTTTTCTGGAGAAAAAAGGAAAACGAGTCATTGGCTGCCGGGAGGAAGTGCAGACACAGGAGAGTGTTCTTCCGGATAAAGAGGGAATGGCACAGGAGGCCATACGGGTTCTGATGCGCCGGATTCGCCAGCAGGGCGAGCCGGAGGGAGTGCGGTATGTTCAGGAAATCTGTCAGATTAAGTGATATTGCGGAACGAGCCGGCGTCAGCACTGTGACGGTGTCAAATGCACTGGCGGGGCGAAAAGGTGTCAGCGAAGAGCTGCGCAGCCAGATCATGGAGACGGCCAGAGAGTGCGGATACGACTTATCCCGCTACGAACGGCCTAAAAAGCAGCAGGAAACTATTGGAATTCTGGTATCGAGTCGGTACATCCAGGTGGGGCTTTCCTTTTACTGGGAAATGTATCAAAAGGTGGCGTTTTGCCTCTCGCAAAACGGAATGTACTCGTCCCTTGAAATTTTGTCCGAAGAGGAAGAAGATGCGGATAAACCGGCGATGCCGCGCTGTCTGGAATCCGGAAAGGTCGATCAGCTGATTGTGATCGGCAGACTGCATAAGCCGTATTTGGACCGATTGATGCAGAAGGCACAGAACCGGACGGTTCTGTTGGATTTCCGTGATCCGGATTACAGCTGCAGTGCCGTCCTTTCCAACAATTGCACGGGGATGTATCGCGCAACACAATATCTGATTGATCACGGGCACCGTGCCATTGGATTTTTGGGAACGCCGCAGATCTCACGCAACATCCGTGACCGGTATTACGGTTATATGAAGTGCATGGACGACAATGCACTGCCGATTCATCCGGAGTGGATTCTCGCGGACCGCAATCCGGAGAACGAGAGTGAAACCGGTGTGAGGCTTCCGGAAGCATTGCCGACAGCCTTTGCCTGCAGCAGTGACTTTGGGGCAGCCATTCTGATGGAAGGCCTGCTGGCAAGAGGCATTTCTGTGCCGGAGGATCTTTCACTGGCCTCCTATGATGATTATATGGGCGGGGACATGCTGCGCCGGAAGCTGACCACCTTCCATGTGGATATGGAACGCATGGCAGAGAATGCCGTACAAATGCTGCTGCAGGGAAGAACAGACCAGCAGAGGGCGAAAGCCATCTATGTGGACAGCGTTTTGGTGGAACGGGAGAGTGTCCGGAAAACGGAAGAGATTGTGCAGCCGCAGGCAAGCTGCGGTATAGAGAGATAGCTATGTCAAAAAATGTTACGCTGGAAGACATTGCCGCAAAGGTGGGCGTTAGTATTGTGACAGTGTCCAAGGCACTGGCCGGTCAGAAGGGGGTTGGAGAAAATACCAGGGATCTGATTTGCAGAACAGCCAAAGAAATGGGGTATCTTCGCAATAAGGACGCAGATGGTGCCGGTTTGGATTACACGATTGGTGTCGTGACGGCAGCCCGTTATCTTGCGGACCGCATGTCGATGTATTGGACGGTGTATCGGGACCTTTCCATGCTCTTGGCGGGAAAAGGATGCTTTTGCCTTTTGGAGATCGTATCGGAGGAAGCAGAACGGGAAGGAGAATTGCCGGGCCTTTTGACGGAAAAGCATCTGGACGGACTGTTCGTCCTCGGATCCATGGAACGCGCCTATACGGAACGGTTGGAGGCAGCTGCGGAGGTCGTACTGTCCTTTATCGACACAGTTTCTCCCTCGGATGAGTATGACTGCGTGGTGTCCAATAACTTCCGCGGTGGATATCAGATGGTGGAGCATCTTCTGAATCTGGGACATCGGCGCATTGGATTTGTGGGAACGCTTCTTACTACCGACAGCATAGATGACCGGTACCTTGGCGGCATGAAGGCATTGATGGAGCGCGGCTTGTCGTATGAGAGCGGGTGGATTGTCAATGACAGAGATCCGGTGACCGGGGAACTGTACGAGGGCGGATTGACGCTGCCTCAAAAAGAAATGCCGACGGCCTTCTTTTGCAGCAGTGATCGGACAGGACAGCTGCTGCTGCGGGAGCTGCAGAAGAGAAAGCTGAAGGTTCCGGAGGATATTTCACTGGTGGGCTTTGACAATTATGAGGAAACCGGCCGGGGCGAGCCATTCCTGACAACCTATGATATAAACCGAAAAGACATGGTAGCGCAGGCGACCAAGCAGATGCTGCGACGGATCGGAGGCAAAGAGCGTCGCCACGGCGTCACTTTGGTGCAGGGACGTTGTGTGCTGCGCGGCAGTGCCAGACAAGTCGGAGAAGCCGTACCCTATGGCAGGAGGAAAAACGCGCGGCGCTCGTGAAGGGTAACACCGCCTGTACAGTAATTTGTTTGGCTCCGCATAGTTACCAAAACGGAATATTGTAGTTATAATGAAAGGGTGTCTATTCTTTGGGGGAAGGAGGCCCTTTTGTTGTGAAAAGAAGAAAAACGAACCGGGTGTGGATGGCATTGCTGACAGCTTCGATGCTGCTGACGGGGTGCAGCTCGATGAAGTTTCTGGCATCCGGCAAGGAATTTCGGAAGATATGTGAGGACAACGGCCTCCAGGTGCAGGATACTGCAGAAACGGTGAAGACGGCGGGCGGCTATAAGGCCCTGTCGGATGCCTATATCGCAACCACAGAGAATGGATTGGTTTCCGTTTGCTATGCGCGGTTCACGGATCCGAAGGAGGCGCAGGGATATTATGACTCTGTGGCGGATCAGATGGACGGCAGCGAGTATAAAGGCCCTAATTATCAGGCAGAGGTAGAGATTGTGGAGGATACCTGCAGAGAAATCTATATGGAATCCGGCCGGATTATCTACGCGGAGGGGGATGCCGCGACAATTGGAGCCATTGAGAAGCAGCTCATAGGAACCTGGACACAGGATCCGGTCAAAAAAACGGCTGCCCCGGCCAAGTGAGGTCACGGAACAAATGAATCACAAGGTGAAACTGACGGACCAGTTCTGGAGAAATTATCAAAAATTGGTCAGGAAGGAAATGATTCCCTATCAGTGGGCGGTCTTAAGTGACGCCATTGATATCAACATTGAGCGGGAACGAAACGACGATTCCCTTCCGAACGCCAAGAGCCATGCCGTAGAGAATTTCCGGATTGCGGCAGGGCGCGCGGAAGGGGAACATTACGGATGGGTCTTTCAGGACAGCGATGTATATAAATGGCTGGAGGCCGTTGCCTATTCGCTGAACAATGAACCGGATGGAAATCTCCGGAGCCTTGCGGATGATGTGGTGGAGCTGATTGCGGCAGCGCAGGAGCCGGATGGGTATCTGGATACCTATTTTACCATTAAGTCACCGGAGCGACGCTTCAAACGCCTGCGTGAAAGCCACGAGCTGTACTGCGCCGGGCATTTCATGGAAGCGGCGGTTGCCTACCATGCGGTGACGGGGAATGAAAAGGTGCTGCAGACGGCTGTGAAGCTGGCGGATTGCATTGATCGCAGCTTTGGGCCGGAGGAAGGCAAGATCCACGGCTGCGATGGCCATGAAGAGGTTGAAATCGGGTTGGTCCGTCTGTATGAGGAGACGGGAGAACCGCGGTATCTGAAGCTTGCGGAGTATTTTATTGAGATTCGTGGCAAGGACCCGGAATTCTTTTCCAAGCAGATAGCAGCAGACGGAAATAAAGAGCCGGTGATTGTCGGGATGGACGCGTTGCCGCCCTCCTATTACCAGGCAGATGTTCCGCCGGTGGAGCGAACCACCGCAGATGGGCATGCCGTGCGAGTAGTGTATCTGTGTACGGGGATGGCCGCCATCGCAGCAAGAACCGGGAATGCGGAGATGCTGGCAGCGTGCCGCCGTCTGTGGCGCAATATTGTGGACAAGCGGATGTACATCACGGGCGGTATTGGTTCCACCTATCGGGGGGAGGCATTTACGCTGGATTATGATTTGCCCAACGATACCATGTATTGCGAGACCTGTGCCTCTATCGGACTGGTGTTTTTTGCGAGGCAGATGCTGCTGTGTGATTCCTGCGGAGAATACGCGGATGTGATGGAACGGGCACTGTACAATACGGTACTGGCCGGAATGGCACTGGATGGAAAGCATTTCTTCTATGTCAATCCGTTGGAAACAGATCCGCTCAAGTCACAGATGGATCCGAATAAGAGCCACGTGAAGTGCGTGCGGCCGCAGTGGTTGGCGTGTGCTTGCTGCCCGCCCAACCTGGCAAGACTGCTGACTTCGGTGGAAGAGTATATATATACAGTGAAGCAGGATACCGTACTGGTAAATCTCTTCATGGAATCCTCACTGGAGGTGAGCGGGAGGACGATTTCACAGAGTACGGACTACCCGAAGAGCGGCATAATTACCCTTCGAATCAGTGAAGGAAGCGGAGAAGTAAAGCGCCTTGGCGTGCGTATTCCCGGTTGGACGGAGAGTTATACGCTTTGCGTAAACGGAAACCGGTATAATCAGCTGCCGGAGGATGGGTATCTTTATCTGGAGCTTGGGGCGGATGCTGCCGAGATTACATTGGAGCTTCCGATGGAAGTGCAGCGTTGGAGAGCAAATCCGCTGGTGTCGGCGGACCTTGGGAAGGTAGCAATTGCCAGAGGACCGGTTGTGTATTGCCTGGAAGCAGCGGACAACGGTGAGCATCTGCACCTTCTGTCACAGGATCCCAAGGCGGAGCTGACGTATGCACAGAGCTCAATTCTGGGAGGCATCGGTGTGATAACCGGCATGGGAACACGGAAGATGTTGCCTCGACAGAAGGCACCGCTGTATCAAAAAGGGCTGGGCTATGAGGTTCAGCAACAGAAACTCACGTACATTCCGTACTATGCATGGGCAAACCGCGGAGAATCGGAGATGAGTGTCTGGATTCGCGAGGAAACGTTGTAAGACGCGAAAGAAATGCGGTTACAAAAACCCCGTATCAAAAGGTTTGGAAAACCTTTTGATACGGGGTTTTAAAAAAGTGGGACGGACGGGGCTCGAACCCGTGACCTCTCGCGTGTGAGGCGAACGCTCTCCCGGCTGAGCTACCGTCCCATATTCGGTAGTACTGCTTAGCACCGCGAACAAAAGCTATTATATACCAATCTTTCGGAAATGCCTATACCTTTTTGTGGCGAAACTACAATGACTGTACTAAAATGAGCAGTACAGTGAATATCTGTTCAGCACCTGCCATATTTCAACGTGAATTGACTGCTTGCAGGCAAATTCACGATTGAAATTGGCAGGCGGCCAAGGCGCGAAGCGCCTTTGGCCAGTCACATCGAGGTTTTCCGAAGGAAAATCGAGATGTAGCTGAACAATTACATATATACTAATGGAATGGATGAACTATATGAAGAAGAGATTTTTGGCAGGCATTCTGGCGGTCTGCATGGCGGGGGCGCTGGCTGCCTGCGGCGGTGACAGCGAAGGCGTGGTGGCTCACGGGTTTGAACAGATCCCGGATGGTGCATACCCGGAGGATCTTGGACAAGGAGCGGTTCAGGAGGCGGAAGCCGAGCCGGAAGAGGAGACGGAGGCGTATGTCCTTCCGGATGATATGTACTATAGTGAACTCACGGGGGAACCCATCAGCAAAGACATTCAGGAGCAGCGGCCCATTGCCATCATGATCGACAACGATTCCCGTGCGCTTCCGCACTTTGGAATTTCAGACTGTGATGTGATGTACGAGCTGATGAATTCCACAGCTAATGATCGAATCACGCGTCTGATGTGCCTGTTCAAGGACTGGGGGGCCATTGAAAAAGCCGGCAGTATCCGATCCATCCGCCCGACCAATATTTTGCTGGGACAGGAATGGGATGCGGTTCTGTGCCATGACGGCGGCCCGTATTACATTGATGAATATCTGGGACGTTATCCGTATCACTTTTCCGGAACTTTTTCCCGTGTAAATAACGGGAAGGCGACGGAGTTCACGGAATTCTGCCTGTCCGGCGATCTGGATAAGAATTTCTCGAATTCCAGCTTTTCCAGAAGCTATGATGACCGCAAGCAGAGCGGAGATCATTTCCGGTTTGCGGCATACCAGGGGGATCCGATTACGCTTGCCGATGCCTCGGACGCGGTGGATGCGACAGCCATTAGCCTGCCGTTCAACAATACGAAGTCACAGCTCAAATATAATGAGGAAACACAGACCTACGATTACTATGAGTTCGGAGCAATCTGTCAGGACGGTGGAAACGGAGCAACGGTAACTTTCAAAAATGTCTTGATTCAGGACTGCAGCTTTACGCAGTACGATGAGCATGGGTATCTCATTTACAATTGTATTCAGTCCGGACAGCCGGGGTATTATTGCACCAATGGAAAAGCGATTCCCATCACTTGGAGCAAATCCAGTGAGGGAGGCATGACCAAGTATTACGATGCAAGCGGGAACGAGATCACACTGAACACGGGGAAGACGTATATTACGCTGGTTCCCAGTGATTCCTGGAGCTCCTTGACGCTCGGATAGAGCAGCTGTTTTTAAGCGATCAATATACCGCCCCTGCCAGCAATTTATTCGCAAGAGGACCGCAGCGGCGGTTCCCATTGTGAATAAATTGCTGGCAGGGGATTTTTATAATCGAGTTTTGCGAATGAGCTTGGAACGTTACACGGATTTCGGGACGAGTACGAACTCGTTATGCAGATGTTTACAGACGGAAGGGTGCAGATGGTGAAAAAAAGGAAAATAATCGTTGCGATTGTTATCATTTTGCTGGCATTGACGGGGCTTGGATACCTGACACGTTATCTGTTTATTCCTATGCATTCGTACAAGGCTGCAGAGGAGAAGCTGCGCGCAAACCAGTACGACGAGGCGATTTCGGAATTTACGGACATCACCAAGCGCTATGACCTTTCCGGGAAACTGGCGCGGCTAGGCGGATTTTCGGACGCACAGAGCCGAATTTCCATGAGCCGGTATGAGAAGGGCCTTTATTTACGGGAACAGGAATCCTGGGAAGAGGCCGTGCAGGTGTTTCAGGAGCTGGGCGATTACAAGGACAGTGCGGAGCAGGTTCAGAATACAGAGCTTTTGCAGGCGACGTCTCTGATCGCGAGTCAGGATTACAGCGGTGCCATTGCGCTGCTGGAGGCGCTGGGCGATTATGACGGCGGAGAATATGGGACGGCGCAGGAGCTTTTGGACCAGGCGGTATACGAACGCTCTCTTGCGCTGCAGAACATTGGAAAGCTTTCGGATGCGGAAGCAGGCTTCTCACAGACGGAGGCCTACAAGGATTCCTATGAGCAGCTGCAAAAGGTCCGATATAACATGGCGCGCAATGCACTTTTGACCTATGATTTCGATACGGCCAAAGAGCTTTTTGCCAAGGTGGGGGACTACGAGGATGCTAAGGAAATCCTGGAGGTTTTGAATGCAGCGGTTGACCGCGTTTACCGCTGCTCGTACACAGATATTACCGGTCAGAAGACAGACAGCATCGCGGTGTATCTGTGGGTGCACTCTGTGATTGTTCCGGGAAAGCTGGACGAAGGCGTTTCTGTCAAGATGCAGGAGTCCATCTGTATCGGAGAGCCCACCAGTGCCTGGTTTGGCGCGGCTTCCTATGACTACACGCTGGAACAGGTTAGAGATGCGGATACGTGGTATTTTACTTACTATGGTTCCGATACGGCAGACAGCAGCGGTGCATTGCTCCTGGAGGCGCAGTTTTCCGAGGATTATAAAACATTAAAAACCCGGAAGGTATATAAGGCCACCAGGGATGAGGAGGAGCTGCGGGATGCGCAGGATGCCGAAGAGGAAGCCAAGGTAGCAGCGGCAGAGGATGATGCTTCGGACGAGACGTTGGAGCAGAGCGAAGAAGGCGACGAAGAGCAGACGCAGCAGACAGTAGCCTCAAAGAATGAAGATTCGGATGAAGCTTCGGATGAGGATTCCGAGGCAGATGATGCGTCCGGCCAGTCGAAGACAACCAAGGCGAAGAACCGCGATGACGATCTTGCCGTGGTATCGCTGGACGAGTCCAGAACGTGGACGACGGTTACCAGACAGGAAATCGTAGACGCGGTGAAGGAGGGCTTTCGCAAGCGAGTGCGTGTGCTGCTGGCGGAAAAGGGCAACATGGCCTTCTATAACGATACGGATGACAAACGACTGCCGCATTACTGCAGCGTTTCCAATTGCCTCGAAAAGGGAACCTATGTCGTTTCGGATGAAAGCGGGCGGCGCTATTACTGCACGGAGCATGAGGAGCAGTACAAAGCAGACCCCGGATATACGGAAGAAAGCTCGGAAGAGACCGGTTCAGAAGAAAACAGTGCGGAAGAAAATAGTTCAGCAGAAACCAGCGCAGAAGGAACGGAAGAGACTGGCTCAGCAGAAGCTGGTACGGATGGATCGACGGAAGATGCGTAGGAGTAAGGACGATCGGAGGAGCGATAACGAAATGGAACAGGGAAGAAAACCGGCATTTCCGACAAAGGGGAGCATGCTTTGGTTCTTTCTGAAGGGGAGCCGTGGATGGTTTGGCCTGAGCATTGCAGCAGCATGCCTGACATCAATGTTGGATCTGATCAGTCCGAGAATCATCAGCTACACCGTGGATGGGATCATTGATCCGACATCGTCCGGAAGCAGTGGCACGGTTCAGCTTCTGTTCGAGAAGCTGGGAGGCGCGGAATATCTGCGGGGACATCTGTGGGTGATCGCGGGGCTTATTATTTTTACCGCACTTCTGGCGAATCTTCTGCGGTATTGCAATCGTTTGACGAATTCTATCGGTGCAGAGAAGCTGGTGAAGCGCATGCGGGATCAGCTGTTTGCCCATATTGAAGCGCTGCCGTTTTCATGGTACAGCAAAAATCACACGGGAGACATTATCCAGCGCTGCACGTCTGATGTGGAGACGATCAAGAATTTCGTGGCAGATCAGCTGACCAGTTTGTTCCGTATTGTGATCCTGATGGCGCTGGCATTGTATTCGATGGCGGGAGTTCATGGGGGGCTGACAGCGATTTCGGCTGCATTTTTTCCTGTGATAGTGGGTTATTCCTTCTTCTTCCATTCCAAAATCGGAGATGCCTTTCGCCATGCCGATGAGGAGGAGGGAAAGCTTTCCTCTATCGCGCAGGAGAACCTGACAGGTGTTCGCGTGGTGCGCGCCTTCGGGCGGGAGAGCTATGAAAAAGAACGCTTTGAAACGCAGAATAAGAATTACACGGCCATGTGGATTCGTCTCATGCGGCTGCTCTCGGCGTTCTGGAGCTCGAGCGATCTGATATCCGGACTGCAGGTGATGACCGTGACGGCAGTCGGTGCTGTCCTTTGTGTAAGAGGACAGCTTTCGGCGGGCCAGTACATTGCGTTTATTTACTACAATTCCATGCTGACATGGCCGGTTCGCTCGCTGGGAAGAGTGGTTGCGGATTTGTCAAAGGCAGGGATTTCCATCGACCGGATTCGGTACATCATGAATGCGGAAACGGAAAATGATTCCGTGTCTGCAGAAGAGCCGCCGATGAATCAGGACATTGTGTTCTCGCATGTGACCTTCCGCTATGGACCGGACCGGAGAAAGGTTCTGGATGATGTCTCCTTTACGGTAAAGGCAGGGACCACCGTTGGAATTCTGGGCGGAACCGGCTCGGGGAAATCGACGCTGATGTATCTGCTGGACAGGCTCTATGAGCTCCCGGAGGAAGGCGGTTCCATCACCATCGGCGGAACGGATATCCGCGATATCAAACGCTCGTGGCTGCGGCAGCATATCGGAATGGTACTGCAGGAGCCGTTCCTTTTCTCCAGAACGCTGGAGGAGAACATTGCTATTGCCAGAGAGAGCGAAGAGGAAATCGGAAGCCATGCGCATCTGGAAGAGGTGCAGCGAGCGGCACGCATTGCCAGTCTGGATGGGGCGATTCGCCATTTTACCAAGGGCTATGACACCTTTGTGGGAGAGCGGGGCGTTACGCTTTCCGGCGGGCAGAAACAGCGGACGGCCATTGCGCAGATGTTGGTACGAGAGCCGGATATTATGGTGTTTGACGATTCTCTTTCTGCAGTTGATGCGAAAACGGATGGACAGATTCGACAGGCCCTGCAGGAGAACAGCGGGGATGCGACGGTGCTGCTCATTGCACACCGTATTACAACGCTGATGCATGCGGACCGGATTATTGTTCTGGACCGCGGGAAAATTGCACAAATGGGGACGCACCGGGAGCTGCTGGAGCAGGAGGGAATCTACCGCCGGATTTATGAGCTGCAGGTGCAGCAAAGCGAGATTGCGTGAATGTCACCCGCATCTTAATGTGGTTGGCCGGTGGTGCTTGCACCTCGACCGCCTGTTAATTTCAATCGTGAATTTGCCTGTAAGCAGAGAGTTCACGTTGAAATGTGACAGGTGCTGAACAGATGAGTGATCGGAGAAAGCATATTCTATGGAATCACAGGATGAAAAAAACAAATCGCTTCCCTTTTGGGGAATCCCGCAGCTGTGGCCCTTCTTGCGGCCATATCGGAAGATTCTGCTGTTGAATATTGTGCTGGGCATATTGAGCTCTCTGGCAGATTCGATCTATCCTCTGTTCAACAGCTATGCGTTGGATCACTTTATTGCCGGGAATACACTGGATGGGATCGGATATTTTGTGCTGGCGTATGGCGTCATTTTGCTGCTGCAGGTACTGGACAATTTCGCCAGCACCTACCAGTGCGGACGGATTGAAATGATGGTGGACCGGGATCTTCGAAACGCTGCATTTCATCATTTGCAGACGCTGTCTTTTTCGTATTTTAACCAGCACAATGTGGGCTATATTCATGCAAGGGTCATCAGTGACGCGGGCAAAATCGGAGAACTGGTGGCCTGGCGGCTGATGGATCTGATCTGGCATGGCTCTTATATTGTGTGCGTATTTTGCGTCATGCTGATGATCAATGTGCGACTGACTTTGTATCTGCTGGCACTTTTGCCGGTGGCGGTGGTGCTCGTGGTTTTCTTTCAGAAGCGTCTGGTGCACTTGAACCGGCGCATTCGCGAGATCAATTCCGCGATTACGGGGAATTTTAATGAGGGAATTGCCGGTGCCAGAACCATCAAGACCATGGGAATTGAGCAGCGGCTGCAAAGAGATTTTGAGCGGGACACGGAGAAAATGAAAACAATCTCCGTGAAAACAACGCACAATTCGGCGTTGTTCAATTCGCTGATCACGTTCATGAGCGCTATGGCGCTTGCACTGGTCCTATGGAAGGGCGGCATAATTACCATGGACGGTGTTATTATGCTGGGCACGTTGTCGGTATTCATCTCGTATGCGCTGAATATGATGGAGCCGATTCAGAATCTGGTGCAGACCATCTCTGCCTTTATTGCTATACAGGTGAACATTGAACGGCTGATGCGCCTTTTGCACACGGAGTCCGATGTGGCCGATGGGCCTGAAGTAATTGCAAAATACGGAGATACCTTCCGGCCAAAAAAGGAGAACTGGGAGCCCCTTCTGGGAAATGTGGAGTTTCGCGATGTTTCCTTCCGGTATCCGGACGGAGAAGAGATGGTTTTGGAGCACTTCAACTTGAAGGTGCCGATGGGGACCAGCGTCGCGATTGTGGGAGAGACGGGGGCCGGTAAATCGACATTGGTCAACCTTGTGTGCCGCTTTTTTGAACCGACCAGCGGACAGGTTCTGATCGATGGAAGGGATGCCAGGGAGCGATCCCAGTTGTGGCTGCACAGCAGCATTGGCTATGTGCTGCAGGCACCGCATCTGTTCTCCGGAACGGTGAGAGATAATCTGCGCTATGGAAAGCCGGATGCCACGGATGAGGAGATTTGGGAGGCGCTGCGCCTTGTCAGCGCGGATTATGTGGTCCGGAAAATGGAAAACGGCCTGGACGGAGAGGTTGGAGAAGGGGGAGACCTTCTTTCGACCGGCGAGAAGCAGCTTCTGTGCTTTGCACGGGCGCTTCTGGCGAATCCGCGTATTCTGGTTCTGGATGAGGCGACGGCTTCCATTGATACATTGACCGAGAAGCTGATTCAGGATGCTATTCAGACCGTCATCCGCGGAAGAACCTCCTTTGTGATTGCACATCGGCTTTCCACGGTGGTGGATGCGGATGTGATCCTTGTCGTCCGCGACGGAAAGATCGTGGAGCAGGGGACTCACACAGAGCTTATGCGCGGCAAAGGATATTACTACGAGCTCTACACCAGACAGTACGAGGATATGGCCTTGAATTCTCTGGGACAAGCTAAAAAGGGAAACGCGGAATGAATCCGCGTTTCCCTTTTTCAAGAAGAGCCAATTGATCCGCCACATCGAGTTTTTTCCGAAGGAACATCGAGATGCGGGGGTTAAACAGGTATCATTTGACGTATGTAGAATAAATTTTCTGATGGTCCGTTACGGCGTTCATGGAAGAGGAGGCCATGCCGGTAACGCAGACATAGGGAACTCCCTTTGTGGAGATAAAATAGCTGACAGCGCAGTATTTGGACTGGTTGATATAGCCGGTCTTGGCTCCAAGAACGATTCCGGGCTTACTGAGCGGTCCGATGCGGGAAAGGAACAGGTTTTTCACCGTAATGCCCGAAGAGTATACCGAGGTCGGAATCGTCGTATACTGCGG
Source organism: bacterium (assembly GCA_963658695.1). GTDB lineage: Bacteria > Bacillota > Clostridia > Lachnospirales > Lachnospiraceae > CAG-791. The sequence continues at coordinate 26,475 of CAVKRN010000015.1, forward strand.
CGTCGCCAGAACCGTCAGTGCCAGCTGATTGGCGGCAGCGGCATTCATGATGACAGCCATGTCGTTGCAGGTGGTGAAATGTCCGGCATCGTATAGTCCGACACAGTTGGTGAAGTGCGTGTTCTTCAGTCCAAGGCTCGTAGCCTTCGCATTCATCAGCTGGACAAAGGCGTCATCGGATCCGGCTACATACCTGCCCAGTGCAAGAGCAGCATCCGCACCGGACGGGAGAATGGTGCCCCAGAGGAGGTCCATTACGGTTACCGTTTCGCCGGCAGTGAAGCCGACTGTGCTGCAGTCGTGGGCGGTGCAGTAGTCCAGAATGTCCTGCGTTATGGTTACTGTATCGGTGAGATTTTTGACATGCTCTGTGGCAACAAGAAGCGTCATGACCTTCGTCATGGATGCAGGAAACATGTAGGCGTCGCCGTTCTTCTGGGCGACCACCTGTCCGGTGGAGCCATTCACCAGAATGGCAAAGGTGCTGCCGGCCACCGCATCGGTAATGAGCTGCGTATTCGCGCTGCTTGGATATACAGATTCGGCGGCATAGGACGGTATTGACCAGGTGCCGGCGGCAGAAACGGACAACACAAGGGCAGCGGCAATAGCTGCCGCTGCCCGTTTCATGCCTGTGGTGCGTATCTTGGAGATGGAAAAGTGCATGGGAACTCCTTGTGATTTAATGAAATAGCTATCTATTCGGAGCCCTGTTCGTAAAAAGTGACTGGCTCGGAACAATTACCTTTTTATAATAGTACACTATCCTGCTCCCCAACAAGGCATGTTGTGGATTATCCCCAAACCTCTTCTGCAATTTCTTTTACCAGAGCAAGCTTAGACCACTGCTCCTCTTCGGTCAGCTTATTGCCGATTTCACAGGAAGCAAAGCCGCACTGCGGAGACAGGTACAGACGATCCGGATCGATGTAGTTGGCCGCCTCGCGGATTCTGGCAATCACCTGGTCCTTATTCTCAAGGACGGGAGATTTGGTTGTGATCAGACCGAGAACCACCTTCTTATCGCCGGTGATTTCCTTCAGCGGGGCAAAGCCGCCGGAGCGATCATTGTCATATTCCAGGTAGTAGGCATTGACATGCTCTCTGGAAAACAGATATCGCGCGATGCCGTCGTAGCCGCCGGTGGCAGCATAGGTGGAATGGAAGTTGCCGCGGCAGACATGCGTGTTGATCACAAGGTCCTTGGGGGCTCCGTCAATCACGGCATTATTGATATTCAGATAGCGCTCGCGGATGACATCGATTCCGGCGTCGTCGGTGCCGAAAAAGTCGTGGCGTCTGGGATCGACGAGAAGTCCCCAGGAGCAGTCATCGAGCTGGAGATTGCGGCAGCCGGCAGCATACAGATCCTGAATGAAATCCAGATATGCTTTTACGATGTCAGCCTCAAAGGCAGAGACACTCTCATAAAACGCTTCAACATTTGCCCTTGCAAACGGCATATCAAACTGCTCAAGGAACTGGGCAGGTGCCGGAATGGTCAGCTTGGCAATGGCGTTCTCGTCTTCTTGTGCCTGAACAAATTTGAAATGATCAAGAAAAGGATGCGTTCCCTTGTAGGCAACCTTGCCGGTCAGAAAGGTATCGTCGATCATGGCCGCCTCGCCCTGGAAGGGGAGACCGGTTTTGGTGGGCTTGTGATCGATTCCGTCAAACCCCCACATGAAATCCAGATGCCAGGTGGCGCGGCGGAACTCGCCATCGGTCAGAACGTGATAGCCGGCTTTTTTCTGCTTGGCGATCAGATCCAGAATGCAGCGATCCTCCACTTCTTTCAGGGATGCGGCGTCAATAGTGCCGGCTTCAAACTGCCGTCTTGCAGCCTTGAGCTCGTCGGGACGAAGGAAGCTGCCGACAAAATCATAACGAAACGGTGTAGTAAGCGATGTACTCATGTGATTTATCCTCTTTCTGATAGTTGGTTAGCACCTGCCAAATCTTGACGTAAATTGGGTGCTGTCGATGCGGGTTATTATATGAGGAAAAATCACTATTGGATAATATATATAGTTAAATATTGGCTATAAGTTCGACCTATATCAGCACGCCGCCGGTTAATTCGGACACGTAATCTGCATGACCTGCTCAATCATCTGATGAAGAAGCCGGGCCTGCTGCGTATTGGCGGCGCGATAATACACCTCTTTCCCTTCACGGTGACTGGTTACCAGACCGCTGTTGCGAAGAGGACGCAGATGGTGAGAAACGGCAGGACTGGACATGTCCAGCATCGAAGCAAGATCCAGGACACATTCCTCACAGTGGCACAAAATCCAGAAAATGCGTACCCGATTGGGATCACCAAGCTGTTTAAATACATCAGCGATGGCCTGAAAGTCTTCGATGCGTGTGACCTCTTCCTTGATTTTGGGAACGTTTACAGTTTCTCCGTGCGGATGGGGAAGTACGTAGGAATCCATATATTACCTCTGTTACCATTACGGACATCTGCATAAAACTCAGATGCGAAAGCAATTGACAAGCGATTACAGTAGGGATTATACTGCAAACATATCGATTAAACAATTACTTAATCATTGAACAATCAATGAGGGAAGGAAGCGGACATGAAAAAGACTTACAAGATTGAGGTTGACTGTGCAAACTGTGCGAACCTGATGGAGGAAGAGACGAAGAAGACAGCGGGCGTTGCGAACGCAACGGTGAACTTCATGACACAGAAGATGATCGTTGAATTTGCTGAGGGTGCCGATGCGAAGACGGTGATGAATGAGGTTCTGAAGGCTTGCAAGAAGGTGGAGCCGGACTGCGAGATTGAGCTGTAATGAATAAAAAACAAAAGAAAATGCTGAAACGCATCCTGCTTGCGGCAGCGATGCTGATTGCATGGAATCTGTTGCCGGTGACCGGTCTTGTGCGGCTGGTGCTGTATCTTGTCGCGTATCTTGTCATCGGCTATGACATTTTGCAGAAGGCGGGAAAGGGAATTCGGAATCGACGTATGTTTGATGAGAATTTCCTGATGGCGGTTGCGACCATTGGCGCCTTTGCGCTGGCAATTTATGAAAGAAGCGGCGATTACAACGAGGCCATCGCTGTTATGCTCTTCTATCAGATCGGCGAGCTGTTCCAGGGCTATGCGGTCGGGAAAAGCCGCAGGAATATCAGTGCATTGATGGATATTCGTCCGGATTACGCCAATGTGGAGAATAACGGCACATTGGAAAAGGTGGATCCGGATGAAGTGGCAACAGGCACCATCATTGTCGTGCAGCCGGGGGAGAAGGTTCCGATCGACGGGGTGGTATTAGAAGGCACATCTACATTGAACACGAGTGCATTGACCGGAGAAAGTCTGCCGAGAGATGTAAAGAGCGGTGACGAGATCATCAGCGGCTGCATCAATATGACGGGCGTCCTGAAGGTGCAGACCACGAAGGAGTTCGGAGAATCGACGGTTTCCAGAATTCTGGAGCTGGTGGAGGACTCCAGCTCTCATAAGTCCAGATCAGAAGCATTTATTTCCCGGTTTGCGCGGATTTATACGCCGGCAGTATGCTACGGGGCCTTGGCGCTGGCGGTGCTGCCTCCGGTGATTCGGCTTCTGCTGGGGATGTCCGGAGACTGGGGAACCTGGATTTATCGTGCGTTAACCTTCCTTGTTATTTCCTGCCCCTGTGCGCTGGTGATTTCGATTCCGCTGAGCTTCTTTGCGGGATTGGGCGGAGCCAGCAAGGAGGGAATCCTGATCAAGGGTTCCAATTATCTGGAGCTGCTCTCACAGGTGCGATGCGTTGTTTTTGATAAAACAGGTACGCTTACAGAGGGTGTCTTTGAGGTGACCGGGATCCATGACAATGAAATTTCGGAAGGTGAGCTGATTGCCTATGCGGCAATGGCGGAATGTGCATCCTCACACCCGATCAGTAAGAGTCTTCAGAAGGCGTATGGAAAGGAAATTGACCGCAGCCGCGTGTCGGATATCGAAGAGATCAGCGGAAAGGGTGTCCGCGCGCAGGTGGATGGACACAAGGTGGCCGTCGGAAACCAAAAGCTAATGGGGCTGGAGGGAATATCCTGCGAGACGTGCTCGGATGTCGGGACCATTTTGTATGTTGCATTGGATGGTCGATACGTGGGGCACATCGTGATATCGGATGTGGTAAAGCCGCATGCAAAGGAGGCCATTGCTTCGCTCCATCGCGCAGGAGTCCGGCAGACCGTGATGTTGACCGGTGATGCAAGGGCTGTGGCGGAAAAGGTGGCCGGTGAGCTGGGCATTCACACGGTATGCAGTGAACTCTTGCCGGCAGATAAGGTTTCAAAGGTGGAAGAGCTTCTTGCCAAAGAAAATGACAAGGAGAAGCTTGCCTTTGTGGGAGACGGCATCAATGATGCACCGGTTCTGACAAGAGCAGATATTGGTATAGCCATGGGCGCCATGGGTTCTGACGCTGCCATCGAGGCGGCAGATGTGGTACTGATGGATGACGATCCGCTTAAGATTGCCAAGGCTATTCGCATTTCCAGGAAATGCATCGGTATTGTGTACCAGAACATTGTCTTTGCACTTGTGATCAAGTTTGCCTGCCTTGCGCTGGGAGCACTTGGTATCGCTGACATGTGGGCTGCTATTTTTGCGGATGTTGGCGTGATGATCCTGGCTGTTTTAAATGCAATGCGCGCGCTGCGGGTGCACTCGGTCTGAGATGTGTTAGACAAATGAAAGGCCAACAGTTCACTCGCCACCCTGCCGTCGGCTGGCGTTAGTACAGTAACAAGAAAGGTCCCGGTCCGGAGTATCCTCCGAATCGGGACTTTTCTTGTGGCTGAAGCGTTATAACGTATTAAGAAAATGCTGATTTAATCAGTGTCTCCCTATGTTACAGCAGTTCCTTATAGAAGGGCAGAAGAACCGACGCGGATTTTTTAAGAGCGGCCTCTTCATCCTCCTTCAGCTTGATGGCGACAATTTCACGGGCACCTGTTTTATCAATGATGGTAGGAAGACTCAGGAACACACCCTCGAGACCATATTGGCCGTTTAAGCAGACTGACACCGGGTAGATCCGGTTTTCGTTGAACAAGATGGATTTGGCAATGGCCGTCGTCGAGGCAGCAATGCCGTAGCAGGTATTGCCCTTCCGGTTGAAAATATCCCAGCCGGCCTGCGCAGTTTCCTTCAGGAGGTCATCCTTGGTCTTGTTCATTGTTCGGTCGGCATTGTCCTCCATGACGTCATCCAGTTGCTTGCCGCCGATGGTCGCGGAGCTCCAGGAAACGAACTCACTGTCGCCATGCTCGCCGCAGACAAACGCCTCTACGCTCTTGGCATCCAGAGAATACATGCGCGAAAGCTCGTAGCAAAGGCGAGCGGTATCCAGAGTGGTTCCGCTGCCGATTACGCGGTTCTTCGGAAGGCCGGACAGCCGCCAGACGTAATAGGTCATGATGTCCACCGGATTGGAAACGACGAGGAAGATGCCGTTGAAGCCGCTTTTCATAACCGATTCCACAATGCTCTTCATGATGCGGATGCTGGGCTGGAGCATTTCCAGGCGGTTGTGGGAATCCTTGGGCATGGGAGCAGAGGCCGTAATGATGACAATGTCGGCATCGGTGCAGTCGGAATAATCACCGGCCTTTACATGGATGTTGCGGTTCATGAAATAGATGGAATGCTCCATATCAAGAGCCTCGGCATAGGCCTTGTCCTTGTTCACATCGATGAGAACGATCTCTTCACAAAGTCCCTGGTTGACAATGGTATAAGCGGTTGTTGCACCGACGTTGCCAACACCTACAATTGCGACCTTCGAATTCTTAAAGCTCATAGAACCTCCTTCTCAGAGCGACATCCTCTACATCCAATCGAAATGGGGATGATTTATATCAATAACCTTTATTATAGACGCAGTGATAGGAAAAACAATGGATCATCCCTTCCCATATTATTCGAAAAAGAAAGGATGATCCATATCCTATTATCTGGTCAAATCTTTTACCCATCGGTATTTGCGGAAATGATACAAAACCCAGGGGAGCTTGCCGACCTCATCAATGCAGGTGCAGGCATAAATAAGAACCACCGGCCAGTGCAGAAAATACGTTCCGGCGATGGCCAGCGGGATGGCAATCAGCCACATGCAGACCACCAGGCTGTACATATCAAACAGCGTATCGCCGCCGGCACCGAAAATGCCGTTGATGGTGACGTCATTGACGGACCGGCCGATCATGTAGACGGCAATGACAAAGAACATGCCCTTGAGATATCCGGCAGCGGTTGGTGTCAGCTTTACAAAACGCAGAATGAGGGGAGCGGACACGCACATCAGGAGCTGCATGGCAATGCCGCAGAAAAATGAAATCTTTAACAGGCGGATGCCGTATAGTTTTCCCTTCTCCAGGTTCCCAGCCCCAAGCTCATTGCCGACGATGATGCCGGCGGCACCGGAAATACCTGCGCTTGCGCAGCAGATGACATCACGCACTACGGCTGCGACGGAGTTGGCAGCAGCGGCATCGGTTCCAAGATGTCCCATGAAGGAAGAATAGGAGGTAAAGCCGATTCCCCATACCAGTGCTGCGCCCAGAAGCGGGGCGACGCATTTGCGGAAATCCCGGCTAAGCTGCGGATTCCGGTGGAACAGCTGCCGCAGACTCGGGCGAAGGTACCCGGGGCGGAAGGAGATGGTGATCGAGGCAGTAAGCTCAATGATGCGGGAAATCAGTGTTGCCGCTGCGGCTCCGCGAACACCCAGTGAGGGAAAGCCGAGCAAACCAAAAATCAGAACAGCGTTTAGTACAATATTCAGACAGACGGTGGCGGAGCTGACAAGAGCGGTTGTCTTTGCGTGGTCGCTGATCTTCATTACCACAAGGTAGCACTGGGAAATGCCGGTGAGCAGGTAAGAAAAGGCGGCAATGCGCAGATATTCCGAACCAAGCTCGATGAGTACGGCCTCATTTGTGAAAAAACGCATCAAAAGATTCGGAATGAGCAGGCATGCAAGGCAAAACATAAGGGAAACAAAACCGCAGATGCGAAGCGCCAGACAGAAAATGTCATCCACTGTGCGAGTATCCCCCTTTCCCCAGTATTGGGCGCCGAGAATGCTAAGACCGGCTGTACCGGAGGACAGGAACATATTTTGGATAAACTGAATCTGTGTGGCAAGGGAAACGGCGGACATGAAATTCTGGTCCAGTCCCCCGAGCATAAAGGCATCACCTACGGCAACCAGAGCCAGCATCAGATTCTGGAGCGTGATGGGAATCATCAGGCTCCAGAGCTTGTGATAGAAGTGGGAGCGATCCGCTTCGGAAACGGCAGCTTTATGAGCATTCATAATCAGTTAACCTGGTAGATGACCTTTCCGCCGGCAATGGTCCAGCGAACAACACCGGGAAGTGTCATGCCGATAAATGGTGAGTTGTGCGATTTGGAATGAAACTCTCTTGTGATGGTTCGGGAAGCCCTCGGATCAAAAATAACGAGATCCGCGGCTGCGCCCTCCTGCAGTCTTCCTGCCGGCAAACCGTAATAGTCTGCGGGATTGCAGGTAAGAAGCGCCAGCATTTGCCGCAGGGTGAGATATCCGGGCTCCACCAGCTCGCGAAGAGCAAGGGAAAGCGCGGTTTCCAGGCCGAGCATACCGCTGGGGGCCTTCCAGATTGGGAGAACCGCTTTTTCGTCATCGCTGTGGGGCGCATGGTCGGTGGCAATGATGTCTATGGTGCCATCCTGCAGTCCCTGGATGATGGCGAGCCGGTCTTCTTCCGTCCGAAGAGGCGGATTGACCTTTGCCTGGCTTCCGGTCTGGAGCACCGCTTCTTCGGTCAGTGAGAAGTGATGCGGGGTCGCCTCTGCATGGATCAGGGGATTGCGTTTCCTTGCCTGGCGGACCAGTTCTACGCCTTCCTTTGTGCTGATGTGCTGGATGAGGAGACGGGCACCAATGGAGACTGCAATGTTGGTGTCGCGTGCAATCATGGAAATCTCTGCCTGACGGCTGGAGCCCTGAATGCCCAGGCTCTCGGCAGCCGGACCACTTGCATTGATGCCGTTTTCCTGGATGTAGGCAGGATCCTCCTCGTGGAGGCTGACCGGGATTCCGAGACGGCTTGCGTGAGAAAGTGCCTCGGTGAACACCGTTTCCTCCAGAATCGGCTTTCCATCGTCGGTAAAAACAACGGCGCCGGCGGCGGCCAGTGCATCCAGATCATTGACCGCCTGGCCTGCCATATCCCTGGTGACATTGGCGGCACTGTAGAGATGGATCTGTTCGCTGCGGCCTCGGGTGAGAATATCGGTCAAAACGGCAGGAGAGTCCACGGCCGGTTTTGTGTTGGCCATGAGAACGACGGAGGTGTATCCGCCGGCAGCGGCGGCAAGGGACCCGGTATGCAGGTCTTCCTTGTAGGTGAAGCCGGGATCCCGGAAATGGGAGTGGGTGTCCACAAGACCCGGCGCAACAATGCATCCGGAAGCATCCAGTGTCCGCTCTGCAGACGAAGAATCCGGGGGTAGAAGGGCGGCAATGGTGCCGTCATCAGCAAGGAGCACATCAAGGTGCTCCTCCAGTCCGGACTTGGGATCAATAACAAGACCATGTTGAATCAGCAGCATATGGTTTCAGTTCCTTTCTCAATCATTACCCATATCCGGTGGAAACTTCCTGCTCCCGGAGGAATTCACGATTGCAATAGCAAACGGGCGGATCAAGGCATCAGCTGGAGGACGTCCTGTACCAGACTTTGCCGGCGCTCGTCCATAAGGAGAAGGCGATTATACTTAAAGTACGCATCATTTCCGTATTCATTGACGAAGGAGAGGGCATGGGCGTCGGAGGAAAGCTGCGTCAGGAACAACACCATTTCCTGTCCTTCCCCAAAGCACCTTGCCAGAAAAGAAAACGCATGTGTCAGGTGATCACCGGTTGTTGTAAGGCCTTGCTGCCGCAGCGCTTCCTTTTCATCAAACCACGTCTTGCAGAGGGAAAAGTCCTCGTGACTGTCTCCGGTTCCCTTTTGTGTCAGCGCGGACTGCAGTGCGGACAATTCCATCAAAAGGAGGCGATGAACGTGCTCTTGTGCATGGGTGAGCAAATGGGCATTTTTCTTTTCCTCAAGCCATGCGCGCTCGCGTTGTATCAGCGGGGGAAGTGCGTCATTGGCGGTTTGGCCTGATTTTAGCTGGGAAACCAGCTCCTGCAGTTTGGACAGAAGGAGCTGCTGCACATCCCTGGCTTCCACGTAGTCCCGGAATTCGCTGCGCAGGGCATCCGTTACGAGGCTGATGAGGGAGAGCTTTTCGTCGAAGGGGGCATTTTTGACCAAAAGCGACTCCTCGCGAATGTGCCCCTCCAGAATCTCCGGAATACAGTAGATGTTCCGGTATTTGTTATACAGCTCGTAGTAGGCGGCAAAATCTCGTGCGATTTCGGGATCCTGAATGTATTCACCGACAAGATTTTCTGTAATGGGAAGCGCGTTGTCCTCGTACACCTTCATGATGCGCGAGAGATCCTCCCAGCCTCTTGCCGTGACAAAATAACGATTCTCCACATCGGTTCGGATGGAGTAAAAGTGGTCCTTCCGGATGGCCAGATAAGCCATAATGGAGCCGTGCACGCTGTTTTCGCTGGCATAGCGGCGCCAGGCGTCCAGATCCTCTTCGATGTTGATTTTCCGGATCCGGTCCAGCGTTACGATGTCGAAATCCCGTACGGATTTGTTGTACTGCGGAGGATTGCCGGCGGTGACAATGACAAAGCCATCCGGGAGCCTATGGGTTCCAAAGGTCTTGTACTGGAGAAACTGCAGCATGGTCGGGGCCAGCGTTTCCGAAACGCAGTTGATCTCATCCAGAAACAGGATACCCTCCGAAATCTTGCTTCTCTCAATCTGGTCATATACGGAAGCGATGATTTCACTCATGGAATACTCGGTGACAGTGGTTTTCTGACCGCCATAGGTGTGTTCCTTTAGGAAGGGGAGACCGATGGCGCTCTGGCGAGTATGATGCGTAATGGTATAGGAAACCAGATTGACGCCGCAGGCCGCGGCAGCCTGTTCCATAATGGCGGTTTTTCCGATGCCGGGCGGCCCGATGAGGAGGAGCGGCCGTTGCTTCTCCACCGGAATGACATACTCACCGGCGGAATTCTTACTGGTATACGCTTTTACCGTGCGGATAATTTCTTCTTTAGCTTCCTGAATGTTCATATTTGTCCTATACGACAGATATCACTGTCTGTGAGCTTCGATCCGGCGCTGAATGTCGGGATCCTTGGAGGAGGCGACTCCGCCTCGCTCTTGAATTCGTGTCAAGGCAGCAAGGAGAAGATCGTCCCGAACGCCCTGCCCCTCCCATCTTGGCGCTACAAAAAGTCGTGTGATACGGTAATCGCCCCGCGTGATTTCCGGGAATTCGATTTCAGCGGAAATGGTTCCATCGGATTCCTTCCGATAGATTCGGTAACGTGATTCCTGATAATGCATGCGGTTTTTCCGTTGGGCATTGTTCTGCAGATACATGGATTTGAGCAGGACCTGCCATATTTCATTCCGGACATCGTGAAGAAGCGGTACCGGCGTATTGACAGACTTGTGATCATAGACGAAACCGAGCGCCTTTTGAACACGGCAGGACCGTTCATTTCCCTCGTAGTACCCACAGGTAATATAGTCCAGCCGGAGCTCCTCAAAGCCGCGCCGGAGCATGCGCCGACCGGCCTCCTGCATGTAGCCGTGCCCCCAGTAGGGAACGCCCAGCCAGTAACCAAGCTCTGCATGTTTGTCCGCATCCAGATAGTCTTCATCCTGGATGTCCTTCAGACTAATGCTGCCAAGAAGCGCCAAGTCCTCCCTACGGACAATGGCATAGGTTTCTCGAACGGATAAAACATTGCGGATGATCTGCAGAGAATCCTCCGGATCCTTGTGGACAGGCCAGCCGGCAACGGGGCCAACGGACGGATCCCTGGCCAGTAGATAAAGAGCTTCGGCATCCTCGTCACAAAAGGGACGAAGGATGAGCCGTTCGGAGTAAAGCTCACATGGTGCGTGCATGATGCTCCCTTCAGCTGCCTTGCGCAACGGCCATGGACGATACGTTGTACTCGGCGTAATTATCCTGAATGACCTTGTAGACAAAGTGGTCAGCTACCTTGGTGCAGCCGGCAGCATTTAAGTGCACGTCATCAGCCAGGTAGTCCTTGTAATTGTTTTCGTTGACGGAGCCGTAGTAGTTGTCCAGGAAGGAAACACTGCTGCTGCCGCAGGTGTCGTAGGCCCACTGAAAATAATTGACGATGGTTCCGTTGCCAAGGTCGGTGGTGCGGCTGCTCACTCCATCGTACTCCGCATAGTAGGGGGACATGAATACAATGCGAATGTAAGGATATTTGTCCTGAAGGAGCTTAAAGGAGTTGGACAGGGAACCAACATAGGTCGTCAGTTCATCCGGGACATCCGGATTCTGCATGGCCATGCCGTTGATGTAATCGATGCCGTCATACATGATTGCAATGACATCGACCTTGCTGAAATCCGTGTTTTTCAGTGCATCTACCGACTGCTGGTACGCAGAATTCTCGGTATGAGCAGATGCAACCGTTTCCAATGAGGAAAAGTCACCGATGGAGATGGCATAGGATACGTAGAACAAATTAAAGATATCGTCCATACTGTCCAGGCTATCGGTGCTGTATTTTGCATTTTCACAGGTCACCTGCGAATCAGGGAAAGCCGCATTGATGACATTGCAGTTGCCAAGAGCGGCAATCTGTCCGGCAAGCCCGCTTTCCGAAGTGTCCTGCGAAAAAGGCTCATTGCCAAGGCATAAAACCGTGGTGACACCATCATCCTCATGACCTTCCAGTTTGGAGTCGGAAAGGTAGACCATGTTGTCGTTTACTTCAATAATATATTTGTCCGTATTCTCGCCGCTCCGAACCCGCAGCTCTTTGCCCTTGTTCCAGACAAGGAACCGAACGACGGCGACCACGGCCAGTACAACAATGGCGGCCAGAAGAGCAAGATGAAGCGGGAAGGGCTGCTTTTCCTCCTCGGAGTGCTCCTGCATAGGTCGCCGGGGAGCAGATGAACCGTTTCTGTTTACGCGGGGGCCTGCTGACCGCTTGGGAGAGGTCTTTTCCTGACCATCGGAACGCGGCCCTGCAGATCGCTTGGCGGCTGGATGTTCTTTTTCGTTGGAACGAAATTTTGCCGGCTGCTTGGCTGCTGACTGCTGTTCATCTGAAGGAGTCTTTGCTGGCTGCTTGGCAGACGGCTCTGCCTGTTTGGAGTTGGACGCCGCCG
>CAVKRN010000016.1:0-8459 GCA_963658695.1 bacterium
TATGCACACCGGCAGGGAATCAGCAGGTATGCACACCGGCAGGGAATCAGCAGGTATGCACACCGGCAGGGAATCAGCAGGTATGCACACCGGCAGGGAATCAGCAGGTATGCACACCGGCAGGGAATCAGCAGGTATGCACACCGGCAGGGAATCAGCAGGTATGCACACCGGCAGGGAATCAGCAGGTATGCACACCGGCAGGGAATCAGCAGGTATGCACACCGGCAGGGAATCAGCAGGTATGCACACCGGCAGGGAATCAGCAGGTGTGTTTTGGTGCGCACCCTATGACACCTCCGCAAATTCAGAAATATTTGAGCCATCCGATCGAGAAGCCGGTTGAAGAACCGAATGTTATTAAAATCAATAAAGCTACGCTCGGCGAGAAGAAGAAGTCTCCGGAGGAAGCGCTACTAGGTGTCATGGAGGGACTTCTGCCTAACTTTAATAAGGATGAGGACTTTTTTGCACAGGGGCTTACGTCCTTTGATACTATAAAAATGGTTACAAGATGCGGGGAAGCGGGATATCAGTTAGATCTTAAAGATATTTATATGTATTCCAATTTTGACGAATTGGTACAGCATCTTAAATAAAGCAAGTACAGACGTAGTGAAACCGGCTGTCCGATCGATGCCAGAGTGTAAGAAAGGACAGCTGGTTTCATTTCTGTACATATGTTCAGTATGACAGAAAATAAAGGCGGTCAAAGTGATGATATTTATGAATGATAAAAGCAATTTGCCCAATGTCGTGCAGAACAGCTTATATACTGATCGGCAAATCTCACTTGGCGATCTTCAGAAAATCCTAGGGAAGTATGGAGACAATATTCAGGATATTTTTGAGCTTGGACCTGGTCAGGAGTGGATGTTCCAAGCTAGAAGGAATAATAAATCAGCCTTTTTCCTACAGATGCTGCTACGGGTGGAGATGGAACTCGTGCCGGAACAATTTCAGGATAAGGTTAATAAGGTGTGTGAGTGCAGAGGGGCGCTGCGATTTGCTTATGTTTCTAGAGGATTAGAAAAACCGTATTGCGTCGAACTCAAAAAGCAAAACGCTGAGATTATATTCCGAGATCTTTCTGCTGTTTCGGAAGAGGAGCTTTCGGAAGAACTTGATATTCTCTGTGAAGCAGATAGACGCAGAGGTTTTGATCTTGAAAACGACCCTCTTCTTCGAATAACGGTATTTAAACTGTCACGGAAAAACGAGTATGCATTTATTATTTCTCAGCCGCATATCAATAGTGATGGAATCAGCATAGGATTATTAATTAAAGATATTTTCGTAGACTACGTGCGGGGAGTTGATCATTCTGCTGTAACAGAGAGAGTAGAGAACTATAAGAAGATTGCTGCTTATAGAGATTCCATTGATATCAATGCGGAACTTTCCTATTGGAAAGAATATCTGAAGGGAGCAACGGAAGAAATTCGTCTTCCGGGAATGATAGACAGCAAGGCTGAGTTTGATGAGCGAGTCTATATTGCAAGATTTGATGAGAAAATCAAACATGCATTGGTGGCGGCTGCGAAAAAATATAAAGTGACAATGTACAATCTGCTCCAGACGGCCTGGGGGATCATGCTTAGTCGAATTACAGGGAAATCGGACATTCTCTTTGGTGCCGTTACCTCCGGAAGAGAAGCGGAGGTTTACCAGAGTATGATGATACTGGGAGGCTTCGTCAGAGTGTTGCCGGTTCGAATGCAGTTAGAAGATTCCATGACATTTGACATAGTGGTAAGCAAGGTGCAGCAAGATTTCACCACATCTATGAAGTATTCTCATTGCACATTGGATCAGATCCAAAAAGCCATTGGACGGAAGACACCTCTTTTTAATCATGTTTTAAATTGCCATAATTTTACTGGAAGCAATACTGTGAGCGGGGGGGGCATACAGATCCCAGGGTTTAAGGTTCTAAGCGGCACAGTGTATGATAATTTGTCGGAAGATTTAGCTATTTATTTTCGCCAAGGAACGGATGATCTGGAACTTGGGATTGGATACAATGGTGCCGTATTCTCCAAAGAAACGGTAGAGATGTATGCAGAAACCTATAAAAATGTATTGAATCTGATTTGTTTGCACGAAGAGAAAATACAAATCGGACAGATTTCTGGACTTGATGCAACTGTGTTTGACTATACGGCACAGATGAAACAGGCTGAGCATCTCAAGAAAACCATGTTGCTTCATAAGACGACGATCTTTCGATGTGTGGAATGGGATGAACTTATGGTAGCGACTACTGAGGCGGAGCTCCGGACATATCTGGAGGAAGATATTATTTTTTCAGCAGATATGCATCTTGGGAGCTTACCGATTGTGATTTCCGGGTATGTGGAGCTTGCCTGCAAGTCAATAGATGGTTGGTTGGATCCGGTGAAAATCTGTAAGGCCGGCGATGTGCTTTCTATGGCAGGTATCGCAAAAGCTCCCAAACCGGAGATAACAGCAATTGCCAAGTCAAAGGGCGTAACCATATTGTCGGTTCCTTGCTGCGAGATTTACAGGTTGAGAGCAAAGTATCCGGAGGTTAATCAAGAAATTGTTCGAATCCTGTATAGAGAATCTATGAATTACAAGAAAATGTGGGTCAACCTGTAAGGCATGCTGCGTAGAAGAGGGGATCGGATATGGGTGAAGTCGTTCTTTCAATAATTACACCGTTCCACAATATTGACATAGAGATTTTTAGCAGGACGGAGCAATCGGTTCTGCCTGCACTTCTCCCAAACTGGGAGTGGATTATTGTTCTGCATAATACCAATACCATTGATTTGGATACCATGCAGGCAAGATTCCGAGAGCATCCAAATGTTAGGATTATTGAAAAACATGATCAGGCGTTTACTCCTAGTTCTCCGCGTAATACAGGCCTTGAGGCAGCACAGGGAAAATATGTTTATTTTCTGGATGGTGATGATGAAGTAAACGGGGCGTTCCTTCTGGAAGCTGTAAATAAGATGCAAACGGAGGGAATCGATATTGTCATTGGTAGAGCCGAGAGCAAAGCGGAGTCTGAGGAGATTTTTGAGGTTCCACTTCCGTTGGATTTTCCGGTGATGAAGCATGGATATATGGTGCCTCATGATGCTGACAGCATGGGACGACTTTTGTATGGAGCACCGATGATGCTTGCATGCAAGGTAATCCGCAGAAATCTTATTTTCGAAAATAGCATTCGCTTTGACGAAGAAATCCTTCTGACAGAAGATATGTTGTTTTCTTTTGAATGCTATCTGAGGGCGGAAAAGATTTGTGTAATAGGAAATATTACTGCATATACGTATATGCAGCATGGTGATTCTCTGCTGCAGAGCATGATGAGCAAAAAAGGATATGGTGTAGAGGATTACCTGAAACCGGTGAGGAAGATTGTAAAGCTTGCGCTAAAAAATAATGTTTCGCCCGGGGGATATATCTGGACAATGCTGGGAATGTTCGGAGTCATCGCCAGCAACGCGGATATGGAGCCGGGAATGAGAAAACAGCTTATGTCACAGATACAAATGTATCTTCCCTTTGTGAAGCCGGAGCAGATGAAGAGTAACAAGACCTATGTGAATCGAGAGGTAGAAACAGAGGTTCGCATTGATAAAACGGCAGCAGAGGAAGGAATCTGCGAGATCATCAAAGAGTACAATGCTGGCGCTCAGATGAAAATCAGCTCTCGGTCAGTACGAGTCTTGTATAAGGACATATCCTACCTTTCTCCGGATCAGACGGAAGCGTTTGTTTGTGGATTCCGAAAGGTACTGGAGAAGGAAGAAAATGCATTTACGGCTGCGGTGCTGCCTACTCAGGGTGGCAAGAGTACGATTTTATTAAGAGTAAGTCTGATCCTTTTTAAAGCTGTTGGAATGGGAAAGATTCTAGAGGCAATTACTGGCCATCGGGAGAAATCGGATATATAGACGGTTTTCTTGGGAGACAAAATATGAATTACTCAAAAAACATGTTGGAGTTGTGTCAGACAATAGCGGTAGGTTGCGCAGAAAATACATTTAAGCATTATTTTTTTCAAAGTGGCTGCAGCGTTCCCCAAAAAGCTGCATTGGAATGGCTTGACAAAGAAACAAATGGTGTAGAGAGCATCTCGTACCAAGAGCTGATGGGGGACGTTGCTGCGCTTGGGACGGCTTTCTATAGGTACGGACTTAAGGGAAAGACAATTGCTTTGATTGGTGGGCAAAGCTTTCTCTGGGTGCTTGTGTTTATTACTGCCGTTTGCAGCGATATTTGTGTTGTGCCGATTGACGGCAATGAGCAACAGGATGTACTTCTTGAAAAGATTCATTTTTGCGATGCAGCAGTCTGCTTTGCAGATGATGATTCTTTACTGCAGGATGATTGTGCGCAGAGCCTTTTGAATGTTATGAAGTTTGTGGAGGAAGGAAAAAGAGCCCTCGAAGCTGGTGCTCGGGAGTGGTTGAATGACTACATTTCCGACAAACAGCCTTGTTTGATGATGTTTACATCAGGAACCGGTGGCAAGCGCAAGTTAGCCATTCTCCGACAGGAAAGCTTGATACTGGAAAGAAAAGTGTGGCAGGATCTTCATATGGCGGACAATGAGAATAAATGTCTTATTACGCTTCCGCTGTTTCACATTGCGGGATTGGGAGATCTGCGCGGTGCTCTTATGACAGGGGTGACTGCATATTTAAGCTCGGGGCTGAAATATTTGTTTGATGAGTATAAGTATGTAAATCCGAAGGTTTCTTTTATGGTACCAGCACAGGCGATGCTACTGTACGGTGTCCTTGAGTCAAAGAATGCGCAGAAGGTGCGAGAAATGATAGGCTCTAACCTTAGAGCAATTCGTACTAGCGGAGCTCCGCTTCCGCAGAAAATCAGAGATCGATTCCTTGCGTTTGGAATTGAAGTGACATCCGATTACGGAATGACAGAAACGGCAGGTCCGGTATCAGTATCAGCGGAAAGAGACGGGAAGATCATTACAAAGTCGGGGTCTGTGGGACATATTCTGGATTGTCTTAAGATTTCCATAGAGAATCCGGATGAGAATGGGTGCGGTGAGATTGTTGTAGAGGGAGCATGTGTTTTTGACGGGTATTACAAGGATCCTGAAGAAACAGCATCGATTCTAATAGATAATAAACTTCATACCGGTGATATCGGCTATATCGATGAGGATCGGTTTCTGTTCCTGGTGGGACGGAAAAAGAACATCATTATTCTATCCAACGGTGAGAATATCATTCCGGAAGAGCTTGAAAAAAGAATATATCAAATTCCGGAAGTGAAGGAATGCCTTGTGTATGCTGCAAATGACAGGCTTGCAGTGAAGGTTTATTCGGACTGTTGTTCAGATGAGACAGATCTAGTTAATAAGATTAAAAAATTAAATGAAGGGCAGCCAAATCATAAAGTGATCCGCCTGATCACTGTGGAAGGGAAACCTCTTCCCAAAACAGAAACGGGAAAAGTGCTTCGAGGTTTAAAATGACAATGGTTTAGCAAAGGTGGGTCTATGAATGCAAAAGAACGAATCCTTAATATGAAAACCTTGCAACAGGCGGTGCTTTCCAGTCAGCAATGGAATGACTCAGAACGGATCCTGTTTGTGTGTGGAGAACGAGAGGTATCCTTTGCGGAATATGAGGCAGTAACGGCGCATCTTGCAAAATCGCTTGTAAAGAGAGGAATGTATCCAGGGAAAACAGTGGCTCTTTGTATGAAGAGAACGGAAAAGCTGTTTCTGGCACTGTATGGGATTATTAAATCTGGTGCTGCGCTGCTACCGATTCCGGAGGATATGCCGACAAAGAGAGTGCAGGATATATATCAACAGATTTCAGTTGATCTTACGATCACGGATGATGTTTATGAGGAGCTTCTTGCGGATCCCGTATACGGCAGTGAAACTGTCGTATACGCAAAACCGGAAGATACAGCACTCATTTTGTTCACCTCCGGGTCTACCGGAAGGCCAAGGGGAGTTCTGCATACGCAGGAGAGTACTCTTGGGTTTATGGTTCAGTTTCCTTTGGATATTGAAGAGGTGGGAATCCCGTGCGGTGGCTTTGATACAGTGATTGCCAAGACAAACATTAATTTCGTGAGTGCCTATTTGTTTGAAATTCCTATGGCATTGTTTCACGCGAAAAAGGTTGTCATCCTGAACCAGGAAGAGCAAAATTCGGTACGTTGTGTTGGAAGAATGATGAAACAATACAACAATACATGTATCTTTCTTACACCGTCTCAGATTGAAAGCTATCTGAAATCAGACGATTTTTGCAGACAATTTAAAGCCCTTCATACACTGATTTTGGCCGGCGAGCATACATCGGAAAAGATTCTGCACAATATCGTCCGGCAGGCAGATTCTGCATTATGCATTTTAAATGTGTATGGTTCTACGGAATGTGGACTAATCTTATGCCAGAATGAAAGAGAGGATGATTATAACTGTATGCGGCTGATGCCGGATACACAGTTGCAGCTGATAGATGAAAAAGGGCAGTTAGTGGAAAGGGGAAAGCAGGGGGAAATTGTGGTTTCCTCGAAGCATCAGTTCTTGAAATATGCAGGTGTAGATGCGCGCGTAATACAGGAAAATGGAATTTCGTATTTTTGCACGGGGGATATCGGTGTCCGAAATGCAGAGGGCTTTCTTGAAATCCAGGGGCGCAGAGACAGGATGGTCAAATATCATGGAATGCGTGTGGAATTGGCAGATATTGAGCAGAATATCTGCCGTTTTCCAGGGATTTCGGAGTGTGCAGTTGTGGTCGGTCGGTCAGAGAGAGGTGTTGAGATTCTTTCCGCGTATTACGTATGTGCTGAGGGAGAAAAAGTAAATATAAGCCAACTACGGAGATTCCTTACAGACTATCTTCCAGTCACATTGATTCCGGTTGGCATGGTACAGCTGGACCAAATTCCACTGAATGCAAACGGAAAACGAGATTACAAGGAATTGGAAAACAGACCATATGTTCCGGAACAGTCGCACAACACACAGGGAGCGGGAAATCCACAGTACACGGAGATTTTATGTCGCGTTGTTTCAGAGGTGACAGGAGAGCGTGCCCTTCCGGAAGACAACTTGTTTCGTCTGGGTATGGATTCACTGATGGCATTTCATATCATCAGTGAGCTGGGCGAAGCAGGTCTGACGGTTTCGGTAGGAGAGATTTTTGAAAATCCCATTCTGAGTGATCTGGCTGAATTATTGCAGAAGGCACAGGGAAGCGATGAGATGGATGCTGCGGACCGGTACCCGGCTACGGGAGTTCAGATTTACTGGGGGACGGAGATTGATTTTAATAAAAAAAGCCGCGGATTGTATGTCACGGAAGACTTTCTGACGTCTGCAGTCTATAACGAGGAGAAATTCTGCGAGCGGGTTCATACGCTGCTGAGAAAACACCCGGCGCTGCGCATGCAGGCTTTCTTTGAAAATGGCATGCCTTCCCAGACGATTCGATCAATGGAGGAGATATGTATCTCTTCTGTAAAAAAAGCGGGAGAAGGTGCGCAGCAAGAAGGTGAGAAGTCAATTCTTTGTCTGGTGGATTATGCGGATCTAAGGAATCTGCAGGATGATACTGCCGGAGACGATGTGCTTGGCAGTCAGCAAAAAACATATATTGAGAACTTCAAAAAGCAGTTGATGAATGCGCTGATTGGCATTGAGGGGGTGGTTTCATTTGAGGCAGCCTGCTTTCAAGTCCGTGACGATGCCAGTGTAATTGTAATTACCGGAAATCATGCATCCATTGATGGTGCTAGTATGAATATCCTGATACAGGAGATGATCTGCAAGGAGCTGGATTATAAAGAGGATTGCTATCGACAGTACCTTGCCTATATTGGAAGAAAGGAGAACATTGAAAGGGGAATTGGCTTTTATACGCAGTACCTGAAGAATGTGGAATTTTCCGCATTTCCGGAGGTGGAGACCAAAGAAGGTGAGGGGGAGCCGATGCCGGTATTCAAAGGTGCAACCTTATCTTTGGGAGAGAAAGGAACTAGAAAGCTCTACGAGCAAAGTCTGAAAGAGAAGGTATCGCCCGTTGGGTATTTGATGTTTACGTATGGAAAGTCACTTCTGGAGGCGTTGGACAAGGAAGCACTGGTCATGCAGATTCTGACATTTGGAAGAGGTATACCGGTGAGGGGGATGGACCGGGCAGTCGGATGTTTTATTGAATATGTTCCGGTAGTTATCCGCAAGGAAGATACGGCCAGCGATTTTCAGAATGGAAATCTTCTGACAGAACAGAATAGTTTTGTCCCGCTTCCAGTCATCTGGAAGCAGGCTTGCGGTCTGGAAATGCCGCCTAAATTGGCACCGTTTCTGATTTCTGAGATTTTCCCGGAGATTACTGCAGACGGGATGTTTCGCAAATTGTCAGAAATGGATTATGAAAAGATGTTCATGGGGAATTTCATTGTCAAGAGGAATGATG
>CAVKRN010000016.1:8469-10683 GCA_963658695.1 bacterium
ATCAAAATCTATTTCCATTTTAATGCAGCAAAGATTTTGGAAAAATCATTTCGGAAGGTGACAGATGCGATGCAAAGGCGCCTGACTGAAAACGGAATGATGGAAGTGTAGATTTATGCTGGTGTTGGAAAGTGAGGAACAGGATGAAGAATGAAACGATCGTGGAGATGTTCTTAAAGACTGCAGAAAAATATCCGGACAATAAAGCAGTGTCTGACGAAATGGGTAGCGAAACCTACGGTGAGTTGAATGTTCTTTCAGATCTTGTGGCAAGAAGAATTCTTGCAATTCATCCAACAGAAGAGGGATGTTGTTCATCTGCGGAGTCCGGTACGGGATACCGCAATATTGGGGTTCTTTTTCCAAGAAAAAAGGAAGCATTGGCGGCATTTCTTGGTGTTTTAAAGAGCGGAAGCAGTTATGTCTATGCATCACCCGATGTTCCGTCAGATCGTTTTGACTTTATCATGCAGGATGCAACGGTCGCCGGTATTGTAACGACGAAAGAGGCGGCAGCTGCGTTTGCGGGGAGCGCTGCGTACCCTTTGATCTTCATGGATGATATCCTTACGGATTATCAGGCGATGGATCCCAAACAGATGCAGCACATTGATCGGTCTGATTTTAAGAAGCCTGCCTTTTTGACGTATACCTCGGGTTCCACAGGGAAGCCCAAGGGCGTTGTTGATACGTATTACTATATCAATAATCATATTGAAGCAAGACACAGCTTTTATAAGCCGGGACCAGAGGAGTGTATCGGCAATATTGTAAGCTTTTCTTACGCAGCATCGACCTATGACCTTTTCTCGGGACTTACAGTGGGATGTAATCTTTATATTTTCAGCGATGAAGAGCTACTGAATCAGTCCATAACCGTAAAGCGAGTGATTGAAAACAACATCACGACGATGTTCATGATTCCAAACATGATCTCTGTGGTATTTGCTCCGGGAGCCAAACTTCCGATCAAATGTGTCATTACTGCCGGAGAAAAAGCCAAGCAGATTCCGGAGATTTCTGCACAGATCGCAGAAATCTATGGATCCTCGGAGGCAGCGGCAGTCATTGGGAGAATTGCAAAGCCAGGTGATCCGTGGAATCTTCTTGGTAAAGCTCTGCCGGGAAATACGTTATTTTTACTGGATGAGGAAGGCAATCGGATCACAGAACCGGGAGTGCCTGGGGAATTGTGCATCGTAAATGACGCTGTTGCGTTGGGATATCGAAACAGACCAGATGATACTGCGGCAAAATTTGTGGATTGTCCGTTCCTTGCGGGAAGAATGTATAAATCGGGTGATTTGATGCAGTTCGATTCGAACAATACATTCTATTACTGCGGCAGAAAAGACAATATGACCAAGATAAATGGGCAGCGCGTGGAGATGGGCGAAATCGAATCGACCATTGTAACGATTGACGGAGTGAAGGATGCGGTCTGCATGGTTCTCAATAGGAACAATGCAGGAATGCTGGTTTGTTATTATCTGCCAGATCGTGAGAAGGAAGCTGTGGCAGCTGCGGAGCTCACTGCATATGCATCTTCGAAGTTGCCACGGTACATGGTGCCGCTATATTGGATTGCAATGGATGCATTTCCAAGAAATGTAAACGGAAAGGTCGATCGAAAGGCCTTTCCAGCACCTGATTTTGATTCCATGACACAGGACGTTCCTCCGGAAAACTATGTGGAGAAAGAGCTTTTAGCTGTTGCTTCGAAGCTTCTTCCGGATATCCGCTTTGGTGTGACGGATGATCTGATGAAACTTGGAATGGACTCTATTCTGGCTGTTCAGTTTGTTACGGAGGCGGAAAAGTACGATTCTCGTATTACTGTCTCTGGTGTCATGCGCGCTAAGAATATTCGAGATATTGTAAACAGCAGAAAGCAGGCTGTCTGGTTTTATGAGAATTACGATGGAGCGAAGGATGTTGTCGTTTTGATTCACGGCATTATTCCGGTAAGCGGCCTTGGAAGGATTTGCGAAAAATGGAGCAAATATTTTAATGTTCTTGAAATCGAGCCGTTTCTGGATCACATCAGCGATGTTTGTGATGCGTATGACTACAGTGCATTGGTCGAATTTTATCGCAATGAAGTGGCCAAAATGCTCCCGGAAGGAAACAAGCTCTGGGGATTTGCTGGTTTTTCCTTTGGAGGGCAGCTGGCACTTTCTCTGGCTGCTGAATGGGAAAAATCAAGTGGCGAGA
>CAVKRN010000016.1:10693-37451 GCA_963658695.1 bacterium
CAGCTGATGCATCCAGGAAAGGTGCTTCCGATCCTTACAGAGAAAGACCCGTACATTCAGATGGTACAGAAAAACAGCAAGAAGTATGGAAATTCTACGGTGCGAGAGCCGATTGACCAAATTATTAAGAAGCAGAATGCGGTTATTGATTTGATGAGAACCATTAAAACTAATACAAAGTATGAAGGACCGGTGCTCTATCTGGATGCGCGGCTAGATTATGATTATACGACGCAGGCAGTTAAGATTGGGACGGTAAAGAGTCTTTGCAAGAACATCACTATTTTGGAATTTCAGAGGAATTTCCATAACGACCTTTATATGACTGACGAGATTATTGCGAAATATGACGAGATCTTATCTCGGTGGTTGACGGGGGTATACGATAAGAGCGATGCACAAATGCAGCTTTGAGTAGTTACCGAATCAGAAAGAGGAGTGCTATGACGGAAAATGAAAAACAGGAGCTCAATCAGAGAATAGACCAACTGTCAAATAAGATGAATCAGATTTATGCAAAGCTTAATTCACTTTCTACCGCAAAGGCATCTAATGTTTTGCCGACAGGTCACAAAAGACTGGAAGACAAACACATTGAGAAGGGGTACTACAGAAATTTTCCGGTTTGCGAGGAGGAGGATCCTACCTTCAGGGATAAATTTCTTGCACTTATCAATGGGCTGGATGAAGAAAGCGTCCAGCAGGTGACGCAGATTATCCGACGTCTGCAGATTCTAAAGGCCTCAGAGGGAAATTTGCTACCGGAGTTTACCGACGAAGAGATGAAGCAGCTTTTCTTTATTGAGGAACATTTTGAAAAGGAAATATTGCGTCTTTCGAAGGATTGTTATTTCTATCATGGGTTCCTGCTGCCGACTTCTCGCTTTGAGGCTTGTGTATTTGTGGATGGATGCGGGCTAAGGGATATTGAACAGCCGGAGAGATTTGCGGATAAGGATATTATTGATGCTGGCGCTTATATTGGCGATTCTGCGCTTCTATTTTCGAGGGTGACATCAAAAAAAGTTTACGCATTTGAACCGACAGATAAAAACTATCGGGATATGCTGAAAACAATTGACATGAATTGTCTTTCCAATGTGGTTCCATGCAAGTATGCGCTAGGCAATGAAAGGGGAACGGTAGAAATGACAAATGCAGTTGTTAGCGCAACCAATGCTTATGTTGAAAAGAGCAAGATGCCATACATTGGTACAGAAATGGTTGATGTTACGACTGTGGATGACTTCGTGAGAGAGAATCATTTAAGTGTTGGACTAATTAAGACGGATGTAGAAGGAGCGGAGCAGCTCCTTCTTGCCGGGGCAATGGACACCATCCGCAGTCAAAGACCTACGCTGCTGATCAGTATTTATCACAATGCTTCTGACTTTTATACGATTAAGCCCATGTTGGAGAATTTAGGACTGGGCTATAAGTTTAAGATTCGCCATCCTGTCATTGGAACGATACTCATGGAGACTATGCTGATTGCCGAAGTACAGGACTAACGAAGGAGATGGGGTATGTCCGATAATTTCAAAGGGGATTCCAATAGAGCATTTGAGACAGCAAAGTTGACTTCATACTGGTTGTATCTGGCGGGTATTCCAGAGGCATTGGAATTTGGGAAACGGATAGGGTTGGATAAAATGAATGCTTCTGCCATACCGTATTCGGAAGAAATGTGTTTTCTCAATCCGATTATTCATGAGATTCGTTATAACTCCATCAATCATTACATTCGTTCATCTGGCTGCCGATATGTGCTGGACATTGCGTGTGGGTATTCTCCGCGAGGCATGCAGCTTGCCAGGGAAGGATTCCATTATTACGGTGCTGATTTCCCGATTGTAGTAGAGGAGCTCTCGCCGATTGCCCGTGAACTTGGACTTACTAACTGCGAATATCATGCCGTTGATGCAACAAATTATGCATCTCTTCGCAATATAACGGATCAAATAGACGGATCGATTTGTATTGTGGTGGAAGGGCTTGGAATGTACCTTACGGCGGCAGAGGCGCAGACAGTACGGGAGAATATCGCGCGGATTATGCACGAGCATGAGGGTTCAATTTATGTTACGACAGATCCGGGAAATGGATATCTTTTCGCCAATGTAATTCGATCCATATATCCTTTCAGGAAGTTTATGCCGACGATCGGGATGATCTTTACAATGTACAATTGGGCCTCTAATGGCGGAATTACCAAAGAAACGGCGAAGCGTCCGCTTCGCAAGGACATGGAGCTTTTTAGAAAAGCTGGACTTGAGGCAAAAAGATGCCCGCTCTTGCCGGAGAATCCGGACCTTTTGGCTTTCTCAAAATTGCCGAACAACATTGTGCGGAAACTACGGAAGGTTATGCAGAAGAAATTTACTTTTGTATCATCACTTATGTTGCAAAGTGAATTTGAGACAACCAATTTGGAAGATGATTTTGCTTTGGAATTTTCGGTGGAGAAGGATACATTAAGAATGCGGCTCTCCGGAAGAGTTGACACGCTGAGTGCGCCGAAGATCCTGGAGTGTTTTGAAAGCTATAAGGATCAGGTTAGCAAGGTTGAAATCAGCATGAGGGATGTTACGTATCTTTCTTCTGCCGGAACACGGGTTCTTTATCTTATAAGAAAAAAACTTGTGGATGAGAACTTTCTTGCCATTCGTGATTTGAATCCGTCTGTTGGTGAGAAAGGGTTGGATGATGAGATTATAGAAAGATTGTAAGAACGGTGGAGGATATAGGCATGTCTGGTATTACTATACAGAATTTGGTTTTAAGTAAAAAAGGATCGTTTGATCCGAAAACGGTTGCTTTACAATGCGGTGGGCAGCGGATTACTTACGGCGAGTTTGATTTCCTGACAGACCGTATCGCAGCCAATCTGATCAAAAGAAAATGCGGGCCGGGATGTGCTGTAATCGTCCGCATGGGCCGTACAGTTGAGATGGTTTTGTCGATGTATGGCATCTTCAAAGCAGGAGCGGCATTTGTGCCGGTTGTGCCCAATACTCCGGAAGAGAGATTCGCACTGATTCAAAAGAATGTAAAAGCGAAGCTTGTTATCGATGTTCATAATTACAGAGAGCTTATGCAAGAACAGCTCGACGGTGTTACGGGCAGTTCAGAAACACGGAATGTGTCGATGGCTGAAGGAACGGATCCAGCAATGATCCTGTATACGTCGGGATCTACCGGGGAGCCGAAGGGGGTTGTGCAGAATCAGTATTCGGTCGGTTTTTTATTTGACCAGTTTCCATACAAGCTTGGAGAAGCCGGCGTGGTACCGGAAGAATTTGATTCGGTTCTTGCAAGACTCAGTCATGGATTTGCAGGAGCCTACCATTATGAATATGGTGCGGCGCTGATGAACGGGAAACGGTTGGTGCTGTTGGAAGAGGACGAAAGCGGCTCCATCAAGGAAACCTGCCGGATTCTGGAAGACGGTGGAACGTTTTGTGTGACATTTATTTCGTCGCAGCTTCAGATTTTTCTGGAGAATCAGCAGTTTTACCGGGCTTTATCGGCAGTAAGATGCCTTTGTTTTCTGGCGGAACCTGTTTCGAGAGAACTACAGGAAAAGCTAAAGAGTATGTCGCACTTTGACGGAAGTATTCTCAACCTTTATGGACAGACAGAATGCTACGGAATTACATGGCAGGACCTTCGCAATGATGCCAAGATGATTCCGTCTCCTATGGTACAAATCTGCACGGTGGATGAATCGGGGATCCCCCTTGGAGTTGGAGAAAGGGGAGAGCTTGTGGTTTCTTCGCCGACGTTGTTTGACAGATACCTGCTTAGTGACACGATTGAGGCCAAGAAACTTTATGAGAGCAAGAACCTTGTGATTGGTGAACAACGGTTTGTGCGCTCCGGTGACACGGGAATGATCCATGAAGATGGGAGCATACAGCTTTTCGGACGAAATGACCGAATGATCAAGTATCATGGACAGAGAATTGAGCTTCCGGAAATTGAAAAAGCGTTAAATTCTGCTCCGGGTATACGAAATTGCTGCGTTGTGCTTGCGCATTCCAACAAAGCTGGAAGAGAGCTACTGTGTGCTTACTACGAAGGAGAAAACGGAAAACTGGCGGATATCGATATATTATGCCGATACCTTCGCAGCAGCCTTCCGCCGTATATGGTGCCGGTTTATTTCAAAAAGCTTGATGAGATGCCGGTTACCAGGAAGGGGACGGTTGACTTTAAGACGCTTTCTTCCCTTCCTGTTGAGGAAGAGGATCTTGGAAAGGGTTCTCGAGAACTGACACAGAAGGAGCAACTGATTGCAAATGCTGCGGCAGCTCTTCTCAAAGTGCCGGCAAGTTCTATTGGCGCAGGATCTAATTTGATGGTGCTGGGGGTAGATTCTCTGAATGCCGTGATTTTGATCAATGATCTGGCGGAGGCAGGTTTTTCACTACGTTTGGACGATTTTGTAAACTCCATGAGCATTGAGGAGTTGGCCTCCAAAATGAAGGAGAAAAAACGGAAGGAGACAGAGGGAGATTTCGTTGCAAAGAAGCAGGTCTCAAAGCTGGTTCGCTGTACAGATATGCAGAGCCTGTGGATTAGAGATCATCTGCAAGTCGTTTCCAGTGTTTTGGCCTTCCGTGGGATCGAGAAGGACGAACTGGAGAAAAAGGTCCTGGAACTCGAATATTGCCATCCTGCATTTCGCAGTAGCTTCCTTGAGGATCAGGGCAGGTATTATACAAAAGCTCTTAAAAAAAGGCCTATTCGCTGGGAATATGCAGATCTTCGAAAAATCGGTGATGATACCGGAAATATGACACAGAAGCAGAGAGAATATATAAACATGAAATTCAACCTGCTGCAGAGTAATCCGGAAAAGAGAGACCTCGTTTTTGTCAGTGCGATTCGAATTGCTAATGATAGAACTGCGTTGGTCCTTCGCGTGGATCATCGCGTCGTGGATGGGATGAGTGAACGTATTATTATGAATGAGCTCCTTTCTGAGTGGCCGCTTCAGGAACAGGACAATTATATTTCCTATCTCGACAGTACGGGTGAGGAAGCTGTAAGGGAGCAGGCACGAGAATTCTGGAAAAATTATCTTGTTGGCACAACGATTCCTCAGATGCCAATCAATGTCAAAAGGACTGGCCGACCAAACTATAAGCGTTGTCACATTGTGGTTGACAATGAGAAAGCCGGAAAAATTCGGGAATTTTGCCATTCCAATGCAGTCTCAATATCAGCATATATGCTTTGCCAATATGGAAGAGCGATTATGGATGTTCTAGGATTGACGGACACCGTTTTTAATGTAGCTGTTTCTGGCAGAACTATGGATGTGGAGAATATGGACAAAATGGTTGGCTGCATCGTGAACACCGTCCCCATCCGTATCCGTCAAAACGATACAGAAAAAGATTTTATGAATTCCTATTTGAAGGCTGATCGGTATAGCTTTCTGAATGCGGATGAAATTTATCGGGCAGCATTTGGACTGCAGGAAGAACCGAATCTTCTTCCGTTTGTCGTCTCGGAAATTTTTCCGGATGCAATCATTAAGGAACGCTATGTAATAATTGGACAGATATCCTATGAGCAGTTCAATCGAGGCGATTTCCTATGGGAAGATGAAAATGGGCTTCATTTAATGTTACATCCGGACATTGATGTTTGGGATGAGGAGACGATGGTGCGGATTATAAATAGAACAGAAGAGTTGCTGTGCAAGTAAGGAGGAAATATGTTTTACATTTGGGGAAGAAATAGCCTTTCTGTGAAAATGTATCACCTGCTCACACAAGAGGAACAAAAAAATACTTGTTTTATTGAGACCAATCCAAAGATGGCCCAGAAAACATTCGAAAACAGTATGTCTGTTCTTCCGGGACAAATCTGTGCAGCGGAGACAGAAAAGATACTGATTCCTACCTATGGCAGTATGCTGGAGAAAAATATACTGAAGACGGTGAGACAACTGGGAATTGGATTCGATCGAATCTGGATTATGGATTATGCGTCCTTTCAATTGGAACTGCAGGAATGCGGTTCGCTTTCTTCATTTATGAAGAAGAAGACAATTCCATTTATTCATTTCCTGGAATTTGAAGTGACGCACCACTGCAACCTGAAATGTAAGGGGTGTACGCATTTTTCGCCGCTGAGCGAGGTGAAATTCGGGAATCTGGATGAGTTTGTCCGTGATCTTGCGAGAGTACACGAGCTGATTGATCATATTGGTGAGATCCGTCTCTTGGGCGGAGAACCGCTTTTGAATCAAGAGCTTTATCGCTTTGTAGAAGAAACAAGACGGATTTACCCGAATGCCACTATCAGCGTGGTTACAAACGGAATCAAACTGGCGGGCATAGATGATCGTTTGAAGGCTGCAATGAGACAGACAAAGGCACAGTTTTCTGTTACACTGTATCCGCCAGTCAAGACTTTTGTAAAGAATGTTGCTGACAAATTGACGGAGGAAGGGATACCGTGCATCTATGGGCACGATGCAATTTCTTTTTCTTCACAGTTGCGATTGGAAGGAGATTCCGACTGTGAAAAAACGGAATTCATGTGTATGGAGGCGGAATGTCATACTATAGAGGGAGGAAAGATTTCAAAGTGTTCGATTGGTATGAAGCTTCCGGTTCTTATCAACCACTATGCGTTGAATATAGATTTTCCGAAGTCAGTCATGGATCTATATGATGAGAATCTGACAGCTGAGTCTTTGTTTGAATTCTTGTCTGCGCCTGCAGCCCTCTGTGCCTATTGTGGCAAGGGGCGATCTTATCCGTGGGAGAAGGCTGGTGTCAATCCTCCGTTAGAGGACTGGATTGGAGATGGAAGGCTCTAATCGTTACTGTATAGACGCCGCCGGGACTTGTTGCCGGCCGGCGTCTGTACAGTAATTGTGAATTCACTCTTGCAATCGATGCCTCTGTGTGGTAGCATCGATTCGTTATGTGGTTTCCCATGCTCAGAAATCGGTACTCCGGTCGCAGATTTGCAGTTTAGCACATTGCGGCAGCCATTTCTTAGGATCGGGAGGTTGTGCAAGACCCGAAAGCGTTTGCTGCGGACGGGCAGAAAGAGGAGACAATGATCGCACAGGAGAAGAAAGCAGAAATCATTAAAGAGTTTGGCCGCAAGGAAGGCGACACCGGTTCACCGGAGGTTCAGATTGCCATTCTTACTGCCAGAATCACTGAGCTCACTGAGCACATGAAGAAGAATCCGAAGGACTATCATTCCAACAGAGGACTTCTTAAGCTCGTTGGTCAGAGAAGAGGACTTCTTGACTATCTCAAGAAGACAGACCTTGAGAAGTATCGTGCACTGATCGAGAAGCTTGGCATCAGAAAGTAATCTTTATAACATCACATAGAAGGCGGCGCGTAGGCCTGGTGACAAGCCGGCCCGGCGTCGCCTTTTACGATATTAGTAGCTGTTTGGCACCTGTCACATCAGGGGTTTCCGAAGGGAAATCGAAATGCGGGCGCTAAAAGTTACCAAATAAGAAGGGCCAGTTAATTAGGCCGGTTATTTGAAAATCGATGTACCGGTTAGACAGGCAAGTGGTTGCAATCCGGGGACGAAGGACCCCCGGAAGGAAGAGCAGGAAAACGAATGAATTACAACGTAGAGAAGAAGGAAACATACACAACCTATTCCATGGAGCTGGCAGGCAGAACACTCTCCGTGGACATCGGCAGATTCGGCAAGCAGGCAAACGGCTGCGCATTCATGCACTACGGCGATACGACCGTGCTGTGCACAGCAACCGAGTCCGCTGCACCGCGTGATGGCGTGGATTTCTTCCCGCTGTCCGTGGAATACAGCGAGAAGTTCTATGCTGTCGGCAAGATCCCCGGCGGCTTCAAGAAAAGAGAAGGAAAGGCAAGTGACAATGCGGTTCTGACGAGCCGTGTTATCGATCGTCCGATGCGTCCGCTCTTCCCGAAGGACATGCGCAACGATGTGACACTGGAGTGCATGGTTATGAGCGTGGATCCGGAGTGCCGTCCGGAGCTGGTTGCCATGATGGGTGCACCGCTTGCAACGACCATTTCGGATATTCCGTTTGCCGGCCCCTGCGCAGCAACCCAGGTCGGACTTGTGGACGGCAAAATCATCATCAATCCCAGCCAGAAGGAGTGGGACGAGGGGGATCTTTGCCTGACGGTTGCTTCCTCTGCGGATCGCATTCTGATGATTGAGGCAGGCGCTAACGAGATTCCTGAGGCAGATATGATTTCGTATATCTACCAAGCGGATGCTGTTAATCAGGAGCTCATTCAGTTCTACAGCTTCATCCAGAGTGAGGTTGGCAAGCCCAAGCAGGAGTACATTTCCGTAGCTGTTCCGGAGCAGATGTTCGAGGACATCAAGAAGATTGTTCCTCCGGAGGAGATGGAGCAGGCAGTATTCACGGATGACAAGCAGACCCGCGAAGCGGCAGTGGCAGAGATTACCGAGAGACTTAAATCTGCCTTTGAAGGAAACGATGCCTATCTTGCACAGCTTGGCGATGCAGTATATCAGTATGAGAAGAAGACGGTTCGCAAGATGATCCTTAAGGATCACAAGCGTCCGGATGGTCGTGAGCTGACCCAGATCCGTCCGCTCCACGCAGAGGTTGGCCTGATTCCGAGAGTCCATGGCTCTGCGATGTTCCATCGCGGACAGACCCAGATCGTGGATGTCTGCACTCTGGCTCCTTTGTCGGATGCACAGCGCGTAGAGGGGCTGGATCCCAACATCACCGAGAAGAGATATGTGCATCAGTACAATTTCCCGGCATATTCCGTCGGCGAGACCAAGGTTTCCAGAGGACCGGGACGTCGTGAGATCGGTCACGGCGCACTGGCAGAAAGAGCACTTCTTCCGGTTCTTCCTTCTGTGGAGGAGTTTCCGTATGCGATCCGCTGCGTATCAGAGACCATGGAGTCCAACGGCTCAACGTCTATGGCCAGCACCTGTGCTTCCTGCATGGCTTTGATGGATGCCGGCGTTCCGATCAAGAAGCAGGTGGCAGGCATTTCCTGCGGCCTGGTAACCGGTGAGACCGACGAAGATTTCGTCCTTCTGACGGACATTCAGGGGCTGGAAGATTTCTTCGGCGATATGGACTTTAAGGTAACCGGAACCCACGACGGCATTACGGCCATCCAGATGGACATTAAGATCCACGGTCTCACAAGAGCCATTGTGGAAGGTGCATTTGCACGCTGCAAGGAGGCTCGTGAGTTCATCATGAACGGTGTTATGAGCCAGGCTATTGCAGAGCCTCGCCCGCAGGTTGGCAAGTACGCACCCAAGATTGATATGGTACAGATTGATCCGGAGAGAATCGGCGACGTTGTCGGACAGCGCGGCAAGACGATCAATGAGATCATCAAGCGCACCGGGTGCCAGATCGATATCAGTGATGACGGAAAGGTCTCTGTCTGCGGCACGGATGCACAGGGTATGGCTGATGCCAAGAGAATGATCAGCATCATCACCACGGACTTCTACGAGGGACAGGTCCTTGAGGGCGTGGTTGTATCGATCAAGGACTTTGGCGCCTTCCTCGAGTTCGCACCGGGCAAAGAGGGAATGGTTCACATTTCCAAGATTGCGCCCCGCCGCATCGAGCATGTAGAGGATGTCCTGACGCTGGGCGATAAGGTTCGCGTCATCTGCCTTGGCAAGGATAAGCTCGGACGTGTTTCCTTCTCCATCAAGGATGCGCCGAAGGACAATCAGTAATCAAAAGGAATACAGGTATTTCTGCCGGAAAAACAGCAGGCAGCAATACCAAAGAGGGCCCTGCACTTTGTGCCTCCCAACCGGGATCCGCAAAAGCGCAGGGCTTTTGCCCGCGGGCAGGCGGTGGTTCTGCGACAGCCGGATTGACGATACCATCCAAACGTTTCGGAGGAAATCAAGAGGGCATATGGATCGCTGCTGCGATAAAAGTAACGGCACAGGAGAATTACGAATGAGTACGATTGCAGAAGAAATCGGACGCCGCAGGACGTTCGCTATCATTTCGCACCCGGACGCCGGCAAAACAACACTGACGGAGAAGTTCCTTCTGTACGGCGGTGCGATTAACCAGGCTGGTTCTGTAAAGGGTAAAGCTACTGCCAAGACAGCTGTTTCGGACTGGATGGAGATTGAGAAGAAGCGAGGAATCTCGGTGACGTCGTCGGTTCTTCAGTTCGAGTACGATGGCTGCTGCATCAATATTTTGGATACACCGGGACATCAGGACTTCTCAGAAGACACCTACCGGACACTGATGGCAGCAGACTCGGCGGTCATGGTGATTGACGGTTCCAAAGGTGTGGAGGCACAGACCAAGAAGCTCTTTAAGGTCTGCGCCATGCGGCATGTGCCCATCTTTACCTTCATCAACAAGATGGACCGTGACGCGAAGGACACCTTTGATCTTCTGGATGACATCGAGAAGAATCTGGGGGTTGAGACTTGTCCGGTGAACTGGCCGATTGGCTCCGGTAAGGAGTTTCAGGGCATCTATGACCGTAGCTCCAATGAGGTGATCCAGTATTTTGACACGCAGAAGGGAACCAAGGAAGGAAAGGAAACCCGCGTCGCTTTGGACGATGAGAGCACCGTGGTCGGCGAAATCGGTCAGGATGCCTACGAGAAGCTGATGGGAGAAATTGACCTTTTAGACGGCGCTTCGGCGGAATTTGATCTGGAGAAGATCCGGGCGGGAGAGCTGACGCCGGTATTTTTCGGATCTGCACTGCAGAATTTTGGAGTGGAGATCTTCCTGCAGGCCTTTTTGAAAATGGCGCTGCCGCCGGTGGCACGCATCAGTGAGGGAACACCGGTGGACCCGGTGAATACCGGATTTTCGGCGTTTGTGTTCAAGATTCAGGCAAACATGAATAAAGCGCACCGGGACCGCGTGGCTTTTATGCGCATCTGCTCCGGCAAGTATGAAGCCGGAATGGAGGTCCGCCATATGCAAAGCGGACGTACCCAGCGCCTCTCACAGCCTCAGCAGCTGATGGCGAGCTCCCGGAAGGTTCTCGATGAGGCCTACGCCGGTGACATTATGGGTGTGTTTGACCCGGGAATTTATTCCATCGGAGATACCCTTTGCCTGCCTTCGGATCGTCTGCACTACGAAGGGATTCCGACCTTCGCACCGGAACACTTTGCAAGGGTGCGCCAGGTGGACACCATGAAGCGCGATCAGTTTGTCAAGGGAATCCGTCAGATTGCGCAGGAGGGCGCCATTCAGGTATTCCAGGAGTATAACACCGGTATGGAGGAGATCATTGCCGGCGTTGTTGGTGTCCTGCAGTTTGATGTTCTGGAGTTTCGCTTAAAGAGTGAGTACAATGTAGACATCCGGCTGGAGATGCTGCCCTACGAGAACATTCGGTGGATCACCAGGTGCGAGAGTGATGTCAAGAGCATTGTCGGCACAACGGACATGAAGCTGGTGAAGGACATGAAGGACCAGCCGCTTTTATTGTTCGTCAATGCCTGGAGTCCGCAGATGGTTCTGGACCGCAACAAGGGATTGGAGCTGGAGGAATTCTCCAGGAACTGATACAAGACAAGCATTATTCCATCTGGTATAATGAGTGTCACTGCGACGGCAGTAAGGAGGAATCAGTATGGCAGAAAACGAAGTTCAGGCGAAGCCTGGTGTAGACGAGATTGGAACCGTCCGTATTGCGGACGATGTGGTTTCCACCATCATTGCCTATGCTGCCAAGGAAGTGGACGGCGTGGCAGGACTTGCAGGAAATGCCGGCGACGGCTTCCTCAAGAAAGCGGGCATGAAGCGTCCGGCGATGGGTGTAAAGGTAGAACTGGAGAACGGCAATGTCAGAGCGGATCTGTCGTTGATCATGGATTACGGCTACAACATTCCGGCAACCTGCAGTAAGGTGCAGACGAGGGTTCGTCAGGCGGTAGAGAATATGACAGGACTCCATGTGGAGGATGTGAATGTCCGCATTGCCGGCATTCATATGCCGGAGGAGGAGAATCCGGAGGCATGAAGAGAACAATCCAGAGAGAACAGGTCTTTAAAATATTGTTCCGTGCGGAGTTTAATGACGCATCCGAGATGCCCGGCCAGGAAGAGCTGTATTTTGACAGCGGGGATATGGAATTCACCGAGAAGGATAAGACATACATCACGCAGAAGGTGAACCGCATCTTAGAGCGCTGCCCGGAGATTGATCAGATGCTGGCGGGGAAGATGCGCGGCTGGACACTGGAACGCGTGGGGCGCGTGGAGCTTGCTATTTTGCGTCTTGGTGTGTATGAGATCCTTTGGGACGATGAGGTGCCGGCGGGCGTTGCCATTTCGGAAGCGGTAGAGCTTGCGAAGAAGTTTGGTGCAGAGAATTCCGGTGTGTTCGTGAACGGCGTCTTGGCAAGCTTTGCCAAAAAGGACTAGTACATCGTTTGCAAAATAACTGGCCTAATAACGCAGAACTTTTTTCTGAGGGTGCGTGTCAAAAAACGTAGGCGTAGCGGGCTACGCTGAGGATTTTTGACACGTGCAATCAGGAAAAAGGGCCAGTTAGTTAGGCTAGTTATTTAAAAATCGATGTACTAGCAGCAACCAGTAGAAACGGGTGGACATACAATGGCAGCCGGAACAGTCTACACGGTTGGACAGGTGAATGCGTATGTTGCGCGTATGTTTGCAGAGGACTATCTGCTTCGCAAGATTACCGTGCGGGGCGAGATCAGCAACTGTACCTATCACTCGTCCGGACATATTTATTTTACATTGAAGGATGCCTCCGGTACGCTTTCCTGCATGATGTATGCGGGAAAGCGGCTTGGAGGCCTTTCTTTTCGTATGACGGAAGGGGATGCGGTGGTGATCACCGGTTCGGTTCGCGTCTACGAGCGGCAGGGCAAATATCAGCTCTATGCAGAACAGATTGTAAGAGACGGTGTCGGTCTCTTGAATGAACGATATGAGCTCCTCAAGAAAAAGCTGGAGGAGATGGGAATGTTCGCGGAGGAGTATAAACAGCCCATACCGCGCTACATCCGGCGTCTTGGCGTTGTTACCGCACCGACCGGGGCTGCCGTTCGGGATATCATTCAGATTGCGCATAGACGCAATCCCTTTGTTGAGATCATCCTGTATCCGGCCATTGTTCAGGGGGATCAGGCACCCGAGAGCATCATCCGCGGCATCCGGCTTTTGGACCGCGCAGGCGTGGATGTGATCATTGTCGGACGCGGCGGCGGATCCATTGAGGATTTGTGGGCGTTCAACGAGGAGGCGGTAGCCCAGGCTGTGTTTGAGTGTACGACACCGATTATCTCTGCGGTTGGGCATGAGGTGGATACGGTTATTACGGATTACGTGGCGGATCTTCGCGCACCGACGCCGTCGGCGGCGGCGGAGCTTGCGGTGTTTGACTGGAATCAGTTTCAGTCGGATCTTTTGCAGCAAAAGGCCGATCTTCGCACTGCCATGCTGGGCAAGCTGGATCGTTACCGGAGCCGGTGCAGAGAATTTGAGCAGCATCTAAAGAATCGATCACCCGGAATGCAGCTGGCGACGCAGCGGATGGTAAAGGAAGAACTAAAGCGGCATATAAAAGAGGCGTTCCAAAGGCGGCTGGAACAGTGCAAGGCAGAGCTGTCGCTCTCAGAAGATCTGCAGCGGGTCATGCGGGATCAGCTGGCAAGGAACCGGCAGGAGCTTCGCCTGCAGAAGGATCTGCAACACGGAATGGCGCGTTCCCTCGAGCGCGCCCGGCATGAGCTGGCGCTTGCAGCGGCGGGACTGGAACGATTGTCACCGGCGGCAAGGCTTAGCGGCGGCTATGGATTCGTCACCGATGAAGGCGGAAGGCCGGTTACCGGTGCGGCGGGACTGCGTCCCGGGGATGCACTGCACATCCGGATGAGGGATGGCTGCGTGCATGCCGATGTGAGAAAAATCGAGGCGGAGGATGTCCTATATGGCACAGAAAAAGTTCGTGGATGAGGATGGAAAGGAGCTTTCCATCGAGGCGGCATTCGGAGAGATTCGCCTGCTTCTTGGCGAGATGGAGCAGGAGGATACGACGCTGGAGAAGTCCTTTGAGAACTATGAGAGAGGAATGCAGCTTCTTCGCTATTGCAGCGGTCGTATTGATCAGGTAGAGAAAAAGGTGCAAAAGCTCAGCGACGATGGCACCACGGAGGAGTACGTATGACAGAGCAGGAATTTCAGATCGCATTAAAGGAGAAAACGGAAGAAGTTGAGCGTGTGATCGAAGGCTTCCTTCCTGCACAGGAGGGCGGCGCCAAAACCGTCATCGAGGCGATGAATTATTCGGTGCGGGTCGGCGGCAAGCGGCTGCGGCCGCTGTTTTTGTCCGAGACATCCCGGATGTATGGCGGCAGGGAGGAGCTTTGCCATCCGTTTATGGCGGCGCTGGAGATGATTCATACCTATTCTCTGGTGCATGATGATCTTCCGGCCATGGACAATGATGAATACCGAAGAGGGCAGAAGACAACTTGGGCGGTTTACGGAGAGGGCATGGCCGTCATCGCCGGCGATGGTCTTTTGAATTATGCATTTGAAACGGTACTGAAGGCATACGATGTTGCCGAAAATGAAGAGGAAAAGGATCGCGTTAC
The DNA here is from genome assembly GCA_963658695.1 of bacterium. Taxonomy (GTDB): domain Bacteria; phylum Bacillota; class Clostridia; order Lachnospirales; family Lachnospiraceae; genus CAG-791. The sequence goes on from CAVKRN010000016.1 coordinate 25,319, forward strand.
AAGAGCTTGGAAGGTGCTTGCCCGGAATGCCGGTGTCTACGGCATGGTGGGAGGACAGTGCGCGGATATCATGACAGATCTGGATTCGAAGAGTCTGACGCCGGAGCTTCTGCACTACATCCACAAGAAAAAAACGGCTTGCATGATTGAATCGGGCTTTCAGATCGGCGCCATTCTCGCCGGGGCACCCGAGGAGGATATCGAGGCGCTTGGTGTGATTGCAGAGGACATCGGAATTGCCTTCCAGATCCAGGATGACATTCTGGATGTGACCGGCAGCAAAGAGGAGCTTGGAAAGAGCATCGGCAAAGACGCACTGGAGGGCAAAGCTACCTATGTTACGATGAACGGTCTGGAGGCTTCTGCAGAGAAGGTTCGGGAGCTGACCGGCCACGCCCTTACTGCAATGGACGGACTTTCCGGGAAGAATCCGTTCCTGAAGGCACTGGTGGAGCAGCTGATGACAAGGACGAAATAGCTGAGCAGATACAAAACATGCATCGGGGACATAGGAGGTTACAGTTTACTCGTCGTTGGCGGGCGTCTGTACAGTAACTATTAGGAGAGAACGTGAGTAATTATCTGGATCAAATTCATCAGAACGGAGATATCAAGAGCATCCCCAGAGAGGGGTATGCTGATCTTGCGCAGGAAATCCGCAGCTTTCTGATTGAGAAGGTGAGTGTTACCGGGGGGCACCTTGCCAGCAATCTTGGAACCGTGGAGCTGACCATGGGGCTTCATCTGGCGCTGGACCTTCCGAAGGATAAGATCATCTGGGATGTGGGACACCAGTCCTATACGCACAAGATCCTGACCGGGCGCAAAAATGACTTTGACACCCTTCGCCAGTACGGCGGTATGGCCGGGTTTCCGCGGCGCCGGGAAAGTGAGTGCGATGCCTTTGACACCGGTCATGCATCCACGTCCATCTCCGCCGGCATCGGCTATGTAAAAGCCAGAGATTTAAAGGGAGAGGACAGCACCATCGTGTCGGTCATCGGCGACGGCGCTCTCACGGGAGGCCTGGCCTATGAGGGACTCAACAATGCGGCACAGCTGGATACGAATTTTATCATTGTACTAAATGACAACAACCGGTCCATTTCGGAGAATGTCGGCGGTATGTCCCGGTATCTGGAGCGCATCCGCACGTCGAATTCGTATCTGGATCTACGCGATAAGGTGTACTACTCCTTAAAGGACAAGAGTCCGGAGATGGTGGAGAAGATCCGCAGGGCCAAGAATCGTTTTAAATCCATGTTCCTTCCGGGAATGCTCTTTGAGAATCTGGGCATCACCTACCTGGGACCCATCGACGGCATGGATCCTCTGGCGGTGCAGGCTGCCATTGAACAGGCCAAGCATATCCGCAAGGCGGTGGTGGTTCATGTGATGACCAAAAAAGGCGAGGGCTACACACCAGCTGAGAATCATCCGGCCAGGTTTCACGGAACAGCGCCCTTTGAAATTGAATCAGGTCTCTTGAAAAAGTCCAGCAAGGTCAGCTATACGGACATCTTCTCCACGGTGATGGTGAAGATGGGACAGCGCGATGAAAAAGTGGTGGCCATTACGGCAGCCATGGAGGACGGAACGGGCTTAAAGCGGTTTCACAACATCTATCCGCACCGCTTTTTTGATGTAGGAATTGCAGAGGAGCACGCCGTGACATTTGCGGCAGGGCTTGCCGCCGGCGGGATGAAGCCGGTGGTTGCAGTGTACTCGACCTTCCTGCAGCGTGCCTACGATGAGATTTCCCACGATGTCTGTATGCAGGATCTTCCGGTGGTTTTTTGTGTCGACCGGGCTGGTCTTGTGGGCGCCGACGGAGAAACGCACCAGGGCGTATTCGACCTTTCCTTCCTATCATCCATACCGAACCTTGCCATTGCCGCTCCCAAGAATAAATGGGAGCTGTCGGATCTGATTAAATTCGCGTTGAAATATGGCCATCCGATTGCCATCCGGTACCCACGCGGAGAGGTGTGTGACAGCATGGAGGAGAACCGCGAACCGATTGAATTGGGAAAGGCCGAGATCATTGCCCGCGGAGGCGGCGGCAAAGAAAAGGGAATCCTACTTTTGGCCATCGGCAGCATGGTGGAAACGGCCATGCAGGTAAAAGAGCTCCTGGCTTCAGAGGCAGGACTGGATGCTACCGTTGTCAACGCGCGCTTTGCCATGCCCTTTGACACAGAGCTTCTGGCCAAAGAGCTGCAAGAGCACAGGCTCCTGGTAACCATGGAAGAAAACGTACGAAGCGGCGGCTTTGGCGAACATGTAGAAGCCTGGGTAACCGAGCACTGTCCCGGCCGGGAAGTCCTTCGTATCGCCGTTCCGGATTGCTTTGTGGAGCACGGAAGTGTACCGATCCTCAAGGAGAAGCTGGGACTGGATGCCTCCGGCATTGCGGCACAGATTCGGAAGGCATTGTCGTAGCGTTTGAACGGTCATCCAGCAACGGGTCCTGGCGGCAGTGTCCGATCTGGGGACGCTCTCGCTCCGTCCTCGGACCTAGCGGTGCTAAGCTCGCACAAGACGCTCGCAAGCACCGAGGCCTCGCAAGGCCCCTGATCTGGACACGATGCCGCCACCCCATTGCTGGATGACCTTGGCAACATTGAGGAAAACAATTTTATGTCCAAGAAGAGACTTGATATCATACTGACGGAGGGCGGCTACGCACCCTCCCGCGAAAAAGCCAAAATCATGCTCATGTCCGGCATTGTCTACGTCAACGGACAGAAGGAAGACAAGCCCGGCAGCACCTTTGACCCGGAGAAAATCACTCTGGAAGTGCGGGGTGAAACGCTCCGGTATGTCAGCCGCGGCGGACTCAAACTGGAAAAGGCCCTGGCGGTCTTCCCCATTTCCCTTCAGGGGGCTGTGTGCATGGACATTGGATCCTCCACCGGCGGCTTTACCGACTGTATGCTGCAAAACGGTGCGACTCACGTCTATGCCATTGATGTGGGCTACGGGCAGCTGGACTGGAAGCTGCGCCAGAATCCGAGAGTCACCTGCATGGAGAAGACGAATTTCCGGTATCTTACACCCGGGGATCTTGGTGATGTTCCGAATTTTGCATCCTGTGACGTTTCCTTCATCTCCTTATCCAAAATACTGCCTGCGGCAGCGGCGATCCTGCCGGCTGGGGCGCAGATGGTATGTCTGATCAAGCCTCAGTTCGAGGCCGGAAGAGAAAAGGTTGGCAAAAAAGGCGTAGTGCGTGACCCTGCCGTGCACCGGGAGGTGATCGAGCAAGCCGTCGGATATGCGTGCAATGAGGGCTTTCGACTTCTGGGGCTGGACTTTTCGCCCATTCGCGGACCGGAGGGGAACATCGAGTACCTGATGTATCTGGAGAAAAAGGACATCGATGCGGTGGGAGATGGGGCCCGGGAACCGGCCGTGGAAGACCTCGACCGGGATGCCATTCGAGCGCTGGTTGTCCGTTCACACGAAGCCTTTGCAAGAAAAGAAGGGACGGAAAAGACGCCCTCCACAGAGGAGAGTTCCGATGCGGCGCTTTGAAATTTATACCAACGAAACCAAGGACCCGGAGCACCGGTTTGAGCGAGAGGTTCGTGCGTTTCTGGAGAAGCACGGTGCAGAATGCGTTACGAAAAAGACCGATGGCTTTTCGCCGGAGTGCCTTTTGGTTCTTGGCGGAGACGGGACCGTATTGCGGGCTTCGAAACGGGCAAGAGAGGCCGATGTTCCGATTTTTGGCATCAATCTGGGAACTTTGGGGTATCTTGCAGAGGTGGATAGGAGCGGCTGGCAGGAAGCACTTTGTCAACTTTTGGACGGCATCTATACCATCGAAAGCCGGATGATGCTGGAAGGTGGAAAGGAATCCTGTCGGAGTCTGCACTGCGCACTGAATGACATTGTCATTGCAAGGTCCGGCTTTCAGCGGTTGTTGGAATACGACGTCTATGTAAGCGGCAAGTTTTTAAATACCTACCGCGCTGACGGCATTATCATTTGCACCCCAACGGGGTCGACGGCGTATAATCTCTCTGCGGGCGGGCCCATTGTGGAACCGGGAGCGGAGCTGATGGTTCTGACGCCCATTTGCCCGCATCAGATCAACATCCGCTCCATTGTGCTCTCGGCAAAAGATCCGGTGGAGGTGGTGATCCGCAGTGACAACACAGAATGCGCCGTAGCGGCGGAGGCGGCCTGCGACGGGAAGGCTTGCACGGAGCTGATGGCCGGTGACCGGTTTGTGATACGCAGATCATCCCGGACCACGAGACTCATTAAGCTTGGAAATCGAAGCTTTCTGGAAACGCTGCACCAGAAGATGCGATGAGGGAATGTCCATGGCGGCTGAAAAGAAGACAAGATTAGCCAGAATTCTGGAAATCATACAAGAGAAGGAAATCGGAACGCAGGAGGACCTGGCTGCGGCACTTAGGGATGAGGGTTTTGATGTGACGCAGGCCACGGTGTCGCGGGATATTCGTGAGCTTCGCCTGCAGAAGAGCCGCTCCCAAAGCGGCGGACAGCGATATGTGCCGCCTTCGGATGATGCGGCACTTCTGGTGGACAAGTACAGCCGCGTGATGAAGGACGGCCTTATCAGTATGGATCAGGCTCAGAACATCCTGGTTATCAAAACCGTTTCCGGCATGGCGATGGCGGTTGCCGCTGCTCTCGATCACCTGCATTTTCCGGAAATTGTGGGCTGCATTGCCGGCGATGATACCATTATGGTGGCCGTGCGCACGGCAGAGGAGACCACGCGTTTGATGGAGAAGCTTCAGGCGCTTTTGTAGCAAGCACGGGAATGGGGGACATTGTATGCTGCTGGGACTTCATGTGAAAAATCTGGCGCTGATTGAAGAGGAAGAGCTGTCCTTTTCGGATGGTCTGAACATTCTGACCGGAGAGACGGGCGCCGGCAAATCTATTTTGCTAGGGTCCGTTAATCTTGCACTTGGTGCCAAGGCGGACCGGAGTCTGATTCGGACCGGTGCGGAGTATGCGCTGGTGGAGCTGATGTTCCGCGTTGACAATGACCGGCAAAGAGAGCGGCTTCTTGCCTTGTCTGTAGAGCCGGATGAGGAGGATGTCATCCTTGTCAAACGCAAAATATTTCCCAACCGCAGCCAGTGCATGATTGGTGCGGAGACGGTCACCTCCAAGCAGCTGCGTGAGCTCTCGGAACTCCTTATGGATGTGTACGGACAGCGGGAGAACCAGCGGCTTCTTCGCCGTGCTGCGCAGCTGGAGGTGGTGGATGCCTACGCGGGTGAGACGATCTTAGGACTCCTTGCCGCGGTGAAGGAGTCCTGGCAGGCGTACAGCCTCCGGAAAAAGCTTTGCGAGAAGGATGAGGAGATGGACCAGGCAGCAAGAGTCCGGGAAGCGGATCTTCTGACCTATGAGATCTCGGAAATCGAAGGCGCAAGTCTTCGGGAAGGGGAAGATGTGGAGCTGGAGGAGCGAATTCGCGTGCTGTCCTCCTTCCGCCGCATCGATGAAGCTCTGGGCCTTGCAGAGAATCTGCTGCAGGAAGGCGAGGAGAATGCGGCAGAGCAGGTGGGCCGGGCCCTTCGCTCCCTTATAAAGGTGCAAGGCATTGATAAGGCATTGGATGATGCCATTTTGCAGCTGCAGGACGCCGATGCATTGCTTTCGGATGCAGCCAGAAGCCTTGCGGATTATGCGGCCAGCCTCTCTTTTGATCCGCAGGAATACGCGCAGCTCGAAGAACGTCTGGACCTGATCAATCATCTGAAGGATAAATATGCCAAAGGCGCGGCCAACGGTACCGTGGGGCAGGTGCAGGAGGCACTGGTACGCAAAAAGGAGCGCCTCGAAGAGCTCTCCGACTACGAGACCCGCAAGGAAGAACGAAAGCGGGCACTGTTGGAATGCAGGGAGAAGTTAGAGGGGCTTTGCCGAAAGGTCAGCAGCAAGCGAAAAAAGGCGGCGGACGAGTTTTGTCGGAAGATGACACAGGAGCTTTTGGATTTAAATTTCAACCAGGTGGATTTTCATGCGGAGATTTCTTCGGATGAGAAGAAGCTTTCCGCGAATGGCTGGGATGATGTCACGTTTTATATTTCCATGAATCCCGGAGAACCGCCGCGGCCCTTGGATGCTATTGCCTCCGGCGGTGAGCTTTCCCGCATCATGCTGGCGCTTAAGACTGTATTCGCCGGGAAGGACGATATTCATACGCTGATCTTTGATGAAATTGACAGCGGCATCAGCGGACAGACTGCCTGGAAGGTGGCCAAGAAGCTGGGGCGTCTGGCGGCGGATCATCAGATCCTGTGCATCACACATCTGCCGCAGATTGCGGCGATGGAGGAGCAGCATTTCCTCATCGAGAAGAAAGCAGAGGATGGCAGGACCACAACCCACATCCGCCTGCTGGACGATGCGGAAAGTGACCGGGAGCTTGGCCGGATGATGGGCGGTGAAGCCATCACCGAGGCGGCACTTGCCAGTGCCCGGGAGATGAAGGCGATGGCACGCGCGGAACGGGAGAAGAGCCGCGGAGCTCATGCAAAGGGGTAACTACGGTATTCGCACGGGCTCGGTGGATAGATACCGGTTGGTTACAGGATGGCGAGGATTATGACAAAGAAACAAGAAAATGAGGCGCCAGAGGATCTGCAGGATAACATGCAGAAGGAAACGGAAGGTGCGCAGGAAACCGGCGGTGCGCACGCAGCGTTTCTGGACATTCTTTTTGAGGAGTTTGCTGCGCTGACGGAGAATCTGGAGGGAGTCCCGGTACAGGAAATTCCCCGGATTGACCTGTACATGGATCAGGTGCTGACCTTTATGGAGGATCATCTGGGCTCAGATACAAGAGATCCCAAGCGCGATAAGGTTCTCACCAAAACCATGATCAATAATTACGTGAAAAACGATGTTCTGATTCCGCCCGTCCGCAAAAAATACGGGATGGACCATATGGTGCTGCTGCTTGTTATTTTTTACCTGAAGAGCTTTCTCTCAATGGGAGATATTCAAAAGGTCTTGGCGTCTCTTGAGAAGCAGGATGAGCCGTTGGAGAGCATATACCGGCAGGTATATGAGTCCATGGGCGCGGAGAAGAAGGCGCTTCTGGAGGAGACAAGGCGCCAGTTTGACAGAGCCGCAGAGTCCTTTCCGGAGAATGAGGAGCTGCAGCGCTTTTCCCTGATCGCCAGAATGGCTATGGAAATCTACCTGAAGAAGCTGTTCATCGAGCGACTTCTGGATGAGGAAACGCTGAATAACTGATAACCGTTCAACGCCATCCAGCGACGGGTCCTGGCAGAGTTGTCCGATCAGGGTACGCTCTCGCTCCATCCTCGGACCTAGCGGTGCTAAGCTCGCATAAGACGCTCGCAAGCACCGAGGCCTCGCAAGGCCCCTGATCTGGACATTCTCTGCCACCCGTCGCTGGATGGTGTGAGTACAGCAACGAAAACCAATATACTATGAGTAGATACGATACACTGAATAAGGAACAAAAGGATGCCTGCTTCCATACCGAAGGCCCGGTACTGATTCTGGCCGGAGCAGGGAGCGGCAAAACCAAGGTCATTACGCACCGCATCGCCTACCTGTTGGAGGAGTGTGGTGTCAATGCATGGAACATTCTGGCTATTACCTTTACAAATAAGGCGGCCGGGGAGATGCGGGAGAGGGTGGATAAGCTGATCGGCTTCGGCGCCGAAAGCATCTGGATCTCGACGTTTCACTCCATGTGTGTGCGCATTCTGCGGCGGCACATTGATGCCATCGGCTACGATCCGCACTTTACCATTTATGATACCGACGATCAGAAAACGCTGGTAAAGCAGATCTGCCGCCGGATGAACATTGATACCAAGGAACTCAAGGAACGGACCATTCTGGGGGCTATTTCGCAGGCCAAAAATGAGCTGCAAACCGCCCGTCGCTATCAGGAAGCGCACAACGGGAACTTCCTGGAGCAGCGAATCGGAGAGGTGTACGCGGAATACGAAAAAGAGATGGCGTCCAACAATGCGCTGGACTTTGACGATCTTCTCATGAAGACGGTGGAGCTCTTCGAGGCAAGGGAGGATATCCTTCGCAGCTACCAGGAACGTTTCCGCTACATTTGTGTGGATGAGTATCAGGATACTAACAAGGCCCAGTTTGCCATTGTGAAGGCACTTGCTGCCGGCACGCGTAATTTGTGCGTGGTCGGTGATGATGATCAGTCCATCTACAAATTCCGCGGCGCAGATATTCGCAACATTCTGGATTTCGAGAAGGTATATCCGGATGCCTATGTGGTCCGTCTGGAGCAAAATTACCGCTCCACCCAGAATATTCTGGATGCGGCCAATGCCGTGATTGCCAACAACAGGAGCCGCAAGGCTAAACGTCTTTGGACCGACCGCGGCGAAGGCACTCGCATTCATTACCGCGAGTTTGCAAGAGGCATTGACGAGGCCTCCTTTGTAGCGGACGACATTGACCGGCAGATCCGGCAAAATCCCCGGCTTTCCTACAAGGATTTTGCGGTTTTGTATCGGACCAACGCCCAGTCTCGTCAGATCGAAGACAAGCTGGTAATGGAGTCCATTCCCTATAACATTGTGGGTGGCCACAATTTCTACGACCGCATGGAGGTTCGGGATATTCTCTCGTACCTGCGTGTGATATCCAATGCGCGCGATGACATCAGTCTGCAGCGCATCATCAATGTGCCCAAACGCGGCATCGGAAAGACGACGGTGGATAAAATTCTGACGCTGGCACAGGACCGGGAGATTGGAGCACTTTCTGTGGTGGAGAACATCGGCGAGTACGCCGAGCTTGCAAGAGCCAAGGGAAAGCTCCAGGTCTTTGCAGCGCAGCTATCAGAGCTTCGCTCCTATGCGACGGACCATTCGGTGGAGGATCTGATTCGCAAAATCGTGGATGATACCGAATATGAGGATTATCTTGAGGACTACGATGAGGAGACGGCAGAAGATCGCGTTGACAACGTGGGAGAGCTGATCAGTAAGGCTGCCGATTATGAGCGAAATGCCATGGAGTCCGGTGACGGGGACGGTCCTTCCCTTGCCGGCTTTCTGGAAGAGGTTTCTCTTGTGGCAGAGATTGATCAGGTGGGCGAATCGGACGATAGGGTGCTGCTCATGACGCTGCACTCGGCCAAGGGATTGGAGTTTTCAAGGGTCTATCTGGTTGGTATGGAAGAGGATATTTTCCCCAGCTTCCAGTCCAAGCAGCTGGGAGATATGGGGGATGCCGGTGCCATGGAAGAGGAAAGACGCCTTGCCTATGTCGGCATCACAAGAGCCAAGGATGATCTGACTATCACCAGCGCCAGGGAGCGCCTCGTTCGCGGCGAGTTTCAGTACCATGCCGTCAGCCGGTTTGTCATGGAGATTCCTGAGGATCTGATGGATGAATCGGTGAATAGATTTGGGAAAAGTTCCGCGTGGGGGAGAGAGGCGGCAAGTGGATCCGGTTCTGGGGCCGGAGCCGGCGTGACGATAAGGAGTGCTGCGGAGACAAGCGCAGCGACGTATGGATCCCGAAGCGCCGACGGAAGGCCGCGAGCGGTCTATAAAAAGCCCCAGACGGCCTCGGACAAGCGTCCATTTCTGGCTTCAAAGGCTGGCCTTGACGGTCTGACCAAGGGGATGCCAACCGGACAAAAACCGGATTATGTGGTAGGAGACCGGGTTGAGCATTTAAAATACGGTCAGGGCGTGGTAAAGTCTATAGAGCAAGGGCCGCGTGACTACAAGGTGATGGTTGCTTTTGATGGCGGTGAGACTAGAACGATGTATGCTGCCTTTGCCAAGCTGGTAAAGGTGTAACTTTGAAAGGAGAACAAGGAAATGAAAAAGCTTTTTAATCTGGACGTGAAGGACATCATGAATACCGTGAGCACGGCGGCTGCAGCTTCGCTTCTGCACGACGTTCTATTCGCTGGCAAGAAGGACGACGATTCGGATGACACGATGCGTCTGGTACGCAATATTTTGATTGTTGTCGGCGCGGTTGTGGTCGTTGCCGGTGCGGTGTATGCCATTGTTCGCTTCCTGCAGCCCAAGGACAAGGAAGAGAAGGAAGGCGGCTACTGCTTCCTCTGCGGCAAGAAGAAAAAGGCAAAGGCTGTTGAGGAGCTGGAAGAGGATGCTTGCTGCGAGGCCTGCGACGAGGAAGAGGCTTGCGAGGAGGCAGCAGATTCTGTTTGCACCTGCGGCTGCGCAGCAGAGCCTGCAGAAGCCTTTGAGGCAAAGCGCGAGGAGAAGGCAGAGACAGCAACTACCACCGAGGAACTGTAAGTCGAATGCGAAAAGGTGACATTGTGGAAGGCGTGGTGGAGACGCTGCGCTTTCCGAATAAGGGCTCGTTTCACGTGGATGAAACCGAGGTAACGGTCAAGAATACCATTCCCGGTCAGAAGGTCCGCGTGCGGGTCACGAAGAAGAGAAGCGGACGGGCGGAAGGCTGTCTTTTAGAGGTGACAGAGCATGCACCCTGCGAGATTACGGCGGCCTGTCCCAAATTCGGCACTTGTGGCGGGTGCCTATATTTGAATCTGCAGTCCGGGGACGAGCTCTCCTTAAAAGAGCAGCAGATTCGTGGTCTTCTGCGGCAGGCGGATCCTTCTGCAGATGAGTGGTTCGAAGGGATTCTGGAAAGCCCGGTAACCGAAGAATATCGCAACAAGATGGAGCTGACCTTTGGAGATGAGACCAAAGACGGACCGATGACCCTTGGCATGCATCGCAGAGGGTCTTTTTATGATGTCACAGATGCAGATCAGTGCCGGATTGTGGATGGAGATTTTCGAACCATTATAGGTGTGACCAGACAATACTGGAGTGGTGTCGGCGCACCGTTTTATCACCGGATGCGGCAGGAAGGGTATCTTCGTCATCTCCTGATTCGAAAAGGGATGAAGACGGGAGAGATTCTGGTTGATCTGGTCACGACTACGCAGACGGAATTTTTGTCGGCACCGGAAGAGGAGGCATCTCTTCTTGGCGGTTATGTGCAGATGCTTATGCAGGGCGAATATGCAGGAGAGATTACCGGTATCCTTCATACCCGCAACGATTCCGTTGCCGATGTTGTAGCGGATCAGGGAACAGAGATTCTCTTTGGAAAGGGCAGCTTTGAAGAGGAGCTTTTGGGACTGCAGTTTACCGTCAGTCCGTTTTCCTTCTTTCAGACCAACAGCTTTGGCGCTGAGCTTTTGTATGAAACGGCGCGTAAGTTCATTGCAGAGGCGATGGAGACGGAGCATCGAACCCAAAAGCCTGTGATATTTGATCTGTACTGCGGAACCGGAACCATTTCCCAGCTGATTGCGCCGGTGGCTTCCAAGGTGATCGGAGTTGAGATTGTGGAGGAGGCCGTGGAAGCGGCCAGAGAAAATGCAGTTAGGAACCACACGCCGAATTGCGAGTTCATTGCCGGTGATGTGCTAAAGGTAATTGACAGCATTTCGGATAAGCCGGATTTTATCATTCTGGATCCGCCCAGAGACGGTGTACATCCAAAGGCCCTGCCGAAGATTCTGGCTTACGGCGTGCCGCACATTCTGTACATCTCCTGCAAGCCGACAAGCCTTGCAAGGGACCTTCCTATCATGCGCGAGTGGGGATATGAGCCTGTGCGCGGCGTCAGCGTCAATCAGTTCCCGAAAACTGCCAATGTTGAGACTGTTGTCCTTTTGTCCAAACGCTGACCGGACACCACATCGATGTTTTATGAATGCAAGGAGGAATCCGCGTAGGCGGTTTCTCTGCAGCACGGAGTGTATTCTCGGCATCGCCGACAATACACTCCAGGCTAGGGGAAAGTGCCGTCAGGCACTTTCGAGTATCAAAATCGAGATGAGGGTGCTAAGGATTTGCGTATATCTTTAGTTTGCTATAGCAACGCTCGGAATTCTTCCTCTGTCATATGCATACGCTTGGCTCCCTCCGAAATGGAAAGAAGCTGATCGTGTACCAGGCTGATGAGTATCTTACTCATGCCTTCTTCATGGCCCTCTTCGCGGCCTTCTGCTCTACCTTCTTCGCGCCCCTTTTCCAATCCTTCCTCCAGGCCTTTTTTGTGACCTTCTTCCAGCCCTTTTTCGCGACCTTCTTCAACTCCGAGATCGTAGTAC
>CAVKRN010000017.1:0-21707 GCA_963658695.1 bacterium
TACAGTACAGATGCTTGCAAATAACGGTTACTGTACACTATAGCAAGCGATGTACTAGCGCTCCGTGCAGGAGATGCAAGGATCAATGGTCAGAATCATCATGGCAACATCCGCAAGCTCTGCACCGCGAATGGTCTCAATCAGTCCCGGAATGTTAGCAAACGTAGGCGTGCGGTTCCGATACCTTGTCAGGAACCGTGTTCCGTTGGCCTTTACATAGTAGACTGCTTCGCCTCTTGGCTGCTCAATTCTGGCAAGGTACTCTCCATTCGGATTTCCCTTTACCGGTACCTCAATAGGCCCCTCCGGCATTCCGGCTATGGCCTGACGAATCAAATCCATGGACTGGTAGAGCTCCCCGATGCGAACCTTGCATCTGGCATAGCAGTCTCCCTCCAGTGCGATCACGGGCTCAAAGTGAAGTTCTCCATAGGCTTCGTAACCCTGCAGACGCAGATCTCTTCGAACACCGGAGGCACGAAGAAACGGCCCGCAGCATCCCAGCTCCTCGGCCCGCTTCGGCGAAAGCTTTCCGACGCCGACCATTCGTGAGAGCACATCTCCATTGCCAAGGAAAGTATCCGTAACAATCCGGCACTCCTTCTCCAGCTCATCCACCGTCTGCAGGATGCTCTCCAGCATTGCAGGCGTCACATCCTTTTTCAGGCCCCCTACCTTGTTGACCGAGAAAATAACACGTCCGCCGGTGGTCATCTCCAAAAGATCCAGCACCTTTTCCCGCAGCCGCCAGCAGTCCATAAAGAGACTCTCAAATCCAAAGGCATCTGCTAAAAGTCCCAGCCACATCAGATGGTTGTGAAGACGGGACAGCTCTGCCCACATCGTGCGCAGATACTTTGTACGCGGCGTTGTCTCAAGCCCCATGATCTTCTCCACCGCCTCCACGTACCCAAGACTGTGTCCAAAGGAGCAAATGCCGCAGGTTCTCTCCGCGATCAGCACGAACTCCTTAAAATCCCTCTTCTCCACCAGCTTCTCGAGTCCCCTGTGAATAAAGCCGATGGACGGCATTGCATCGATGACCTTCTCATCCTGCAGGACAAGATCCAGATGGATGGGTTCCGGAAGGACCGGATGCTGCGGCCCGAACGGAACGATGCTGATTTTTTTGATTGAATTATCTGCCATAGTATTCTCCCACACGGTACCCGTCAAAAATCCTCAGCGTAGCCCGCTACGCGTATTCCTTATCTACCGGAACGGCGTCGGAACCACCGTCCGAAACAGTTTCCCGTTGAAATCGTAATTCATCATATCGATTTCAATTCCATACAGATCATGGATCTCGTTCTCGTACAGATAGGCCACCTCATAAATGCTGGTGATGCTGGAAATCCGATCCTCTCCATGCACGCACAGACGAAGACTCCGAATCTCGTAGGCAAGGCCAAAGGTATATAGAATCTCATACGTATTCTCTGCCACCTTTGTGGCACAGATCTGTATCAGGCGCCACTCGTCATGGTGGATTCTGGTCACTGCATCCAACAGTTCTCTTGGATTGATCTCCTCCACCGGCATGGCGGGGGTCCCTGTTTTTTCTGCGGAAGCGATATCCGAAACGGCGGGCGCAGGCTTTCTCGTGGAAGCCACCTCCGCCAGCGTTTTGCCGGCTGCTGCCAGCGTTTCATTCATGTCTGCCATGAAGCTCTTCCTCCTGTTCCCTGCGCATCGCTGCTCTTGCCTCATCCGAAGCCTTAATTTGTGCCGCAATTTTCTCTTCCTGATGCCTTCCGGCCTCACTCCTGCTGCAGGCATTGTCCGTCAGCGACCATTCCCGCTGTTCTGCCGGAAGTCCTTTTTTCATCCGTTCTCTCTTAGCGTCCAAAATGGCCAGTGCCTTTACCACGCCATCGATGATGGATTCCGGTCTTGCTGCGCAGCCGGGAACATACACATCCACCGGAATCACCTTATCCACGCCGCCCATGATGTTATAGCATTCCTTAAAAACACCGCCGTCACAGGCACAGATTCCGACGGCAACCACCACCTTTGGATCCGGCATTTGCGAGTACAGCTGCTGTACGACCATCCGGTTCTGAAAATTCACGCCGCCGGTAATCAGGAATACATCCGCATGTTTGGGATCGCCGGTATTGATAATGCCGAACCGCTCCAGATCATAGCGAGGCGTGGTCGCTGCCAACACCTCAATATCACATCCATTACAGCTGGATCCGTCATAATGCAGGACCCAGGGAGATTTTGAAACCTTCATCGTCTATTCCTCTATGCATTGCGCCTTTTCAAAATAAATTTGCAAAAATATGCTCGTTAATGCAAACATTACTCGCTCATTTCCTGCAAATTTGCTTGGCTCTGAATAGTTACAGATCCAGCAGCATCAGAATCAGCATGTTGCCACCGCCTGCCACCAACGTGGTACCCCAGGTAAACGCCAACATCCTCTCCCATCGAACTCTGGGGAACACATTGTCGCACAGCGTCATCCCGAACATGACCACCAGTGCTGCCGCAATGGCATATACAATGGAAATCGGATCATTGTACAAAAAAAACAGTCCCGTGAGCGTCACCATCAAAAACAGCTCATACCACTCAGACAGCTCCACAAATCCCAGAACACTGCCGGAAATATCGGTTGTCACACCCTTTACCATTTCCTGGTGCGCATGATGCGAGGTACTGATATCATAGGGCGACTTACGAAGCTCAATCGGCAGAACCACCAGAAAAGCAAAGAATATCCCCGGCGTTTTAATAATCGCCGGAAGCTCGCACCGAATCATATCCTTCACCATAAAACTTCCGGAGGAAAGATACAGCCCAATGCACAAAAGAAGGAGAATCGGTTCTGCGCAGGCCATCTGCAGCATCTCTCTCTGCGCACTCATATTGGAATAGGGTGCACTGGCTGAAAAGGCAGCAAGACAGAGCATCATCTCTGCCAGTGTCAGGGAAAAGATGGCCAGCAGAATGTCCTGTCCCGCGTAAATGATCCCGATGGACAGCATCAAAAACAAAAGATGCCCCACCACCAGGAAATGCTGCAAACCATTTACGATATAGGCCTTTTTCTGGAAAAACTTGCTGATGTCATAGAACGGCTGCAAGAGCGGTGGTCCCTGTCGCCGCTGCATCCTTGCAGCTAAAAACCGATCTGTCCCGGATAAAAAGCCGCCGATCAGCGGCCCGATCACCAGAATCGAAATCACCGCCAGACTTAATTTACCTATGATCGATGCCATTACAATGCCCTCCCCACGATAATCATGATGAAGGTGATCAGAATCGCCGTCGAAAGAAACAGACACGGCTTCATAATCTTCAGCTCACCGATAAAATCAATCATGTACCAGTTCGACATGTATACGCTCTGCACATCTCCGAAGGAATTCAGGAAATGCCGGTCATCCGCCGCATTCACACCGGACATATACGATCTTGTATTGTGCTCCGTGATTCCACCGCGATGTCTGGAAATAAACACACCGGCAATCGGGAGCGCCACCACCAGCGCAAACATAAAGAGCATGACAATAATGTCCGATCCGCCGATTACCGCCGTAACATCCTGTTGGAACATCTGGCTCAAAACCGGCTGTACCATTTTAGTGGAGATAAACGGGAACAAAAAGCACATCGCAACCACTAGCGCTGCCAGCGGAGTGATAGACTGCCATTCGCCGCGGTGCGTCGTATCCTTCAGCGCCTGCGATTTGTGGATGACTGCGAACAGCTTGCCAAGCCACTTCCCCCAGTACAAGGAGGTGCTGGCTGTGCCGAACAGCAAGAACAATACCAGCCACACGCTGTTGGAATCGATGAAGGATTTCAGAGCTGCCCACTTGGCAATCAGCATTCCGAACGGCGCCAGATACATGCCGCAGATGCCGATGATCATAACAACCGCAAGACGCGGCAACTTAATGATCAATCCATGCATATCCTCGATGTTGCGGGATCCGGTCACGTTCTCCACTGCGCCCACGCACAGGAACATCAGTGACTTGGACACCGCATGGAAAATCACCAGCATCACACCGGCCCATACGGCCTCCGGACGTCCGACTCCGGCGCAGGCAACAATCAGCCCGAGATTTGAAATCGTGGAATGAGCCAGCACCCGTTTCCCGTCTGAGGTTGCAATGGCCATCAGCGAAGCGGCAAAAAAGGTAAATCCACCGATTAGAGTGACCAGCACTCCCGTCAGCGTTCCTTCCAGCATTGGAGAAATGCGAATCAGAAGATAGACGCCTGCCTTTACCATAGTAGCGGAATGCAGCAGTGCCGATGTCGGCGTCGGTGCCACCATGGCGCCCAGAAGCCAGCCGCAGAACGGAAACTGTGCACTCTTTGTCATTGCCGCAAAGGCCAGCATCACCAGCACGATCATGACCCCGGGACAGGCCGCCTTATCCACAGCAATCAGCTCCGAAAGATTTGTCAGCTTCAGATACAGAGCCGAATAAAGGATTGCAACCATGAACCCGCATCCGCCCAGAAGATTCATCCAAAGCGCCTTGAAAGAATTCTGTATGGATTCCGGCTGCTTGTTATAGCCGATCAGAAGGAAGGAGCATACCGATGTGATCTCCCAGAAGAAGTACAGCCACGACATGTTGTCACAGAACAACAGACCGAACATTGCCCCGAGGAATACAAACAGCATGGCAAGGAACCAGTTGGAGCGTTCCGGATAATCACGGTGGTGCTGGTGATAATCCTTAATATAGCCAACGGCGTAGATGCAGATGAGACTCCCCACAATTCCGACGATCAGACACATGATGACCGTGAGATTATCTACATGAAAATGAGCCGCTCCTTCCGGAACTTTTCCGGACAAATCCAGCGCCAACATCGGAATGGTGCCTGCCCAAGACAAAAGAGCTGCATAGATCTTCCGGTAGCGGAAGGCGTAGTAGGTTACGATCCCCATCAAAGCAATCTCACCGGCCATGATCAGATGATCCGCCGTTTCCGCCTTCGTGAGAAATTCGTAGTCCTCTCTCCCGCTCAGCACAAAAACGGCAAGGTAAATTACCGCTGCCATGACCGCCAGCGCAGCTCCCTTGACCAGCGCCTTGCGCACTGCATAAACCCGTTCACTGCTGCCCATAACAAAAAGAAAGAAGGCAACAATAAACGGGAAGAAGATCAGAAATTCAATTATTTTCATGATTTCCCCTCCGGCATACCGGCACATACGTTACTGTACAGGCACCTGCAAGTGGCAGGTGAACGACAGCACACATACCAGTCACCGACTTGATGTGAAGATACTGTGATACCTGACAGCATTGTCACTCGGTAGCGGCTCGTCTCCATGCACTTCACCAGACGCAACAATCCCTCGCCGAATTGCTACGTCACTTTCAACAATACTTCGTCAGATGTAATGATATTTTATATATACTATGCTGTTTTTATATACAAAACAAGCCTTGACATGTCAAGAAAATGTCAAGGCTTGTTTTGTATGTGATGTATATGTTCACTGCGCAGATGACCGCCAGCGATGGAGCCCGGCAATGCCGTTGCCACCCTGCCCACTGACGAACGTCCTCAGTTACTCCGAAATCTCCTCGGCGTTCGCTGCCAGGTCCTCTTGCACGAAGTCCGGAATCTCTCCTTTTTTAAAATACAGGCCAAACGTATACGCATCGGCATTGCCGGAAAGCGTCTGGTTCACAGACAGGCTGTAATCCAGTTCATCGTCCTTTTTCCAGTTGCCGGAAACCCGCATGATGCAGTGATCCAGAATCTCCTGAATCTGCTTTGGATCCGTATAAGATACCTGCGACGTCGACGTATCCAGATATTGATAAATCCGGATTTCAGACACCTGCTCGGCCTTGCCGGCCTCCGGCAGAAGGTCGTATTTTTCCAGGAAGGCCAGCGTATTCGTATAGGACGGATACACATCATACTCCTGATCAATGGCACCGCCTCGTGTCCGCAGCGCAAGCCGTCCGATGCTGTCCTCCTCCGACAGCTGCGTGTAGGAATACTTCTCCAGATCCTTCTCGTAAGCCGCTGCGAATTCTTCATAAAGCGCTCCGGAGGCCTTCCGCACATCGAATCCGTTGTAGAAGGAAATCGTCCCGTTTTCCTTGGCCGCCTGCAGGGTTTTCTGTTCCGTGTAAATCGGAATCAGTCCAAACTTGTATGCCGGACTGGAAATCACCTTATCCAGAACGGATGCCTCCATCGTATAGGGAATGAGGATGGAGCGGTAGACGTTTCTTCCGTTTTTCAGGCGATAGCATACCACGGCAGACCAGCCTTCCGTAACAGGTGAGGAGTTCATGCTCATCTGTGCCATCGCCTCCATCGCCGGACGCGTAATCTCTTCCAGCGCCTCAATATCCGTAAGGTTCATGCGGTCCAGCACGAGCTGATCGTTGCCGCTGTACGAAATCGCCGCATCCTCATAGTAGTACGTACTGTCACCGTACACATACAGTGCCGCGCTCTCCACCTTATCGAGATCCGGCACATAGCGATCGTACCCAATAAGATCATATCGGAACACGATAAAAATCAATGCCGCCGCCAGAGCTGCTGCTATAATCTCGCCAAAGCGGGCGAAAAACTTCCAGATATCCAGATCATAGATGATCTCGATCACACCTGCACACAAAACGGCCGCAACGATAATTCCCAAAAGGACAAATGCCGTTCCCGTTCTGGACTCCACCGAGCCGAACAAGCGAATTACAATGGTCCCTGCGAACAACCCTGTCGCCACACTGATGACAATCCGTACAAAGGAGCGCAGCGGACGATACAAAACAGTGTGACCGGCATACTCCATCTTCCGCATTTTGTACAGCTTTGCTGCAAGCATAAGGAAAATCACGCCAACAACAAGCGATGCCAAATCCGCCTTCCAGGAGGCAGAAACCAATGTATTCAAACCCTCTGCCGTCATTCCCGAATACGTCAAGGTACTGCCGTAGTGATTTCCAAGCCACCGCCGCGGTGCCTCGCTGTTGTAGAGCGGAGACAGCATAAATACCGGATCCTTCTCACCCAGATAGGCCCAGGTCTTAAAGTACGAGCTTTCCAGATAGCGAAGAACATCCTTGATCACCTGATCCGCCACCAGAATAAATGTCGCCAAAAGGCCGGAGATGATCAGATTTCCCGACAACATCACAGCTGTAATGCCAATGCTGTAGGAGGCCAGAAACAGAATTGTCAGGCGAACCAGCTGAATCACAGCATCCAGAAATGTGATCCCATTCATCGCTCCCATCAGTGTGGCACAACCAATAGAGAGGAACATGCAGACCACCAGCGGCAGCTCGAACATCAGGAAGCCATTGCTGTAAATGTTCCAGAACCGCTCCCTCCGGGACACCGGCTGGCTTTCATAGAAGTCCTGCTTGTCCATGCTGAAGAGATACGAAAAGCCCTGCAGCGCCAGCACCACGGCAATCACCACCACCGCCTGGCTGAAATTCTGCCGTATACCGATCCAGGTCCCCACCTCGCCAAGACGCTGATCGAGCGTCTGCACTGCATTGAAGCCCTGCAGCGCAGCCGATTCGTTGCTCCTTGCGATCAGCATGATGATTGCAACCGGATAATACAGGACCATGTATAAAATAATGGCAGCCATCAGCCACAAACGTCTTCGCAGGATCTGACGCTGCAGAACAAGAAATCTGCTGCCTTTTTTCTGTTTGCACTCGCTCATTGTTTTCCTTCCTATACCGCAGCAGGTCTGCGGCCATACCAAGCATCGTCGGTATCTGTTCAATGCTCGCATCTCGATTTTGATACTCGAAAGCGCCCGATGGCACTTTCTCCTTGCATTCGAAAATCTCGATGTAGCCGGGCAGATGTCCTTCGGACCTATTAATCCAGGATGAACTTATGAATGTCGTATCCCACTATCTCCGTTTCACTGATAAAGACCTCCTCCAGTGTGAGCGGAAGAATTTCAAAAAACACCATACTAACGCAGCGGAAATGCTGTTCGACTTCCTCACGGCTTCCGCGGATAACCAATGTGGAAAGTCGTCCCCGGTTTTCCTCCCGGATGACCTTCAGATCGCCAAGCGCGGTCAACTTGTCCTCCTCCGAAGTAAACACACATTGCACCTTCTGAACGGAATTCTTCATCTCTTCCATATCTTTGGAGAGCAGTACACCGCCCTGATGAAGGAGTCCCACGTGATCACAGATGTCTTCAATTTCGCGAAGATTATGTGAAGAAATCACCGGTGTCAGGCCACGATCCTCCATATCCTTTGCAAAAAGGCTCTTAACTGCCTGCCGCATCACCGGATCCAGACCGTCAAAGGTCTCATCACAAAGAAGGTACTTCGTTCCGGCGCATAACCCCAGAATCAGGGAAAGCTGCTTCTTCATTCCCTTAGAAAACGACGCAATCTTCCGTTCCGTATCCAGGCCGAAATCCTTCATCATCCTTCCAAAGCGGTACGCGGAAAAGTCCGGATAGAGCTCTGCAAAATAACGGCTCATGTCCTCCCCATTCGCATTGGGAAAGAAATAAAAATCGTTGGGAATAAAGAAAATGTTCCGTTTCATTCCCGCATTGTCATAAATCGGTTCCTTTTCAATGCAGATGGTTCCCTCATCCTGCTTCATAACACCAGCCAGCATCCGAAGAAGGGTACTCTTTCCGGCGCCATTGGTCCCAAGAAGGCCAAAGACCTGCTTGTCCTCCATTCGGATGGACACATGGTTTACCGCAACGCAGTCTTCAAATGCCTTGGTCAGATTCATTGTCTCGATCATTGTGCCAGCTCACCCGCCTTTCGATATAACTCCTCCCGGTCCAGTCCCAGCTCATCCGCTTCCCTCAGAAGCTGTGCCAGCTTCCCGGCCAAATCCTTCTTTTTATTCTCCATCAGCTCTTGTCCTCCGCTGACGTAATTGCCCTTTCCCTTCACGGTATACAAAAAGCCCTGCCGTTCGAGCTCCGCATATGCCTTCTGTACGGTGTTCGGGTTGGTGGACAGCTCCATTGCAAGCGAACGCACCGATGGCATCTGCTCACCCGCCTCCAGCACGCCTTTGAGGATCAGGGTTTTGTATCGTTCCGAGATCTGCTCGTAAATCGGTCTCGAATCCCGATAATCGATCAAATCCATGACGGCTCCTTCCTGTGTACACTGTATTAGTCTTGATGGTACAGTAACTATACCACGGTGCTCATCGGAATGTAAAGAAGGATTCACTATTTCTCATCTACCTCAGGGAAATGCTGATTAAATCAGCATTTCCTTTCTAAATGAGTCGCAGTGACGTACTGGCCCACACGGATTTCCTTCACGCACCCCCGTAGCGTCAAGTGCGTGAGTTCCTTCATCATCTCTCGGAACGGAACCTCCCGGCGGACAATATGTGAAACTTCCGGTGCAATGCTGTCAAGACTTCGCGGCTCCGCAAAATCCAGACATTCCAGTATCGCCCGGGCAACGGCGGACTCCGTCCCGGCAAGCGCTTCAAAATCAAAGGTCATTTGCGTATATCCTATCCCCGTATCCTGCGCCGATTCCTCTGCCTCCCGAAGACCCAGCGCCTCCAAAATCAGCTCCGGGGATAGCGCAATTCCGGCGCCCTGCCGGATCAGGCGATTGCAGCCGGTGCTGTTGCGGTCGGTTCTTCTGCCGGGAAGCGCCCACACATCTTTCCCCTGTTCCAATGCACGATCAACCGTAATGAGCGTGCCTGACTGTTCTCTTGCCTCAATGACCAGTATGATATCGGACAGACCGCTGATAATCCGGTTTCTGGAAGGAAAAAAGTTGCTCTGCGGCGCCAGGCCCGGCCGGTACTCGGAAAGGAGTCCACCTCTGTCCGTCAATGCCTCATACAGATCTTTATTCTCCCTTGGATAGCAGATGTCCACGCCGCCGCCAAGAACCGCATAGGAATTGTCCGACGTATCCAGTGCGCCTCTTCCTGCAACACCATCCACGCCCCTTGCCATACCGGAAATAATTTGGACACCTTCCCTGGCAAGCTCGGCTGCAAAGATCCTCGCCTGTTCCCTTCCATAGGGAGAGGCCATCCGTGTTCCCACAATTCCGACCGCTGCGCACTCCGCCTTCGGAAGCCTCCCCTTTACATACAGGCCAAACGGCGGATCCTCTATCGAAAGAAGACGGGCCGGGTATTCGGCTTCTCCCATCCAGACATAGCGAATTCCTTTGTCCTCCATAACCTGCAGCTTTTCCCGCGGCGACTGTCCCCGATTCGTCGCAAGTGCTCTGGCCTCGCATATTCTTTCTATTTTCAGTGCACGGATTCCGCAGACCTCCCCCAGGTAGGATTCCAGCTCCCCCTCGCGCATTCGATACAGCTCCTCTGCAAAATCCATTCGCCTTCCGGCTGTTTCCCACAGCTCTCGAAGCGTTGCATTGCCAATGCCGTTAATTCCTGCCAGCCACACATCATACTCTGTCATATTCTTCCCCTTTTACGGCAGCATCCCCTCCTTGCCCGGCTGCCCTCGATCCGCGCATCGGTAACCGACCGCCTCTGCCAGGTGATCCTCTGTAACGTTTTCCTGACCGTCCAGATCCGCTATGGTCCGTGCCGTCTTCAGAATCCGGTGATAGGCCCTTGCGGACAGATTCATCTTCCGGAAAATTTCCTTTACAAAAAGCTTCTCCCTGCGCCCCAGCTCGCAGTAATGCTCCGTCTGCACAGCATTCATCTCGGCGTTAAAGCAAATACTTTCTTCAACAAAGCGCTCCTTTTGACGTTCATGAGCGGCTATCACCCGGCTGCGAATGGCTGCACTTGGCTCCGCCTCCTTCCTCTGCAAAAGCGATTCCACCGGAACCCGCGGCGCATCCACCGTCAGATCAATCCTGTCCAGAATCGGTCCGGGCATGCGCCCCTGATACCGCAGAATTTCCGCTCGTGTGCAGCTGCATTTGCTGTCAGGATAGTACCCACAGGGACAGGGATTGGCTGCCGCAACGAACATGAAGCGTGCCGGAAAATCATAATTCCCCGTGCTGCGTGAAATGATGATGTGCTGATCCTCCAAAGGCTGCCGCAATAGATTCAGATTCTCCCTCCCAAATTCCGGCAGCTCGTCCAGAAAAAGAACGCCCCGATGCGCCAGAGAGATCATTCCCGGCTTTGGATTCACACCGCCGCCCACCAGCGCCTGCTGCGTAATGGAATGATGCGGTGCCATAAACGGCCGCATATGGATGAGAGGGGTTTCCGGTTTCAGCTCGCCGGCGATGCTGTAGATGGCCGACACCTCCAGACACTCCTCCCTGGTAAGCGGCGGAAGAATCCCCGGAAGGCACTTGGCCATCATGGATTTCCCTGATCCCGGTGGCCCGATCATAAGTACGTTGTGGAAGCCGGCCGCAGCGATCTCCAGTGCTCTTTTTACACCGTCCTGCCCGCTTATATTGCTGTAGTCCGCTCCGCCGGAACCTGTCCCATCCTTCACCATCTGCAGAAGATTCTGCGCAGGAAACGGCGGATAGATCACATCCCGCTCGTTCTCAGAAAGCCGAAGATAGGAAATCACTTCCTCCAGATTCCGCAGACCAATCACCTTTACCGTTCCAAGCGCTGCCGCCTCCCGTGCATTTTCCGCCGGCAAGAGGACGGTATCGATTCCCTCTGCCAGTGCACCGCGCACGATCGGCAATACTCCACGCACCGGTGTCAGCTCCGCATCCAGGGACAATCCGCCCAGAATCAATATTCCCGCTGCCGCATCCGGCTCAATTTCCTCCATAGCTTCCAACAGTCCAACCGCAACCGGAAGGTCTGCGATCAAATCCCTCTTGGGAATCTCTGCCGGCGAAAAGTTCACCGTAATCCGCCGGGGTGGTAAATGAATCCCCGTATTCTTTAAAGCCACGCGAACACGCTCCTGTGCCTCCCGCACCTGCGCCGAAACAAAGCCCACCATGGAAAACGTGGGCAGACCATCCGATATGTCCGTCTCAATGCGCAAAAGATAGCTCTGCACGCCATGCACAGCTCCAGACAAAACACTACTAAACATTGTCTTTGTTCCCCTTATTCTGTTCGTGTAATGAGTAATACTGGTGAAAGGGCTTCCCTGAACAGGGATAGAAAAAGCCCGGCAGCAGAATGCTGCCGGGCTCTATTGTACTGAATGAAACCGGAATCGGACAAATAGAAAATAAGGCACGGTTCTTGTGCATGTTGGCTAATGGCTACTGTTCGGTGCTTCCTTTGCCATGTATCTGCAATCCCTTCAAGAAAACCATTTAATCAGGAATCACGATCGCAAGCTGTGCTGCGTCGCTGGCCGCCTTAGCTGTTGCTGCTGCCTGCGCCTGGGCAGTTGTCTGAGCCGCCGCCGTCTGGGCTGCTGCCTGAAGTGTAGCTGCGGTCTTCTGCGCATCGGTCGCTGCTGTCTGGGCCTGCTGAAGCTGGAGCGCTGCCGCCGCCTGCGCCGTCAGATTCTCCTGCGTCGGAAGTGCTGCCGCGGTTGCTGCTGCCGTCTGCGCCGTCACAGCCGCCTGTTCAAACTGTGCCTGCAGTGCCTGGGCCTGCGTCGCCGCTGCCGTTGCCTGCTGCTCTGCTGCCGCCTGCGTCGTCTGGCACTGCACAAGGAGCGCCGCCTGCTGATCCGAAACCGCCTTGAGCTGCGCCGCCTGCGCCTGCTGCGCTGCCGTGATCATGACGACATGACCATCCTTACACATACGGATGATATTGTTCTGGGCATCAGTGATCGTCTGGTTCTTGACCATCGCTCCTGTCCCGTCAAAGAAATACTGCAATCCGCCAATGGTCTGCATACCGAACTGCTTCCGGTAGTTGACAAAATAATAGGTGGCACCGTTTTGCGTGGAAAGTCCGTTGGCAGGAATTGCCGTGAAATAGTCCTTGAGAACATAATCCATATCACAATTTCCTGCAATACCTGCTACGCTTCCGCTGGAGGAATACTGCCACATGGTGCCGGGAAATCCCATTGCACTGCTGTAATTCGCCACCCAGTGATCCCAGGCGGTTGCCCCCATTCTCTCGGTAAACCAGTTTTTGTAGCTGTAAACCATCGGATGATACCCGGCTGCATAAACCACTGAGCAAAAGGTATTGGCAATCGACTGCAGCTGCGCCGGTGTCAAGCTCTTCTGGGAAGAGTCTTCCAGATCGATGGCCACCGGAAATGAAATCGGCAGCGCTGCCATCGCCGATACTGCCAGCTGCGCATCTGCTGCCGCCTCTGTATCATTCAATGCATAGGAATACACATAGGCACCGACACGAATTCCTGCCGCATTGGCCGCCACAACATTCTGTGTGAATTTAGAATCCAGTCCGTACTTAATATTGCCGATGCGAATCATGGCAAACTTCACACCGCTGGCTGCCACTGCATTCCAGTCGATATTCCCCTGATACGAGCTGACATCAATGCCGGAGACTGCTGCTGCCTGTGCCTTGGCTGTCCCCGCCGGTGTCAATGCAAGAAGGCAGGCAGCGGCAGCCGCCACCAGAAATGCTTTTACCGATGTCTTGATACGTCCCATTTTCCCTCTTTCTGCCGCGCCTTGCCGGCGGCATATTCTGTTAACATAATCTTTTTCATTGTAGCAACCATCTGCAGGCGTGGCAAGCCAAGCGACAGAGTAGGCATCTGTACAATAATGCTACAACAGAAAATCCGCCATCACTGTATTACTGACATCCACTCCGGCATCGGTCAGGAAAACGCGTCCGCGCTCCCTGCGCAAAAGGCCCAGCCCCTGATACCGGCCAAGCACCGCCTCGTACACTGTCTCCATCGATACTCCGAACCGTCTCTGAAACTCCGTCAGAGAAACGCCCTCCATACGGCGAAGTCCCAGAAACATGAATTCCTCCATCTGATCTTCTACGGACAGTCTCTCCCTATCCTCATACAGTACCGAATCGGCATCCTCCTGCCAGGGCATTTGCAGCAGCTCTTCCAAATTTTCCACCCGCTCCAGTCGCTCGCAATATGCCTCCATGTCCCTGGTATGACTCCAGCGAATTCCCTGCCAATAGGAGGCAGCGCCGGTCCCAAAGCCCAGATACGGATGTCCCGTCCAGTATCCGCTGTTATGCCTGCTCTCAAAACCTTCTCTGGCATAGTTCGAGATCTCATACCGATGATACCCATGCTCCGCCAGATACTCCTTCGTCCGGTGATACATGTCCCGGTCCAATGTCTCCTCCGGCAGCGGGGGCAGAGTCCCCTCTTCTGCCATCCGATATAATTCGGTTCCTTCCTCCAGAATCAGGCTATAGGCCGACACATGCTCCGGTCCCAGTGCCACCGCCTCTGAAAGCGAATTCATCCACGCATCCATCGTCTGTCCCGGAAGTGCCGACATCAGATCCAGGCTGATATTCGTAAATCCCGCCTCCCGCGCCTGATAGAAGCATTCCCTTGCCTGCCTGCTGCTGTGAATCCTTCCCAGGAGCCGCAGCTCCTCATCCCGAAAGGATTGCACGCCGATGGACAGACGGTTTACTCCCGCCGTGCGGAAGTCACAAAGAGCCTGAGAGTCCGCCGTTCCCGGGTTGCATTCCATCGTGATTTCCGCATCCGGCAGCACATCATACCAGACCCGAACCAAATCCAGCAGCTCCTGTACCTCTTCGCCAGCCAATAAAGATGGCGTTCCGCCTCCCAAAAAGATTGTGTCCACCAAAAGTCTTCCGGCAGCCCCCTCCTTTTCGATGCCTTCCGCCGTTTTCCAAAGCTCGGTTTCCAGTGCACGCAGGTAGCGCCTTCGCTGCGGCCATCCTGCAGGTCCGGACAGAAAATCACAGTACCTGCATTTACGGACACAAAAAGGAAAATGCAGATACAGGCTCACCGCCTGCTCCGCATTTTCACGCACACTCACTGCTCGTCTCCCAGCTTCAGCACATTCATGAAGGCTTCCTTGGGGATCTCGACATTGCCCACCATCTGCATCCGCTTCTTGCCTTCCTTCTGCTTTTCCAGGAGCTTCTTCTTACGCGACACATCGCCGCCGTAGCACTTAGCAAGAACGTCCTTGCGATATGCACGAACCGTCTCTCTCGCGATTACACGTCCGCCCACCGCTGCCTGGATCGGCACCTCGAACAGCTGACGCGGAATCTCATCCTTAAGCTTCTCACACATCTTCCGTCCGCGTTCGTAGGCCCCTGCCTCGTGCACAATAAACGACAGCGCATCCACCGGTTCCTTATTCACAAGGATATCCAGCTTCACCAGTTTCGACACCGCATAGCCCTTCAGCTCATAATCGAAGGACGCATAGCCGCGGGATCTCGACTTTAGTGCATCGAAGAAATCGTAAATAATTTCATTCAGCGGCAGCTCATACTTAAGCACTGCCCGGGTCGTTTCGATATAGTCGGTCGACAGATATACGCCGCGCCGTTCCTGGCACAGCTGCATGATTGCCCCCAGATACTCGGTGGTCACCATAATCTCCGCCGATACAATGGGCTCCTCCATGTGCTCGATTTCGGAGGGGTCCGGCAGATTGGCCGGATTGGTGAGCTCCATCATGGTGCCGTCGGTCCGATAAATGCGATAGACAACGCCAGGTGCAGTCGAAATGATATCCAGATCGTATTCCCGTTCCAGCCGTTCCAGAACAACCTCCATGTGGAGGAGACCTAAGAATCCGCAGCGGAAGCCAAAGCCCAGTGCCAGCGAGGTCTCCGGCTCATAGGAAAGACTGGCATCGGAGAGCTGGAATTTTTCCAGTGCATCCTTTAAATCCGGATACTTGGAGGTATCCTGCGGATAGATGCCGGCAAAGACCATGGCCTGCGCCTTCTTGTAACCGGGGAGCGGCTCACTGCACGGAACCATTGCATTGGTCACGGTGTCGCCGACACGCGCATCGCGGATGTTCTTGATGGATGCGGTAAAATATCCGACCATGCCTGCCGAGAGCTCACTGCAGGGGATGAAGCGTCCAGGGCCAAAATAGCCCACCTCGACCACATCCTCCTCCGCTCCGCTTGCCATAAAGCGGACCTTTGTGCCCTTTCGGATCACGCCGTCCCGCACACGGATAAACACAATAACGCCCCGGTAGGAATCATACAGTGAGTCGAAAATCAGTGCCTTCAACGGGGCCGCCGGATCTCCTGTGGGCGCCGGAATCTTCTTCACAACGCTCTCAAGAACCTCTTTGATATTGATGCCGTTTTTAGCGGAGATTTCCGGCGCATCCATTGCCTCAATCCCGATAACATCCTCGATCTCCTGCTTGACCTCCTCCGGTCTTGCACTGGGAAGGTCAATTTTGTTGATCACCGGAAAAACATCCAGGTTGTGTTCCAACGCCAGGTATACATTCGCCATCGTCTGTGCCTGGATGCCTTGCGTTGCATCCACCACCAGAATGGCACCGTCGCAGGCGGCTAGGGAGCGGGATACCTCATAATTAAAGTCCACATGTCCGGGCGTATCGATCAGGTTAAAGGTATACTCCTGTCCATCCTCTGCCTGATAAATCAGACGAACCGCCTGGGACTTGATGGTAATCCCGCGTTCCCGTTCCACATCGATGTTGTCCAGAACCTGATTCTTCATTTCGCGGGCCGTCAAAACGCCCGTCAGCTCGATCATCCGGTCCGCCAGTGTCGATTTTCCATGGTCTATGTGCGCAACAATGCAGAAGTTACGTATCCTGCTCTGATCCGCGCCGGACTCTTCCATATTCTTCAAATCTGCCATATTCATCCTCACGTAGCCGGCGATATTCCCCCGGCGCAAGTGCACGATCCAGCTCCAACGGTCCAAATGTAAGCCGCTTCAGTGCAATAACTTCCTTTTCTCCTCCGAGGGCCGCCACCATTTTCTTGATCTGGTGGAACTTCCCCTCCTGTATGGTGACAAGCACTTCGTGCGGATCCCCGGAAGGCGCCGTCTCCATGCGCGCCGGAAGTGCCGTCAAATTCACATCATACTGGATTCCGGCTTCAAACCTGGCCGCATCCTCCCCGGTAAACGGTGTTCCGGATGCTCGCACCAGGTAGGTCTTATCCACATGAAATCTGGGGGAGAGCAGGCGATGCGCCATTTCTCCGTTGTTCGTGATCAGAAGGAGTCCCTCCGTATCCTTGTCCAGTCGTCCCACCGGGAAAAGATCGGTGCGCTTCCGTCCCGTAATCAGGTCCAATACGGTTTTCTGCTTTTTATCCTCACTGGCGGAGAGCACCCCTGCCGGCTTGTTCATCATGTACCAGACCTCTGGCTCGTACTCCCAGCTCTCCCCGCGGAAAATAACGACCGGAAAGGGTTCCTCGATGAGATATCCCGGATCACGAATCTGTTCATCCCCAATCCACGCGCCGCTTTTACGAATATCTTTTTTGATTTCGCTTCGCGTGCCGGCGCCAAGATCAGCAAGAAACTTATCAATTCTCATGTTCCATCGCTTCCTGGTCTTCGTCCTTCCATTCCGTGGCGTGCTGTGCCAGCCACTCCGCCGGAATCTTGTTCTCAAAACGGTCCTTTGCCGTTTCAGACGGAACCTCGGTCGGATACTTGCCGTCAAAGCATGCCGCACAGAAGCGATTCTCGGCGTCGTTGCCTCCGGCCAGCTTCAGTGCATTCTCCACCGAAAGGTACCCCAGAGAATCAGCTCCGATGATCTTGGCAATCTCCTCCACAGAATGGTGGCAGGCGATCAGATTTTCCTTGGAATCAATATCCGTTCCGTAGTAACAGGGATTCAAAAACGGCGGCGCCGATACACGGAAATGCACTTCGGTGGCACCGGCCTCCCGCACCAGCCGCACAATACGCGCGGAGGTTGTGCCGCGCACAATGGAATCGTCAATCAGAACCACGCGCTTGCCGCGAATGGTCTCCGCAATAGGATTCAGCTTGATTTTGACCAGATTCTCCCGTGCTGCCTGTCCCGGAGAGATGAAGGTCCGGCCAATATACTTATTCTTGAGCATTCCGATGCCGTAGGGAATTCCCGACTGCCGGGAGTATCCAAGTGCCGCATCCAGGCCGGAATCCGGCACGCCGATAACAATATCCGCCTGTACCGGGTGCTCCAGTGCAAGGAAGGCACCGGCACGGACCCGCGCCTCATGAACGGATGCACCGTCAATAACAGAATCCGGACGTGCAAAATAAATGTATTCAAACACGCACATCGAGGGCTTTACCTTTCCCTCATGGGTATGAATGGAGCGAAGGCCGGTACGGTCACAGATCATGATCTCGCCCGGCTTCAAATCCCGCACGAGCTTTGCCCCGACGGCATCCAGTGCGCAGGACTCAGAAGCAAAAACAACGCAACCATCCGGTGTTTTGCCATAGCAAAGGGGGCGAAAACCATGGGGATCACGAACCGCAATCAGCTTGGAAGGCGAACTGATCACCAAAGAGAATGCGCCATGAATCCGGTCAATGACACGGCTGACGGCCTCTTCAATGGAGGAGCAGTGAATTCTCTCTCTTGTGATCAGGTAAGAGATAACCTCGGTGTCGGTTGTCGAATGGAAAATACATCCCTCGTTCTCCAGCTCTGCCCGCAGCTCATAGGAATTCACCAGATTTCCGTTGTGGCAAAGCGCCATGCTGCCCTTTGTGTGACGTACCACCACCGGCTGCGCATTGGCGCGGTTGGAGACACCGCTTGTCGAATAGCGAACGTGTCCAACGGCAATCTGACCTTCTCCCAGAGCCTCCAGGTTATCCTGATGAAATACCTCATGCACAAGGCCAAGGTCACGATGATAACGGAACACGCCGTCCTCGTTCACGGCAATGCCTGCTGCCTCCTGACCGCGATGCTGCAGAGCAAAAAGGCCATAATAGGCCAGCATCGGAAGATTCTGCTTGGTGGGTGACCAGATTCCGAATACGCCGCACTCTTCTCCGATTTTCTTCATGCTGTTCTTTTCCTTCCTTTCAGACATGGTAAAGACGCCGCTTGGCGGATGTACTGTCTGAAACCACGTTTGCCTTATCATTGATCGAAAAAAGCCGCTGTGCCGTTTCCAGTGGGCACAGCAGCTTAACTATAACATATGCTTTCCAGTATTTTCCATTATGTTCTTTCGATGTTCTTCCGAATTTGCTCAACGATTGCTGTACAAATGCCTGGCAGCGACAGTTCCATCCTTAGCTGGCCTTACTGCGGTAGCACGCAGCCTGGAAGCTTTTTAGGCAGTCAATGGCCTCTTGACTGAGTTTTTGCGGAACCAGCACCTCCACGACAACGTACAGGTCTCCTCTTGCGGAAGGATTCTGTCCCGACGGCATTCCCTTTCCTCGGATACGAATACGGCTGCCGGACTGGGTCCCGGCCGGAATCTTCACCATGATCTTTCCGCTTCCGGTATTCACCGGAGCCTCGCCGCCAAGGCATGCGGTGATAAACGGAACATGGACGGTGGTTGTACGGTCGCCGGCATCCCGCGCGGCGCTCTCCCGCGACTGCGCGGCGTCTGCGCCCTCATAGCCATAGCGAAAATCACGGCTTGTTCCCTGCGTTCCCGCACCATGGCCATATCCGCTGCTGTAAGCGCTCTCTCCAAAGCCATTAACCCCCCTGCTGCCTCCAAAACCGGAAGATTCGCCCGCAAAGCCTCTTGCCGCTCCTCCGAAGAGACTTTCAAACAGGTCGCTCATGTCTCCCATATTGCCCATATTCCCAGAGGAATAATATGTCGTCTTTCCATCGGGTGAGCGGTAAAAGTGTCCGCCAAAACCTCCCTGCTCTCTTTGCCCATCGGCTGCGCCCTGACTCTGATCAAACGCAGCCATTCCGAACCGGTCGTACAGCTTTTTCTTTTCCGGATCCGAGAGAACCTGATAGGCCTCCCCGATCTCTTCAAATTTCTTCTTGGCCTGCGCATCGCCCGGATTGGTATCCGGATGGTATTTTTTAGCCAGTTTTCGATAAGCAGCCTTTATCTGTTTATTGTCAGCGGCCCTGGTAAGTCCCAGAACCTCGTAATAATCTCGTTTCATTGCGGAGCTTCCTCCTTTCGTTATTCTCGCTTTTCTTTTGTCTGTTATATCACAAGTAGAACAAATAGTCAACGTGACGGTTACCTGTAACGTCAAAAACACCTGTCTTTAGGATCTTCACATACGGTATACTGAGGCAGTAGTTATGCAAGGGATTCCATCTGTCACTGATAAATAAAAAAAGGGGGAAAACATCATATGGAGTTCGCATTTACCGATAAAGACGCCTATTATCAGCACATTCGCAAGGTCATTAAACAAGGGACCTACAAGGACAGCTGGGATTCTCTTTCAGCCTTCGAAATGCCTTCCTGGTTTGAGAAGGCCAAATTCGGAATCTTCATCCACTGGGGTCTGTTCAGCGTCCCTGCCTTCAACAACGAATGGTATTCCCGCAACATGTATGTGGAGGGGAGTCCGGAATTCGAGCATCACATTAAGACCTACGGTCCCCAGAAGGAGTTTGGCTACAAGGATTTCATTCCCATGTTCACCGCCGATCGGTTCGATCCGGATACCTGGGCAGAGATTTTTGCAGAAGCCGGTGCCCGCTATGTGGTTCCGGTTGCCGAGCATCACGATGGCTTCCAGATGTACAAGAGCTTTCTCTCCCACTACAATGCTGCGGAAATGGGCCCCTGCCGGGATATTCTCGGTGAGCTTAAGACTGCGATTGAGAAAAAAGATATGGTGTTCGCCGCATCCAGCCATCGCGCGGAGCACCACTGGTTCATGGGAGTTGGCAAACATTTTGAGAGTGACATTAAGGAGCCGCTTTCCTGTGGTGATTTCTACTGGCCATCCGAAGAAATTCAGCCCGATCTGCAGGACCTTTTTGCCACACCTTCGCCCAGCGAGGAATTCCTCATCGACTGGGTGTGCCGCACCTGCGAGATTGTAGACCGCTACCATCCGCGTGTACTGTATTTTGACTGGTGGATTCAGCACAATGCCTACAAGCCGTACCTTCGCATAATTGCTGCCTATTACTACAACAGGGGCCTGCAGGAGGGATTTCCCACTGCCATCTGCTACAAGCACGACGCATTTGCCTTCGGCTGCGGCGTTGTTGATGTGGAGCGGGGTAAATTTGCCGATGCCAAGCCCTACCACTGGCAGACTGACACCGCCATCGCCCGGAATTCCTGGTGCTACACCGAAACGCTCGATTACAAGAGTAGCTGTGAGATCATCTGCTATCTCGCCGACGTTGTCAGTAAGAACGGCAATCTCCTACTGAATGTCGGCCCCAAGGCCGATGGAACCCTCGCGCCCCGTGACCGGCAGATTCTTGCTGACATCGGCAGCTGGCTTTCGGTCAACGGCGAAGCCATCTACGACAGTAAGCCCTGGCGTTACTCTGAAGAGGGCCCCACCCGAGAGGTAGAGGGACAGTTCAGTGATGCCGCAGCAACGGTTTATACATCCAGGGACTTTCGTTTCACTGCGGGGCACGGCGCCATTTATGCCATCTGCATGCGTTATCCGGAAGACGGTCATGTTACCATCCACGCACTTGCAACGAGCAAAGACCCCAATAAGCCGGCATTCCACGGCATCATCAAGGACGTACAGGTGCTGGGATTTTCAGAGCAGGTATCCTACACCGTCGATGAAGATGGCCTGCACCTGGAAACAAGGACTGTTTCCAGTCAATTCCCGGTTGTGATCAAGGTGATTGCGGATTAAAAACGCAGAACTTTTTTCTGAGGGTGCGTGTCAAAAAACGTAGGCGTAGCGGGCT
>CAVKRN010000017.1:21717-37395 GCA_963658695.1 bacterium
TTGACACGTGCAATCAGGAAAAAGGGCCAGTTAGTTAGGCTAGTTATTTAAAAAACGATGTACTAGCCAGCTCCGCATCCATTTCCGCCTTGCATTCCAGCACTTCCAAAGAAAGCTGCCGAATCCGTTCATTGTCCATGCGGCTGATGGGAACCGAAATGGAAAACGCGTATCGCGCACCGCCATCCATCGCAAGCGCGGCTGCAATACAGCGAACGCCGGTTTCGTTCTCCTCATTATCCAGCGCATAGCCCTTTCTGCGCACATCCGCCACTTCTTCCAGGAAATCTTCCGGGTTAGTGATCGTGTACGGTGTCTTTCGTTCAATAACGCAGGAGTCCCATAGTCTTCGGATTTCCGGATCGCTAAGGCTCGCCATCATCGCCTTGCCAACCCCCGTCCGGTAAAACGGGATGCGGCTTCCGATGTAGGATGTCATCTGCACGGAATGATCGTTGGCGTCCACTTTATCAACATAGATCACCTCGCCGGCATCCCGCTCCACAAAATGAACGGTTTCATGCACCCTTCCCGCCAGCTTCTTTAAATACGGCCGTACAATCTGTGCCACATCCACCTGTCCAAGGAGATGATCCGCCAAATCCACCAACTTCAGTGTAGCCTCATAGTGTCCGGTTTCCGGATCCTGTCGCACATAATTCATATATTGAAGGGATGCAAGAATCCGATGTGTCGTACTCTTGTTCAGCTGCAGTGCCTGCGTGAGATCCGCAAGTGTACTCTGTCCATTCTTCGCCAGATATTCTAAGGCACCGAATAAGCGACCGGCCACCTGTATCGGGTTGTTGTCCTTTTCTTCTGTTCTGCCTGTTCCCCGTCCCGACATCGTCCTCTCCTCTCCACTTACTTTCACCACGTTCCCGCGAATTTCATTATGTGAAACATAATAACAAATCCTTTTCCGCTTCGCAATCGAATTTCAGACCTCCTTTCACAGCATTTTCTCCAATATTTTTCAACAAAAATTATTTATTTTTCCTGTCTTGACTTCTCTTATCCGTTTTCTATAATGGTGATAGGAACCTATCGCAATGTGAAACGCGTTTTCATATTGTGGAATATATTGGCAGGTAATCATCATTTTATTTTCCAGAAAGGAGTTCTGAAATGGAACTGAATCTGAAGGATCGCAAGGACTGTAAGTACGATGCCGTTTCTCTGGGCGAGGTAATGCTGCGCCTGGATCCCGGAGAAGGACGCATCCGCACCGCACGTAGCTTCCGCGCATGGGAAGGCGGCGGAGAGTACAACGTTATCCGCGGACTGCACAAGTGCTTTGGCATGAACACCGCTGTTCTGACATCTTTTGCAGACAACGAAGTTGGTCGTCTGATGAAGGATTTCATCGAGCAGGGCGGCGTTGACACCTCCCTTATTTATTGGAAGAAGACCGACGGTATCGGCCGCATCTGCCGCAATGGTCTGAACTTCACCGAGCGCGGCTTTGGTGTTCGCGGCGCTGTCGGATGCTCCGATCGCTTCAACACTGCTATTTCTCAGGCAACTCCCGAGGAGCTGAATTTTGAGCACGTATTCGGCGAGCTCGGCGTTCGCTGGCTGCACACCGGCGGCATCTATGCAGCACTTTCTGAGCAGAGCTGTGAGACCGTCATCGCTGCCATCAAGACCGCTAAGAAGTATGGCACACTGGTTTCCTATGATCTGAACTACCGTCCTTCCATGTGGTCCGCAATCGGCGGCCTCGAGAAGTGCCAGGAAGTAAACAAGGAAATCGCCAAGTATGTCGACGTTATGATCGGCAACGAGGAAGACTTCACCGCTTGCCTTGGCCTTCAGATTGAGGGACAGGAAGAGGGTCTGAAGAAGCTGAACATCGACGGCTACAAGAAGATGATCGACCACGCCGCAGAGGTATATCCGAACTTCAAGGCTATCGCTACTACACTTCGTACCGTAAAGACGGCTACCGTAAATGACTGGAAGGCCATCTGCTGGGCCGACGGCCAGATCTATCAGTCCAAGGAATACAACGGACTCGAGATCATGGACCGTGTCGGCGGCGGCGACTCCTTTGCTTCCGGCCTTGTATACGGCCTGATGACAACCGAGGATCCGGAGAAGGCTGTTAACTATGGTGCAGCACATGGCGCACTTGCTATGACAACACCCGGTGATACCTCTATGGCATCCGTTGACGAAGTTGAAGGCCTCATGGGCGGCGCAGGCGCACGGGTAAAGCGCTGATCAGAATGCTCGATAGCATTCTGATCTAGCTTGGAGTGACACCGCTTTGCGGGTCACTCTCGCTTCGGAGAATTCGCCTCCGCGAAATTCTCCTCGCGTGCTGATCAGAATGTCCGATGGCGTTTTGAGCCAGCTCAGAGTGACGCAGCAAAGCTGCATCACTCTCACTTCGGAGAATTCGCCTTCGCGAAATTCTCCGAAGTGAAAAAACTGTACAATTGACTATGTGAAAGGAGCTAAAATGGCTAATTCCGCAAAAGCTGAAGCTGTATTTAAGAAATTTGAAGAGATCGGGATCATCCCCGTTGTTGTTCTGAATGATGTAAAGGACGCAGAGCCTCTTGGAAAGTGCCTGGTTGAGGGTGGTCTTCCGGCTGCCGAGGTTACCTTCCGCACCGAAGCTGCTGAAGAGTCCATCCGTATCATGGCAGAAAAGTACCCGGATCTTCTGGTTGGTGCCGGCACCGTTTTGACGATCGACCAGGTAGACCGTGCTGTGAATGCAGGAGCCAAGTTCATCGTTTCCCCCGGTTTTGATCCTGCTATCGTGAAGTACTGCCTGGAGAAGGACATCCCGGTTTGCCCCGGCACCCAGTCTCCTTCTGAGATGATTGCAGCCATGAACCTTGGCCTCGATCACGTTAAATTCTTCCCGGCAGAGCCCTCCGGCGGCCTGAAGATGATCAAGGCAATCACCGCCGCTCTTACAAACCTGAAGGTTATGCCTACCGGTGGTATCAGCGCTTCCAACGTCACCGAGTACCTTGAGAACAGCAAGATTTTCTGTGCCGGCGGCTCCTGGATGGTAAAGGGTGATATGATTAAGGCTGGCCAGTGGGACGAGCTCACCGAGAAGGTTCGCGAGGCAGCAGCCATCGTAAAGTCTGTTCGCGGATAAGTATTTAAGAACAATATGAAATAGCCGGAAGACCTTGCAAGCCAGGGTCTTCCGGTTTTGCTATTGTACTTCTTCCGTCTTTGCTATCGCACAGGAGGCATACGCCTTGAATAAGCAAAATTCTGACAGTAAATACGAGATCGACATGTGCCACGGATCTCTTCTGGACAAGCTGATTGTATTCGCGCTCCCTCTCATGCTTTCCGGCATTCTGCAGCTGATGTTCAATGCCGTCGACATCATTGTTGTAGGGCGTTTCAGCGGCAGCACCGCGCTGGCAGCGGTAGGATCCACGTCTGCACTGATCAATGTCTTCACCAACCTCTTTATCGGTATTTCACAAGGCGCCAACGTTCTGACCGCACGTCTGTTTGCTTCCAGAAAGGATAAAGAAATCTCCGACACCGTTCACACGTCCATTGCGCTTGCGCTGATCAGCGGGGTTGTCATGGCTGTAATCGGCCTTGTTTTCTCCAAGGGTGCTCTGATCCTGATGGGAACGCCGGACAATGTTCTGGACCAGGCTGCCTTATATATCCGCATCTACTTTCTGGGGATGCCGTTCTTTATGCTGTACAACTACGGTGCCGCTATCCTGCGGGCCGTCGGCGACACAAGGCGCCCTTTGTTCTTCCTGATCATCAGCGGCGTTGTCAACGCATGCCTAAACGTGTTCCTTGTCGTTGTCTTTCATCTGGACGTTGCCGGTGTAGCCATCGCCACCGTGGTCTCACAGATGATTTCCTGTGTTTTGGTTCTCCGGTGCCTCGTGCAGACAACCAGCAGCTACCGCCTCTCGCTTCGCAATCTGTGCATCCGAGGCTGGTGCATGAAACGCATTTTCCAGGTGGGTATCCCTGCCGGTATCCAGAGCACCGTCATTAATTTTTCCAACGTCCTGCTGCAGTCATCGGTGAATTCGTTCGGTTACACCGCCATGGCCGGGTACACAGCCGCCAACAATCTGTTCGGCTTCCTCTACGTCTCCGTCAACGCCATCACGCAGGCCTGCATGAGCTTTACCAGCCAGAATTACGGTGCCGGTGAATGGAAACGGATGCGCAGGATCCTTCTGGAATGCCTTTGCCTTACCTGCTCCGTTGCTCTGGTTCTCGGCGGCTGTGCCTACCTCTTCGGCCCGTATATTCTGCAGATCTACACCGAGGACAGCGCTGTTATCGCGTGCGGCATGGAGGTCCTCACTTATACCACGCTGACCTATTTTCTCTGCGGCATCATGGACCTGTTCCCGGGTGCGCTTCGCGGAATGGGTTACTCCACTGCTCCCATGATCTTCTCCATCATCGGAACTGTAGGAACAAGACTCGTCTGGATTTACGGCATCTTCCCGCACAACAGAACTCTGGCTACGCTCTTTATATCCTATCCGGCGTCTTGGATCATCACCATCCTCATGCAGGCCACCTGCTATCTTGTCATCCGCAGGAAGATCGGTTTAGGCGGCAAGTGAACTATAACCATCAATACACAACAGCCCCCGGAGCAAGACCGCAAAAGTCTTGCCCCGGGGGCCTTTTTCATTGTAACCAATAGTAGGCGCTACAGCTCCGTCTGGATCTTATCCATAATGCCCGCCGCTACTGCGCATCGATCCGGCATCTTACTCCCATCCTGCAGATCACCTTCCAGCTCTATGTCAAAGCACTGATCCGCCAGCTCCAGCAGTTCATCATCGGAAAGCGCTTCTACGCGTTCCGATGACAATCCGAATTCGTTTTCAAGAAACTTGAGTTCCTTTTCCGTAAAACGCATAGCTTCCTCTTATGTACTATGGAAATGCTGATTTATAACTTATTGGTTCTGATTCTCGTCTTCGTTGTCTCTTCTGGTGAGGAAGGACGGAATCACAATATTCTGAGTATCTCCCGTATGAATGGCATTGGGATTAAAACGGAACTGCGGAGCCTGATAGCTCGGCTGCGGAGTGGGTGCAGGCTGGCCATAGCCCGCCGCATTTCCGTTGCCATATCCGGCATTTCCGCCATAGGCATTGGCGCCGTTTGCATTCGGCGTGTAGCCTCTCTGTGCCTGATTGGCACTGTACTGCGCGCCGTAGTTCATGTTGCTCGGCTGTCCGTTTTGAACAAAGCCCTGACGATTTTGTGCCGTCTGCATGCCGCCGGCATACGTCCCTGCATTCATGCCATTGTTGCCAGCTGCGCCCTGATAAATCGGATTCGGTGTAAAGGGCTGACGGCCGAAAGGATTCTGGGCCTGCTGCTTCTGGGTCTCCTTCTTCTCATTCTGGCCGATACCGGTTGCAATGACTGTAACCGTGCAGCTGTCGGAGCTTGCTTCATCGTATTTGGCACCGAAGATAACGTTGATGTCATCGCCGGTAATGTCACGGACAAAGGAAGCCGCATCATTGGCATCAAAGAGGGAGATATCGCCGGAGATATTCAGAATAACATCCGTTGCGCCATCGATGGATGTCTCCAGAAGCGGCGACTCAACAGCCATCTTCACGGCGTCCGTAGCCTTGTCATCACCCTTGCCGACACCAATGCCGACATGAGCCAGACCCTTGTTGCGCATAACCGTCTGAACATCCGCAAAATCCAGGTTAATGATGGACGGCACATTAATCAGGTCCGTAACGCCCTGCACGGCCTGCTGCAGCACTTCATCTGCCTTCTTCAGCGCATCCGGAAGTGTGGTGCGGCGATCCATAATATCCAAAAGCTTATCATTGGGGATCACGATCAGCGTGTCAACATTCGGCGTAATGTTGCTGATGCCGAATTTTGCCTTATCCATTCTGGCCTTTGCCTCAAAGCCGAAAGGCTTTGTCACAACGCCGACAGTAAGGATTCCCATATCCTTGGCAAGCTTTGCCACGACCGGTGCTGCGCCGGTTCCGGTGCCACCGCCCATGCCACAGGTGACGAAAACCATATCCGCACCCTTCAGTGCTGCCGTAATCTCCTCTGAGCTCTCCTCCGCGGCCTTCTGTCCAACCTCCGGGTTTGCTCCTGCCCCAAGCCCTCTTGTCAGCTTCGCACCAATCTGCAGGAGCTTGGGTGCCTTGCAGCGCTGCAGTGCCTGTACATCGGTATTCATGCCGATAAATTCCACACCGGTGATTTCCGCATCCACCATTCGGTTTACTGCGTTGTTGCCGGCTCCGCCGACACCTACAACAATGATTCTGCAAGCGGTTTCGTTTTCGTCAGTCCTAATCTCGAGCACGGTCGTGCCTCCTTGTAATAAATAATTAATTCCTCAGCAGCCTTCTATTCCGGCACCGCAATCCCTCTGCCGGATTACCCAGGAACCCTCATTTTCGTAGACTAAATCTACTTTAGTATACAATAGTGTTCCTAAAATAATCAATCCATAACTCTTCTACTCACCGGTAAAAGTAATCAAATCCGTATCCGGCGTATAATCCGACAGATCGATGGTTCCCGACTTTCCTGCCAGAGACGGCAGGATCTTGGACAAATTTGATATTTTTTCATCCATGTACTCATCCTCTCCCAGATTCACGCAGACATCTGCAAAATAGGCGCTTATTTTCCCCGAACCGCTGACATAAATCTTCTCCGCGGATAACGCGTACTTGGTCATCAGCTGCGTCAGTGTCAGGATCCTTGAGAAAATATTCTCGTCGTCCACCGGGAGTTCCTCGTTCAGCGCGATATGATCAAAGGAAAGTCCCGTCACCTCCGGCACGCCCTCAATTTTATCCTGTGACGATTCCACCACCATGCCGTTCCGGTCAAAATACATGTACCGTCCCAGGTAGGTAACACATCCGGCGATGGATTTTTCATATACGGTAATATGGATGGTGTCTCTTGTGACAATTTCCACATCCATTGATTCTACAAACGGAACGTTCTTAACGGTTTGATTCTTGTATCGCATCGACAGCACCAGCGTGTTGTCCCCCAAAAATCCGCCAAGAGCGTACTGGCGGATTTCATCATCCGTGTAATGCGTGCTGCCTTCCACGGTAACATAACGAACCCGGAACCAGCTGACGAGGAAAATAAGAACTCCCGCCAGAACTGCCACAATCAGACCGATGATCAGCCGGATTTTATTCTTCCTTCTCCGGATCTGATCCTGAATGTAAAGGGAGGCGCTTTCATAATCTTCCCTCGTTCTTGCCAAATGCGTTCACCTACCTCTCAGCTCTGGACGTATTTCTTGCCACTGCCAGAACCAATCCGATTTCCGCCAGCAGAATCACAATTGCAGAGCCGCCATAGGAAAAAAACGGAAGCGTAACACCGGTATTCGGAATGCTGTTGGTAACGACGGCGATGTTCAGGATTACCTGCACCGCAATGTGTATCATCACCCCTACCGCCAGAAGCGACTCATAGCGTGATCTTGCATGGTTGGCAATATTCATAATTCGCCAGCACAGAATCACGAACAGCATAATGATCGAAATAGCACCGAACATCCCCAGTTCCTCGCAGATGATGGAGAAAATCATATCGTTCTGTGCCTCCGGGATGTAGCCAAGCTTCTGCATGCTCTGCCCCAGTCCCTTTCCGAAAATACCGCCGGAGCCGACACCGTAAAGTCCTTGCAGCACCTGATAGCCGGTACCATCCGAATAGGCCGACGGATCCAGCCAAACCAGAATTCGATTCGAGCGGAAGCTAAGACTTCCCTGCGTTTTCACAGCAACAAGAACTGCTGTCACGCACACAACTGCCACTATCGCCAAAAGCAGAAAATACCGGCCGTAATGGTCATCCGTCACGAACAGCATCCCCACTGCAATCATCCCCACGATGGCCGCCGAGCTAAGGTTCGTCGTAATGACAAGGATAGCGCCGGCCTGCGCAATCGCCGGTGCCAGCAGCAACAAGGTTGTTCTCTTGTCTTCTAATATCTTTACCGAAATTCGCGAAAGATTGACCGCCATCAGCACAATAATTGCAAACTTGCAAATCTCCGCCGGCTGAATGGATACCGGTCCAATGTAAATCCATCGTTTTGCGCCGTTTACCCGCGTACCAAAAGGATAAACCAGAAGGACCATAATCACCGAGAACAGATAGATCCACCCGCTAAACCTGCGCCACAGCTTCAGCGGAATGTAAGATACAATGACCATTACTACGATTCCGACCGCGATTGCCGCTGCCTGACGCTTTAAGTAGTGGGCAGAATCTCCGTTAAAATCCAGCGCCGCCTCATAGGAGCTGGTGGAATAAAGCATCATCAAGCCGAAGGCGATCAGGAACAGCACTATGGCGATCAATGTATAATCCTGACTGGTCCTTGTATGCCGCACTGCAACCAGCCGCATATTCCCTCTGCCTCGCTGCGAATGGTTCCCTGCAGTGCCGGGTCTTTGCCCTGTTTTTCTGCCATTTCCCGTTCTTTTGGAATTTCCTGCTGCAGCAAATTCTCTGTATGAAGTTTTATTCAGAATCTGCTCTGCCATTCATTCTCCCGCAACTTCCTTCTGCGTTCGTATTCCATATCCGTAACAATTCAGAACTCCATTTGCCAAATCACCTGACTACCGCCTTTGTTACATCACCACAGTCCCAAAAGCGCAACTCCGCTCAAAAGAACAGTTACAATCGTAAACAAGGCCACCACCTGCACCTCGCTGTATCCTCCCAGCTCAAAATGATGATGGATGGGTGCCATGCGAAACAGCCGCTTACCGTGTGTTTTCTTAAAATAGACCACCTGGAGAATAACCGAAATAACCTCCAGCATGTAAATAAAACCGACAATCGGAATGTACAGCGGCAGTCCTAAAACATAGGCCATGCCAACCACGAAACCGCCAAGAGCAAGGGAACCGGTATCTCCCATAAAGATCTTTGCCGGATGCGCATTGTAGAGAAGAAATCCCAAAAGCGCGCCGATCATCGCTCCGCCCGCCGCTGAAGCGCCGCTTCCTGTCAGAGCCGCTGCAATGGTGAAGAACAGTGCCACGGCAATGGTCACGCAGGTCGAAAGTCCGTCTACACCGTCCGTAAAATTGGTGCCGTTTACGGTAGCAATGGAGATAAATACAAGTGCAGGAAAGCTAAGCATTCCAAGATCCAGCACCATGCCCTCTGCAAAAGGAACCTTCATGGTAAGATCTCCCAGCTCTCCGGTGTATACCAGAATCAATCCGAATACAATGGAAATAACGATCTGCAGTGCCATCTTTTGCTTTACCGAAAGTCCGTCGCTGCTTCTTTTCTTCACCTTCAGGTAGTCATCCGCAAAACCAACCAGGCCAAAGCCCAGCGTCAGGAACAGCACCGGAAGGACCTGCGGATCCCGCGCTGCCATCAAAAGGCAGGCAATCGTCAGTCCGACCAGAATCATGATCCCTCCCATATTCGGCGTTCCCGTTTTGTTCAGATGGGTTTTGGGTCCGTCGTCTCGTTCGGTCTGCTGCGCCTTTTTCCTGATGAGCACAGGAATCAGAAATTTGCCTGTGATCGCTGATGCAGCAAAGCCAACTGCCATCGGAACAATGATATTTGCCAATGTGTGAAAATACATGTCGCTCCTCCTGCTGCCTTTTATACCTGCGCAGCACACACCGATGCCACTAATTCCCAGCGTTCCCCGCTTCACCGGCAGTGCCTTCCTGCACCCCGGTCTCGGTTCCGTCTCCGGTTCCATCTCCGGTTGCCTCAGCGTCATTGGTCTGCGTGGCATTCGTATTTGGCCTCAGCGTCATTGGTCTGCGTGGCATTCGTATTTGCAGGTGTCACTGTTGTTCCGTTTCCACCTGTTCCCTCTGCGGTATTGCCGTCTGAATCCGCTGCACTTCCTGCCGCATTGGAGGCCTTTCCGGTTCCAAGGTTTTCCGGCAGTGCAGAGGTGCTGTATTCATATCCCGTATTCGGATCAATCAGATTTCCGTTATTAGGATTGATATAAAAGCCGGTAGCAGCATCCACCTCATAAGACTTCCAGGCCTGTACACTGGCATCATTTCTGGTCTGATCAATCTGGCCTTCCTTCGGACTTGCCGAATCCACAACGCCGTCATTATCTGT
The DNA here is from genome assembly GCA_963658695.1 of bacterium. Lineage (GTDB taxonomy): Bacteria > Bacillota > Clostridia > Lachnospirales > Lachnospiraceae > CAG-791. The sequence goes on from CAVKRN010000017.1 coordinate 31,852, forward strand.
ATCGTACTGATCAGCCTTGCCGTCACCGTCCACATCCAGCGCATCCGTCACGCCATCGCCGTTGGTATCAACCGGCGTATCCGGGACGCCGTCGCCGTTTCCGTCAACCGCATCCGCTACCCCATCGCCGTCAGTGTCTACATCGCAGATAATCGGCACCGGCTTCTGGTTGTAATTCCCGGCACCGTAGGCCAGGGTGTTGTCCAAATTCAGCTGCTCCAGTTCTGCCTTCTCATCCTCCGAGAGCTCCTCGGTCATGTAAATGCCAAGGTACGGCAGGACCTCCGTCAGAACCTTCCGCACGATGCGGGTCGCATATTTAGCATCGTCCTGCGGATAATGATTGACGCGGTCCACCACCACATAGATGGCAATCTGCGGATCATCCGCCGGTGCATATCCCATAAACGAAACCACGTAGTTGGTTTTGTCTCTCGGAATTGTCTCCGCCGTTCCTGTTTTACCGCCGATCATATATCCGGCCGGCCGAGCTGTTCTGCCGGTTCCGTTTGCTCCGGCCACAACCTGCAGGCAGGCTTCGCGAATTTTAGCACTGGTATCTTCGGAAATGGTGCGCTTTACAAGCCTAGGTTCGATGTTCTGCACCGTAGCCCCGCTGGAACTTGTGATCTTGCTCACCACGTGAGGTTCATAATAATATCCGCCGTTTATCAGAGAAGAAAATCCGGTAATCATCTGAATCATGGTGACGTCAAAGTTCTGTCCGAAGGAATTGGTGGCAAGGTCAACGTCCACCATCTTATCCGCCGTATAGATCAGTCCATCCGTACGAACCTCTTTGGCCAGATCGATATTGGTTTTCAATCCAAAGTTAAAGATCCGCTGAAACTTGCAGAAAATATCTTCGCCGGTGGCCAGTGCCATATCCATCAGAACAACGTTGCAGGAGCGCTCGATGGCTTCGTTCAGCGTCAGCATGCCGTCGCCATCGGTGTTATGGCACTTAATCTCCCAGCCGTCCACCGTCAGGGATCCGCCGCAATAGTAAGACTCGTCTCCTGTAAGGCTGCCGGATTCCAGTGCTGCCGCCATGGTAAAGGGCTTTGCCGTCGATCCAGGTTCGTAATACGTGGAAATACAGAAATTGTTCCACAGCGCATACAGATACCGTGAGAGCTGCTCGTTATCCTCAGAGATGGTGTTCACATCCTCCTGGGTCAGGTAGTTGTAGGTCGGAGAATCCTTTGCAAAACCGTCGTAATTCGGAGAGGTCGGATCTGTTTCTCCATCACTTAGCACCGGCATTCCCACCAGAAGATCCGGATTATACGGATCATTGGGATCGAAGGTCGGATAGCTTGCCATGGCAAGGATTTCTCCGTTATTGACGTCCTGAATGATACAGCCCACGTTTCTGGCACCGTACCCTTCGTGATAATCGCCATCTTCGTATTCATCCATGAACTCCTGCAGATATTTCTCCACGATGCTCTGGATATTAACGTCAATGGTCAGCGTCAGACTGTTCCCGTCCGTCGCGTCGATCACCGTGCGTTCCAAATTGGAGCTGTCGTTCAAATACCCGTATTCACGGCCGGAAGTCCCGTTCAATGTGCTGTTGTAGTATTCCTCCAGTCCAAAGGCTCCCTGATTGCCGCTGCTGGAAAATCCAAGAACATGCGACAGCAACGTTCCGTTCGGATAGCTTCTGGAATAGGACGATTCAAACCAGATCCCCTGAATGTTCTGGTATTCGCTGTTGGTCGCCTGTGCATCCTCAAGCTGTCTTTGCAGATCCGCCAGCTTCGTTTCATTGGCGGCTCCGTCCTGCTCCGCCTTGATTTCCTCTTTGATGTTCGTTACACGGTCTGCTGCATCCGAAATTTCCTTCTCGTAAGCAGTCTTTTCCTGGTAGGACAGTCCTCTTTTAGCAATATAGTAGCGGGAATCCGGATTGTCATGGATATATTGCTCTATGGTGCTCCGATCCAGACCAAGACGCTCACAGGCTGCCAGTGTCGGCTCCTTGTAGCTGCTCTCCCCGTTCTCGTTTTCCGGCCCGTTGTTGATCTGATACGCATCCACAATGACATTGTAGATCAGCTCACTCGTCGCCAGCACCGTTCCGTTGCGATCCGCAATGGTCCCGCGCTTATACGGAATCTCCCGGGAATCGTAGGACTGCTGGGAGAGGATCTGCCGTTTGTAATCATTGCCGTTGTTTTTATTGATGTACGCAATCCGTATGATAAGCGCGACAAAAGCCAGCAGTACCAGCCCAAACAGTACTACCAGCTTTGTCTGCATTTTTTTGTTGAACTGCCTTGTCCTTGTGCGGCGGGGAAGATCACCGCCCGGTTTTCTCCCCCCTCGCTGCACGGAGTGCTTGTTGTCTGCCATGTAGAATATCTTTCTGTATAACTACTGCCCGATTTTCGTCACCTGACGCACATAGTCGCCCGATTCTCCGTCATAAGTCACAATCTGATCTTCCTGCGCATAGGTCATGCCCAGTTCTGCAATGGCGCGGTACTTGATGTCATCGAGGCTGACGCTGGAATTGATCATCACCTGCTTCTCACTGTTATCGCTCTTCAAGGTTGCCAGCTGCGACTCCAGGCTGGCAATCTCCTTCACCGTCGTCGTCACCTTAGACTGCAGTGACACATACTGGAACAGAAAATAAGAGATCAGCCCGACCATGGCAATGATGGTCATCACAGCAAGCGGATTCATAAAGTGCTGCGCCTTCTGCCTGGGCTCTCTTCTGGTGTCTGTATTATCTTTCCGGTATTCCTCCCTCTCCTGCATTGCAAAGGGATCGTACATCGGCGCCGCTGCACCATAGACATAGCTGTCAGCGGCATATGGGTTCTGATGATATCCGCTCCTTCCGGAGCTCTGATACGCATTCCCTGCGGGACTGCGTCTATAATTTCTGTTTGCCATAGCTGCCTCTTTCACCGGAGTCATCCATTCTCCCCGGCCTTTTCAAAGATACGCAATTTCGAGCTTGCCGCCCGTTTGTTGCGTTCCAGTTCACGTTCCGACGGAACGATCGGTTTTCTCGTAATTACCTTCCCCTTTGACTGTCTGCCGCAGACACAAACCGGAAACTCCGGCGGACATGTGCACGGATTCTCATTGCGACGAAACGCGTTTTTAACAATGCGATCCTCCAGCGAATGAAAGGTGATGATGCACAGCCTTCCGCCCGGCGCTAAGCGATCAATCAGCTGATCGATGGAATCCTGCAGAACATCCAGTTCCCGGTTGCACGCAATGCGAATGGCCTGAAAGGAACGCTTGCAGGGATTACCGTATTTTTCCTGCATCTTCATCGGAACACTGGCACGGATCACCCGGACCAGATCTCCGGTTGTGGTAAACGGCTTGTTCTCCCGCTCCTGTACAATCCGCCGTGCGATATTAGTGGCATACCGTTCCTCTCCGTAGTCCCGGAGAATTCGTGTAAGCTCTTCCTGACTTTTCTCATTCACGATATCCGCCGCCGTCACCGGACTTTCCTGATCCATCCGCATATCCAGCGGTTCATCGCTGTTATAGGAAAATCCCCGCTCCGGATTGTCCAGCTGATAGGAGGAGACCCCGATATCCAGCAGAATGCCGTCGACCGATGAAATTCCCAGCTGCTGCAGAATCTGCGGAATGTGCTCGTAGTTGTCGCGCACAATGGTAACTCTATCGCCAAAGGGCTCCAGTCGTTTTGATGCTGCTGCAATAGCGTCCTTATCCTGATCAATGCCGATCAGGCGTCCCCCCTCCCCCAGTCGGGATGCAATCTGTGAGCTGTGCCCTGCGCCCCCCAATGTTCCATCCACATAGATGCCAGAGGGCTGCAACTGTAAACCGTCAATGACCTCGTCCAGAAGGACGGGAATATGATGAAATTCCATGGGACCATCCCTCCTTCTGCGTTAAATCTGGAAACCGCCTGCCAGAAGCTCATCCGAAATGGCACTGATATCCTCCGGCGTATGCGCCTCATCGTATGCCATGTACTCTTCCTCACTCCAAAGCTCGCCTCTGGCACCCATGCCGACGAATACGACGTTCTTATCGATGCCGGCCAGCTGCCGCAGCTGCGGAGGAAGGAGAATCCGCCCCTGCTTGTCAATTTCCACTTCCATGGTTCCGGACATAAAGTAGCGCACCAGTTCTCTTGCCTGTTTGGAGTTCGACGGCAGAGCTTTTAAACGATCCGAAAATGCATTCCAATCGTCCTCGTCGTAAATCTGGAGACACTTATCAAAGCCCCTTCCAATCCAGAAGTGGCTCCCCAGTATCTCTCTGAACTTCGCCGGCACAATCAGTCTTCCCTTGGTGTCGAGGGAATGATGATATTCGCCCGAGAACGTCTTCGCCATGATCGTTTTCCTGCAGTCCTCCCACTTTCTGCCACATTCATGTCAAATTTTGGGAATTTCCTCCCCATGTATGCCAATCATAAACCACTCGGGAGGTTATGACAAGTCCACGCCGGAAGTGACCGTGCGTTTTTTTGTTGCAGTGTTACACAGAAAAAGAGCCGGTTCGTGGAGGAATTTCCCACGAATCGGCTCTAGGCTGATTGAAATGTGACTCCTTATTCTGTTGCCTGTGCCTTTTTTCCGCTCCGTAGCCGGATAATCACAATAGCGGTAATGGAGGCCGCCGCCATAAAGACACCCATCACCAGATTCACCGGGATGGATGTACCCGTGATATACAGTTGATCCGTTCGGATCGCCTCAATCCAAGCGCGTCCGATGCCGTATCCTGCCAGATATAGAAGGAACATCTCGCCCTTAAACCGGCGATGCTTCAGGAATGCCAGGAGGAAAAGAAGTACCCCCAAATTCCACAAGCCTTCGTACAAAAAGGTCGGATGCACCTGAATATAGTTGACACCTTCTGACATTTTCGAAGCCAGTTCCGCGGTAATGTCGCGTTCCCGCACCGCAGCCACCGGCAGCCGCATGGCCAGCAGACCATCGGTATAGCCGCCGAACACTTCGCGATTGAAAAAATTGCCCCAGCGCCCGATGATCTGTCCCACCAAAAGGCCGAACACTGCCGTATCCAGAATTTCCGGCAGATAGAGCTTTTTGATGACGCAATATACATACGCCGTCAGAATTCCGCCCAAAACGCCGCCGTAAATAGCAAGCCCCCCTGCCCGCACGTTGAAAATCTGCAGGAGGTCATCCTTGTAGGCGTCCCAGAAAAAGATGACATAGTAAATTCTGGCACCAACGAGGCTGAAAATAATCAGCCAGATTGAAATATCCCAATACGTATCCGGCGACTGCTTGGTCTTTTTGGCGATGTGCGTGGCCATAAGAATACCGCACAGCATACCAAGCGCAATCATGCAGCCGTACAGAGCCACTCGAAAACTACCGATATAGAAAGCCTGCGGAACATTGTGGAGATAAATCCCTAAATTCGGGAACGCAATATCCATCTGATCCATCTGTTCTGTCATAGCTTTATTTTTCTCCCAACTTTTCCTACATATTGCTCTGTATCTAGTACATCGTTTGCAAAATAACTGGCCTAATAACGCAGAACTTTTTTCTG
>CAVKRN010000018.1:0-36668 GCA_963658695.1 bacterium
GTCTGTTATATCCGGGGGAAGCAGCGCCGCAGACGCAGACGCTCTCCGATGAAACGGTGCATGATCTGGGGATGGACAGCATCCTGAAGGCGGTGACGCCCAAGGAACAGGAGCAGAATATGATTCTGCAGATTATGTCCCGGATGACGTCGGATCCGGCGGTGGCGGTGTACCGGTGTGATGTGTTTGATGACATCTATCGGCATCCGAAGATGCGCGAGGAGATGCTGAAGATTCTCGATCAAATAAACTTTCTGCGGGATTACGGAACCATCCGGCGGGAGTTTGATGAGAACTCTACGATTTGGGATCTGCTGCACCGACTGGACGACATGATGGACTACATCCGCTGCGTCCGGGCCATTTATGAGTGTCTGTCTGCTGCAGATCTGCGCTCGGAGGGGCTGCTGCAGCTGAAGGATCATGTGGATCAGCTCTATCATGATCATGGGTTTGAGGAACTGAGTCAGGATGTATCTCGGATGAAGGCCGATACATCAACACTCAAGAGTGTGACGGTGGGAATCAACTTAAATGAGCGCTTTGAGGCGACGGGAATCGGGCTGATTTCGGTGAATGACCGTGCCTTTACCAAATCGGGAGCACTCAGCAATTTCTGTGACCGTATGTCCGGGAAAGATTCCATTCAGGAGGGAACGGAATGGCGGGAAAATTACCGCTTCCATCCATTTGGTGCGAATGCGTCGCAGATATCAGCCACGATGGAAAAGGCAGCGAAGATTAAAAATCCTATGCTGGGAATCGCTGCCATTCCGCAGGGAGATGCGGCGGGAGACATTACCTCGTATATGGACCGCGTTACCAATCACATGCTGAGCATCCTGGTGAAGCGGCTGCGTGACATGTTAAACCGCTATGTATCGGTGACTATTACTGATATTACCGACCTGATCCCGGAATTCGTCTATTACATTCGGTGGGCGGAGTATCTGGAAAAGCTCACGGCGCATGGAATGCACTTTTGCAAGGCACAGATTGCAGCGGAGCCGCTGCAGAACCGGGCGATGCACGCAAAGGGAATCTATAATCTGAAGCTTGCCTCTGCGGTTTGTGAGCACGGAGAGACCATTGTAGACAATGATTTGGAATTTGACGGACCTCGCCGCGTCTATCTGCTGACGGGAGCCAACCGCGGCGGGAAGACAACCATCACGCAGGCGGTAGGGCAGCTGTTCTTCCTGGCACAGGGCGGCATCTATGTTCCCGGGGATGCATTTTCCTTCCATCCGGTGGACGCGATATATACACACTTTCCTGCGGATGAAGATAAGACGATGGATCTGGGACGACTGGGGGAGGAATGCAGTAGGTTCCGGGAAATCTATGGGAAAGCAACGAGAGAGAGCCTTTTGCTCCTCAACGAAACCTTCTCCACAACATCCTTTGAAGAGGGGTATTTTATCGCAAGAGACTCGATTCGCGCTATTTTGAAAAAAGGGATCCGCACCATTTATAATACGCATATGCACAAGCTGGCCATGGATCTGGAGGAGATCAACCGTCAGTCCGGGGAAGACAAGGCGGCGTCACTGGTTGTACAGAGTGAAGATGGCAAGCGCTCCTTTAAGGTGGTGGAAGCGCCGCCGCAGGGACAGTCCTTTGCCCATGATATCGCCGTCAAATACGGAGTCACCTACGAGATGCTGACGGAGCAGGCGTAAGCGGTTCATGTTTGGTTGCCGAGCAATCTTCAGCAAACGATGTACTGGTGTGGCGGATGTTTAGAAGATAACCCTACTTGCACTGCAGCGGAATAAGATCTGGTGCGGAATCACAAATAGAAGAGTATAGTTACCATATCGATAGAAAAATACAGCAAGGCGCGTACATAAGGAGGAAATAAAAAATGCATGGACATGGACCAGGACCTGGCGGACCGGGAATGGGTGGCCCTCGCGGGCCGAGAATGGGAGGACCGCATGGACCGGGAATGGGCGGCCCACACCGTCCAATGGGAGGAGGCCCCTGGGGACCGCCTCCGCCGCCCAGAAGAAGCGGCTGCGGGTGCTGCCTGATGCCGTTTGTGATTACCATCGGACTGATTGTGGCAGTGATCGCGATGGTCGTGTAGGCGATGTACTGGACACGCGGGAAATGCAGCAATTGTCAATGCGGGTATGACGTGACAGGAAGGAGTTTGACATGAAGAAAAAGCTGGTTTTGGCATTGCTTACAATCACTGTGAATGCAGCGTGGATGACAGGATGCGGCTCGACATCCGGTGCTACAACGGAGGCATCTACGGCAGAGGTGTCGATCGAAACGACGGAATCGGCACAAACCGATGCATCGACACAAGACGATGCGGCAGCGCAGGAGGAGTCGGAAGAGATTGCAAATCCGTGGACAGAGTCGGATGAGCAGGGCGTTATGGATGCAACCGGTTTTTCTATGGTGCCGCCGGACGGCGCAGAGAATGTGGTGTACAGCTACATGGCGGAGGACAAGCTGGCGCAGATGACCTATGAGCTGGATGGTGCTAAATGGGTTTATCGGATGCAGATGGCGGATGCTCTGACTGATATCTCCGGTCTGTACATGGATTGGACCGGAGACGAGGGAACGGTCGCGGGTTTGGAAGCCATGTACTACGGTCAGTGTGATCTGAATGATGAGACAGTGGACGACGTGCAGCTCGTGAACTGGTACGATGCGGTGAGCGGCGTGACATATTCTCTTTCGGCAACCGGACCGAGCCTGGACGGCATGGATATACAGGTCTATGCAGAGAACCTGTATGTGCCGCTGCAGGGAGACGCGACGGACGATCCGGTAGGAGACCGTGAAAGAGAGTTAAACGACTACTTCCTCGGCGAGCATGAGAGCAGCTATGATGGCAGCACGCTCACCATCACAGATAATGGAGATGATACATTCCGGGTGGATCTGGATCTGTTCAGACTGTGCACCCTGGAGAATGGGACCGGAACCTTTGCGGATCACAAGATGAACTTTACCGTTGTGCATCCGGGCGGAGATACGATTTCGGGTGTGATCTACCGGGACAGCGACAATAGCCTTGTGGTGAAAATTACTGACAGTACCTTTGATTATTTGCCAAACGGCAGCGTGATTGACCGGTTAGTGAAACGCTGATTAAATCCGCATTTCCTTAGAAAAGAGATAAGAACGACGCATACCGTCAGGAGGGGAAGCCATGGCAATTGTGATGGATAAAGCGACAGGCCGGATTGACCTGCATACCAAGAACTCCACCTATCAGATGAAAATCGATGACAAGGGTAATCTGATTCATACATATTACGGCGGCCGTATCGGTGCCTGTGATCTGTATGGGCAGCTTTCATTTGCAGACCGCGGATTCTGCGGGAATCCGTATGACGTGGGGACCGTGGACCGGACGTATTCGCTGGATGTACTTCCGCAGGAATACAGCTGCTTTGGCACCGGTGATTACCGAACGACGGGGCTGCGGGTGAGAGAGCCGGAGGGTGATCAGACCGCAGCGCTGCATTATGTGGACTGCCGCGTGGTGGATGGTTTGTATAGCATCGAGGGGCTTCCTGCTGTCTATGAGGAAGAAACGGCATCGAAAAGCCTGTGCATCCGGATGAAGGACGACTGCAGCGGCCTGGAGGTGGAGCTGTGGTATGGCGTGCTGGAGGAGCAGGATGTGATTGTGCGGTCGGCTCGCCTTGTCAATGCAGGGTCAAAGGCACTGCAGATCGAGAAGGCGGCGTCGGTATGTCTGGATTTTCCCTTTGGGGATTTTGACTGGATTACGCTGTACGGGCGGCATGCGATGGAGCGGAATGCCCAGCGGCGCAAAATACCGCACGGCATTTCCTCCGTTGGAAGTGTGCGCGGGACCAGCAGCCACCAGTATCATCCGTTTTCCATTCTGTGTGAGCCGGAGGCAACAGAGACGCAAGGCAGATGCTATGGGTTCTCTTTCCTCTACAGCGGGGATTTCCTCATGGAGGTGGAGAAGGATCAGTTGAATCAGACGAGATTCTTATGCGGGATTCATCCGGATGACTTCTCCTGGAAACTGGAGCCTGGGGACCATCTGGATTTGCCGCAGGTGATGATGGCGTACAGCGGAAACGGTCTGGGGCAGCTGAGCCGGGATTTCCATACGACCGTTCGGGAACATGTGTGCCGCGGACCGTGGAAGCATAAAAGACGTCCGGTTCTGATCAATAACTGGGAGGCAACGTATTTTGATTTTACCGGTGAGAAGCTGATCTCCATTGCAAGAGAAGCGCACAGCATGGGAATTGAGCTGTTCGTCATGGACGATGGCTGGTTTGGCAGAAGGGACAGCGACAACTGTGCACTGGGAGACTGGTATCCCAATGAGGACAAGCTCGGCTGCACACTTACCAGCATGGTAGAGAAGATCACCGAGGATGGAATGCTGTTCGGAATCTGGTTCGAGCCGGAGGCAATTTCGGTGGACAGCGATCTCTATCGGGAGCATCCGGACTGGGCCATTGCGGCACCGGAGCGCAAGCCTTGCCTTGGGCGGAACCAGCTGGTGCTGGATTACTCCAGACGGGAAATCTGTGATTACATTCTGGAGCGGATCTGTGCGATTCTGCGCAGCGCACCCATCAGCTATGTGAAATGGGACATGAACCGCAGTATCTGTGACAAATACAGTCTGGGACTGGATGCACAGCACCAGGGAGAGTTTGCCCATCGCTATGTTCTGGGTCTGTACTATGTGCTGGAGCAGCTGCATGAGCGGTTTCCGGAGATTCTGATCGAAGGTTGCAGCGGCGGCGGCGGACGATTTGACGCCGGCATGCTGTACTATACGCCGCAGATCTGGACCAGTGACAACACAGATGCGCAAAACCGCGTGTCCATTCAATACGGAACCTCTCTTGGATATCCGGTTTCTGCAATGGGGGCACATGTCAGCGCGGTGCCGAATCACCAGACGGGACGGGTCACGCCGCTGCATACCAGAGGATGTGTGGCAATGGCCGGAACCTTTGGCTATGAGCTGGATATCACGAAGATGACGCCGGAAGAAAAGGAAGAGGTGAAGGCGCAGATCAGCACCTTCAAGGAATTCTACGAGCTGATCCAGTATGGTGCGTATTACCGTCTCTCGAAGCCGGAGGATTCGTGCACGGCATGGGAGATGGTTGCAGAGGATCAGAGTGAGGCATTGGTCACGGCCGTTTTCCACGCAGTGGAGGCAAATCCGTGCCCGTATCACATTTATGTGCAGGGCCTGCAGGCAGAGACCATGTACAAGACGCAGGTAGTAGGACGGAAGGAACTGGGAGATGTAATTCTTCCCGGAAGTGCTCTGGAGAATGCAGGGCTGACACTTCCGGCGCCCGGTGCAGATCATGAGGCCGTGCAGATCCATGTTCAGAGCCTGCCGTCTGCAGGAGAATGAGAGTCGTCGGAAGCGGAATGAGGCCAGAGGCAGCACTTTATAAAATGACAATTGAGGAAGCAGCAGGATATTCGGAGGAATACTGCAGGAGACATTTCCCGGCTCGTTATGAGAAGGCACTGCAGTTTCGTTTCCGCGATGATCAGCTGCGGTGCATTGGCGCCGGTGCGCTTTTGCATGAAATACTGGGATTGGAAGAGCGGGACCTTCGGACAGGGAAGTACGGAAAACCCTTGGCGGATTCGTGTGATCTGCAGTTCAACCTCTCACACAGCGGAGAATACATCGTTCTTGCAACAGCGAGTGCGCCCGTGGGGGTGGACATCGAGAAGGCTGATCGGAAAAAAGGCAGGGATTTTGCCGGAATGGTTCGATATGTTGCTGCGCCTGAGGAAAGCAATTGGATTTTCAAGGGGACGGATGACCGGGAACATGCAGAGCGCTTCATGCAGCTTTGGACGATGAAGGAAAGTGTTATGAAGGCACTGGGGGAAGGATTGCATCGATCGCCTTCGTCCTTTGATGTATTGCCGCTCCTAAGGGGAGAGGAAATTCTTCTTGACGGAAGAGTGCTCCATGGACGGATGTACATGGAAGATTCATATGTTCTGTCTGTTTGTACTTGCGAAGGCTAGTTATTTAAAAATCGATGTACTAGGAAGAGGATTGTAAAAATGGTTCGTATCAATGAGAAAAATGCAAATGGATTCTATACAGCCATTCAGATTCTTTATTTTGCGGCCTTTTCCGTCCCATGCTGCTTCTCTACGGCTTACTTGCTGGACCGCGGCTTTTCGGACGGTCAGATTGGTATCATACTGGGAATCGCCTGTCTCCTCAATGTTGTATTCCAGATGGCGATTGTTTCATTTGTTGAGCGGACGGGAATGAGAGCCGGCAATGTCGTTGTGGGGGTACATGTCGTTACAATGGCAGTAGCGCTTGCGATGTTGTTCGCGTCCGGAGGAGGCGTCCTTTTTGCGGTCCTGTTCACCATTTGGAGCGTCATGGTTCAGTCAACGGTGTCCTTTGTGTGTGCCTTGTATCGCGGGTATCACGAGAGGGGAATTCGTATTAATTTCAGTGCAGGGCGCGGCTTTGGATCCGCTGCGTTTTCTCTGGGAAGCTTGGCCGGCGGACATATCATAGAAGCCGTTTCGCCGGATGTTATTCCTGTTTTGTACATCGTCCCCTGTCTTTTATTCTGCATCGTTGTTCTTTTGTTTCACGCACCAAATGTAGAAGAGAAGCAGGTGGCGAGTGTAACGCCTACGCAGAAGAGAATTCTGCTGCGGGAATACCCGCAGTTTTATGCTTTTTTGTGGGGGGCAATTTTCATCATTACCTCTCATAGCTTTATGCAGACATATCTTCTTCAGATTTTGCAGCGTGTTGGCGGCAACAGTGCGAACCTTGGTACAGCAATTTTTATTTCTGCAATGATGGAGCTGCCGGCCATGGTGCTGTATCGGAAGATGGCGGACCGGTTTGGAAATCGAAAACTGCTGATCTTTGCGGGCTTTGTCTGGGTACTGAAGAATTTCTGGATTATGCTGGCACCGAACGTGTATTCCGTTTATGCGGCGGAGCTTCTGCAGTTTGCCGGATATGCCATTTATGTGCCGGCCGGGATGCGGTATGTTGCGCATACGCTCCCGGATAGTGAATATCTAAAGGGGCAGGCGATGATCTTCAGTGCCTATACGGTGGGAAGCCTGATTGCCAACATTATCGGAGGACCGATGCTGGAGCGGCTCGGTTTGGACGTGACGCTGTGGGTGATGCAGATTTTCTCGGTGGTCGGCATAGTGTTGTATACCTATGCGTTGTGGAAAAGCCTTCATATGTTTCCACCCAAGGCAGCAGGCAAGCAGTAACAGTTCAGCACCCGCCTGCCAATTTCAATCATGAATTTGTCCGCAAGCGGAAGGTTCATGTTGCAATCGTCAGGTGCTAAACAGATACAAAATATGATGGTGCGGAATATACGGTAACTGTTCAGAGTATGTTAAGATAGGCGGAGAAAAACTTTCAATGAGACTTTCGCATAGAGTCCGGAAGGGAGTATAGACAGAATGACAGTTCGTGCAGAGCATAACAATGAGAAAATGGTGCTTCATGTTGCAGGAAGAGTAGATACGGTCACGTCGCCGGAGCTGGAAAAGGAGATTTCGAAGATTCCGGAGCAGGTCACAGAGCTTACGATTGATATGACAGAGGTGGAATATGTCTCCTCTGCAGGACTTCGCGTTCTGCTCGGAACACATAAGATGATGAGCAAGAAGGGGACGTTGGTTGTTACAGGCGTGTGTGAGGATGTCATGCAGGTTTTTGAAATGACCGGATTCACAGATATATTGGTAATCAAGTGATGGAATTATTGAGTGAAGCAAGTACGTTTGCAGTAAAGGCACATGACGGTATGCGCCGTAAAAGAGCCGGGTTGCCGTATATTCTTCATCCGATGGAGGTTGCGGTTATTGCCAGTTCGATGACGAGCAGTCAGGAAGTCATTGCGGCTGCGATGCTCCACGATGTTGTGGAGGATGCAGGAGTTTCCATTCAGGAGTTGGAAGAGCATTTCGGGAAGCGCGTAGCGGAACTGGTTGGATCGGAAACGGAGAATAAGAGAAAGAATCTGCCGGCAGCGAGCACGTGGAAGATTCGCAAGCAGGAATCCATTGATTTTCTGCAAAATAACGAGGATCTGGATGTAAAGATTCTGTATCTCAGCGATAAGCTGTCGAATCTTCGTTCCATCTATCCCGCTTGGAAGGTGGAAGGACATGATGTCTGGCAGAGCTTTAACCAGAAGGACCCGGCGGAGCAGGCATGGTATTACCGCAGCGTTGCGGAGAATGTCAGCGAGCTTTCGGATACGAGAGCCTGGAAAGAGTTTGATGGGCTGGTTCGGACCATATTTGAGGGCGTTTGATACTTAAAGGTGTTCGTTTGCACTTTCAGGTATCCAGGGGTGCTTCTCGGCGGTGCCGACAATACACTTCGTGCTGCGGAGAAAAACAGATACCCAAAATGACGGGAGAGAAAAGGATGGAAGGTGTTACTTATCAGATAAAAGACGATCAGCTTGTTATATACCTGAGCGGAAGAGTGGATGCCTCCAATGCATCGGATATAGAACAGAAAATTACAGATGCTCTCGCGGCTGCACCGGAGAAGGAAGTGCTGATCGATGCGGAACAGCTGGAATATATATCCAGTGCCGGACTTCGTATCTTTTTGCGGCTTCGTAAGAAAAAGGTGACTCTGACACTGCTCAATGTATGCCCGGAGGTTTACGACATTCTGGAGATGACCGGATTTACGGAGATGATGACGGTGCAGAAGGCATATCGTCAACTTTCTGTGGACAATTGTGCAGTCATTGGCCGAGGAGCCAATGGTATCATCTATCGTTATGACGCAGAGACCATCGTAAAGGTGTATTTCCAGGTGGATGCGTTGCCGGATATCCAGCGTGAGAGGGAACTGGCACGGAAGGCACTGGTTATGGGGATCAATACGGCAATTCCGTATGATGTCGTCCGCGTTGGAACGGGATATGGAACCGTGATGGAGCTTCTGGAGGCAGCTTCACTTTCCAAGGTGATTCAGGAGGATCCGGAGCATCTGGATAAGCCGGTTGATATTTTTGTAGGATTGCTGCGGCAGATCCATGAGACGCAGGTGGAGACAGGGAGCCTGCCGGATATGAAGCAGGTTGCACAAAAATGGGCCGATTTTGATAAAGCTTATTTGCCGGAGGAGATCAGCAGCAAGCTGTGTGCAATGATTGATGCTGTTCCGGAGCGCAACACGATGCTGCACGGCGACTATCATCCGAACAATGTCATGATGCGCGACGGAGAGGCCATCCTCATTGATATGGATACACTGTGCATGGGCCACCCGGTGTTTGAACTGGGATCTATCTTCAATGCGCTGGTTGGGTTCGGCGAATTGGACCATGAGGAAATCATGCGCTTTTTGGGGCTGCCGTTTGAGGTTACGAGCGTTTTCTGGCAAAAAGTGATTGCAGCTTACCTGGGAACAGAGGATCCGAAGCGAATGGCCGAGGTAGAGAATAAGGCGAAGATTATCGGATACACGCGCCTTTTGCGCCGTGCCATTCGCAGGGATGAACCGGATCGGGAAAAGATGACGGAGCATTGCAGGGAAGAGCTGATCCGCCTTGTTCCGATGGTGGACGATCTGGATTTTTGACACGCACCCTTAGGAAAAGTTCTGCGTTATTTGGCTAGCTACAGCGAGATTTTCCGAAGGAACATCGAGACGGGTGCTGAATAATTGCGTTCCCTGCTTATCGGATCAGATAGCACCGGCGCTGCTGACACTGAAGGCGAGTATGGCATAAATGGCAATCATGCCGGTAATGATGAGTGCCTGCTTGCCTCGATGTGCGGTGAGGAGTCCGACGAATTCCCGCACCAATGCGTTGGGCCAGAAATACCACTTGGCTCTTGCACCAATTCCTACGGCGCGCATTTTGACGCGCCGAGCATATAATCCGCTGCGGAACACGTGATAGTTTGTTGTTGAAAATGCCACGTTAGCCGCAGCACTTTTTTCTTTACCGTTTTTTTCTTCGATTTTGGCCTTCGAGAATTTCATGTTTTCAAAGGTACTCGTTGACAGCTCTTCTTTCAGAATGTGATCCTCTGCAATTCCCTTTTCCATCAGATACCGCTTCATGGCTTCGCTTTCAGATATTACCTCATCGCTGCCTTGTCCCCCGGAGGTGACAAAGATAAGGTCTTTACCGGTTTGCTGCAGCTGTTTATTCCGGAAGGCAAGCGCACGGTCGATTCGATCCCTAAGAAGAGGTGAAACGCTGCCATCTGCACGGATGGAGCAGCCCAGCACGATGAGATAATCCTTGTCCGGCAGCGGCTCGTAGGATGCAGCAATGGCGTGCGCAACCATGATGCCGATGACCATACATTCAAAGTACAGGTAGATGGCAGCAAATATATTGACGAGGAGGAGCTGCATACCTGCATGGAGACTGCCCTTGGATGCCATCGCATCCGCAATGGTAAGAAGCACTTCTCCGCCCAGGAGCATGACGGACAGCAGAATGCCGAGAATGTTCACAAAGCGTTTTCCCTCATGGCGGATCAAGGTTATATTACTGATGCACAGTGCAGCCGAGAGCACGAGAATGAACGGCCAGGACAGAAGAACATAGCTTCTGGCAGACACGCTAAGAAGTGACAGAATTCTTGTGACATTCTGCCCATTCTGCTGCAAGGGATCCCGCAGAAGGTGAATGGTCAGATTGACATGTGTGATCAGGACAAAGGCCAGGAAAACGGAGAAGCCGGCATAGTAGATGGTATTATAGGAGTAGGGATTGTATTGGAGCTGTCCGTGAAACGCCCATACCAGTACGGCAATGCTCGCGGCAAAAAATACATCAAGAACGATGTTGATTTCCGCAGCATGTGCTTCGGCACCGGTGGAGGCCAGTATGCCGATGAGGATGGCGGCAGGAACGGCCAATGCGAGAATGCCGTAAACGGTTGGTTTTTTGCTGCGGGTGTTAAATCTCATGTTCAATCCTCCGAGGTGATAAGAATACAGATACTACATTCTACTCTATCGATTTGTAACCGCAAAAGAGAATCGCTGCAAAAGTTTGAGATTCCAATAGGAACCTCAAAAAGACAGAAAATGACAAAGGGAGGCTTTGATAATGACAGATCGTCCATCGGATACATTGAAAACAGCGCATTCGCCGGAAATTGCGATCCGAAAGGCAGTGACGGGGGACATGCCAAGACTGCTGGAGATCTATGGATTTGCGAGGAACTTTATGATCAGTACCGGAAATCCTAACCAGTGGAAAAACGGCGGACCCAACCGGGAGCAGCTGGAGAAGGACATTGCGCTGCAGCAGCTGTATGTTATGGAAGATAAGACGGGCATGGTGCATGCGTTTTTTATGTTTTCCATGGCAGGAGATCACACATATGATGTGATTGAGGAGGGATCCTGGAAATCGGAGGAGCCTTACGGCGTGATTCATCGCGTGGCCGGGGATGGACAGATTCACGGCGTGCTGGCAAGGGCGGTTGATTTTGCATTGCAGAAGACATCGCATCTACGCATTGATACGCATCGGGATAACAAGGTCATGCAGGGGGCCATTGCCAAGAATGGATTCGACTACTGCGGAATCATTCATCTGGAGGATGGATCGCCGCGGCTTGCGTACGAGCGCATGTAACAGTTCACTCGCCCGCTAAGCGACAGGGGGCGGAGAATGTCCGGATCAGGGGCCTTGCGAGCGTCTGTACAGTAAAGGTTTGTGCGTGAATTTTAATCGGAATTGTTGCCCAAATTTACCCTTTATGCTTTATACTTTAATCGTGTGCGGCAGCAACTCGCAGCTGCATACGGGGGACTGAAAAGGCGGCAGTATGCCGAAAGCACCAACTGCTGGTACAGTTATTAAAAAATCGATGTAACTGTTTCGCACCCGCATCTCGTTTTTTTCCTTCGGAAAACCTCGATGCGGCCGGGCAGAGGTCTTTTGGGAATATTGCTGCAGGAAAAGCGTAAAGGAGGCAGAAGTGAAGACAAGACTCATTTCACTGTTGACGGCTGTAACCTTGGCAGCCGGCACACTGGCTCCGCTGCCGGTGTGTGCAGCGAAGTCCAAGAGCAGCAAGAAGACGTCCGCCAAGAAAACAACGACCACCAAGACCACGGCGGCGACCAATGCGGTGACGATTTCTTCGGTTGTCATTCAGGGCAGCAATGTCGTTGTAACGGCAACGGGGGCTGCAGCAACGGATGACGGAATTTATCATCTGTATGCGCAGGATCCGGCTATGAGCGGCGTTCAGGGTGCGGAGGTTGCACAGGCCCCGGCCGGTGCGACAGCGGTGTTTACCTTCCCGTTGGGGAACAATACGGCGGCCTCTATGCTGTATAAGAAGTTTACGGTTGTCGGTGTGTCGTCCGGCGCGTTAAAGGATCTGTCCAATGACATGTATATCCTGAATCCGGAGGCAGTTGCTACCCATACCACAGCAAGATATGACGGCGGCAAAAAGGGACTTCTTCCGGCGGCAGAAACGATTCGTGATACCAACACGCTCAAGGCGATGGGAGTCAAGCAGATTACCTATAACCTTCCGGTTGGCGATATGATTTCCGGCGGCGGTGTGAATTTCACCTACAACGGCAAGAATTATGCATTCAATGCCGGCATCGTCGGACAGTATGATATTATTGTTCCGGCAATGAATGCAGCCGGCATACAGGTAAATCTGATTCTCCTGTGCGGAGCAAACGGCGGCATTTTGATCCACCCGCAGTCAAGGGGCGTTGGCGCCAATTACTACATGTTCAACACGGTGGACCAGGCCGGGCTCGAGGAGCTGGAGGCGGTTGCCGCATTCCTCGGACAGCGGTATTCCGGAACCGGACACGGAACAGTAGATAACTGGATCGTCGGCAACGAGGTGAATGCACGCAATGAGTGGAACTATATGGATCCTTCTGCGGGACTGGCCGGCTTTGCAAAGGCATATGCAGATGAGCTTCGTGTGTTCTACAACGGCATCAAGTCACAGAATGCCAATGCGAGAATCTATGCGGCAACGGATCAGGAGTGGATGTCTGATAATGCGGCGTTGCACTACGGCGTGAAGGAATTCCTGACGCAGCTGAATTCGCAGATTACGTCGGAGGGTAATTTTGACTGGTCCTTGTCCAATCATCCCTACAATTTCCCGTTGTATGAGCCCAACACTCTGACATCCAAGCCGCAGGTGACACACACGCAGTCGACCCGGTACATCACTATGAGCAATATTGATGTCCTGACCGATTTCATGTGCCAGGCACAGTTTTTGAATCCGGCCGGGCAGGTTCGTTCCATCACGCTGACAGAGGTGGGCTTCTCCTCCAGTGCAGCGGTTGGCTCGAATGAGGCACTGCAGGCAGCGGATATTGTATATGCCATTAACCAGGCCAACGCGAACCAGCACATTGACGGAATTGTGATCAATCGTCAGCGCTCCGATGCCAGCGAGATCGCACAGGGACTTGATTACGGTCTGATCGGTGTTAACGGCGTGGCTAAGCAGGGCTACAACTGGTTTGTAACGGCAGAAAGCGCAGACACGATTGCGGCGGCTTCGGCGGTTCTTGGCAAGGATATTGTGTCTAACATTGTCGTTCGGTAAAAGCGGCTCTTGCCTTGCTATCAGGCATTTTCGAATAGCAAAGTTGAGATGCGCAAAACGCGTGTGCTATATATTAGGAATGCAGCTTTTGAGGGGGAAGTGCTGATTGTTGTCGGCACTTCCCCACTGTTGTGTGTGGAGACAGCAATTCATTGCCGGGTGCATTCGGCATTGATCCCGAAATGAGTCAGTGTGGAGGACGAACATGATACGCGCAGTAATTTTCGACATGGATGGAACCTTGTATGACAGTGAGAAGATTTACGGTTATGGATGGATGCAGGCCGGCCTGTCCAAAGAACAGTATTATCAGCTGATTGGCCGGAGCCGTGTGAACATTGATCAGCTTCTGCGGGACTGGGGATATGATGTAGAAGCAATGCGCAAGGTTCGTTCGGAGGCCGTGGAGGCCAAGCTACAGGAGAATGGTGTAGAATTAAAACCCGGAGCCAGGGAGTGTCTTGCGTGGCTTCGGCAGAAGGGAATACCTGCCGTTATTGCGACGTCCAGTGCCAAGGAGGTGGCGGACCGGTACCTTGCGATGACGGGGATGGGGGAGTATTTTGATTTTGTCATCAGCGGCAACACGTTGGAACGGGGGAAACCCTTTCCGGACATTTTCCTGGAAGCGGCCAAGCAGCTGGGACAAGCGCCGCAGGATTGTCTTGTGGTGGAAGACAGCTTCAACGGCGTTCGTGCGGGACGAAACGCAGGAATGTATACGGTGATGATTCCGGATTTGATTCCGGCGAATGAGGAAATGGAACATCTTGCGGATGCGGTGCTGCCAAGCCTTTTGCAGCTGCCGGACTGGATCGAGGCACAGAAAGGAAACGGTTGAGAAGACATCATGTTTCAGTCGGTTTTTGAGGACAGAGGGAATTGGTATAAAGGGAATCTTCACATGCACACGACGAGATCGGATGGACATCTGGATCCGGCCGCGGCAGTGGAGAGATATCGGCAGCATGGTTATGATTTTGTGGCATTGACGGACCACCGGAAACCTTCCGCTACAGAAATGATGGGAGATATGCTGGTACTCTCCGGTGTGGAATGGGATACCGGCGGCGCCAACACCAAGTGCTTTGGGGACGTGCCGACCTATCACATTCTGGGAATTGGCATGACGTCGGACGGAGGTCTGGATTATCGCAGCCAGCCACATCCCGCGCCCCAGGAAATTGTGGATACCATTCGGGCCAATGGCGGCATCGCTATCCTGGCGCATCCGGCATGGTCGGTTATGGATCCGTCCGGCATTTCTCAGCTGAAGGGGATTACGGCAGCAGAAATATACAACTCTGTATCGGATCTTCCCTTCAACGGCGAACGGGCAGATTCCTCTGCCTGGTTTGATATCTGGGCAACCAATTATGACCGCCTGATTCCGGCTGTTGCGTCGGATGATGCTCACGCCTACGAGGGAGATGAGTGTTATGCCTATACCATGGTGAATGCGTCCGAGCTGTCCAGGGACGCTGTCATGGATGCCCTGCAGAGCGGGAACTTTTATGCCAGTCAAAGACCTGTCCTGCATGAAATGGCGATCGATTGGGATAAGGGTATTGTGCACCTGGAATTCTCCGGCGACGTGATGACGGTGGTGTTCTACAGCAACCACATCTGGGTACCGGAGCGTGTGACGCAGGTGAAGGGCGGCAGTATGGAGTATCACATTGCCCCCGGGGAGTTTTATCTGCGGGCAGAGCTGATTGCCAGGGATGGAAGAAAAGCCTGGACATCACCGATTCGTGTAGATTAAGGAAATGCTGACTTAATCAGTGTTTTCTTAGCAACCTTCGGTGGATTGCACGGATTTGCAAAGGAATTTGAGCAAGAAAAGGAACGCAATATGGCGGTTGCACAGTATTTTGACTATTTTATTATTTTCAGCTTTGTCGGCTGGATCTACGAATGTATCTATTGCACGGTAAAAGAAAAACACTGGCAGAACCGGGGGTTTCTCTTCGGACCGATTTGTCCCATTTATGGATGCGGCGTGGTCGGAGCGATGATTGTGTTTCATCTTCTGCCGCCGATGCCGTCCGGTACCTCGTATCCGATATGGGAGATTTTTCTGGTCTGTGCCGTCGGAAGCGCGATTATGGAATTCGGCACGTCCTGGGTGCTGGAGAAGTTTTTTCATGCGGTATGGTGGGATTACAGCAACATCCCGTTGAATATTCAGGGACGGATCTGCCTGCCCGCGACCTGCGGCTTTGGCGTTGCCGGCATTCTGGTGGTACGGGTCATCGGACCGTTTCTGGATTCTCTTCCGACGGATGCGCATCCCATTGAAAATGAGATTCTCTGTCTTGTATTTGCCGTGATTCTGGGGATGGATTTTGCGCTGACGGTGGCCAGCTTGACTAAAATTCTGGACCGGATGGATGCCATGGAGAGAGAATTCAACGATCGGATGGAGGCTGGCTATCAAACCGTGCAGCAGGGACCTGCTGCGATGGGAACGGCTGCCATGGCTGCGGCACAAAGTGCGAAGGAAACCGCAGTTATAGCGGCGATGCTGGCGTCGGATTCGGCCAAGGCCAAGGCTGAAAAATCTACGCAGGAAATGGGAGACCGGGTGCGCAAGCTGATGGACGGCTTCAATCGCAGAGAGCAGTACCATATTCTGAGTATTCGCGAGTTCCGTCCCGAACACTCGTCCAAGGATGCCTCGGAGAAGCTAAGAGGCGTCTTCCGGTCCATGCAGAATGCAGCAGCCAGGAGAGCAGTGTCGGATAAGAAGGATGAGTAACGAGCGAATAAACGATGCGGCGGGTGATAGACAAGTACGTTGCAAACGATGTATCACTTACATCAAGGCATCCGCAGGAACGTCGTGATGAATACGGAACAGAAATCGTAGTGAAAGGAATCAGCATGGTTGGACTTTCCGGTT
Organism: bacterium; assembly: GCA_963658695.1. Classification (GTDB taxonomy): domain Bacteria; phylum Bacillota; class Clostridia; order Lachnospirales; family Lachnospiraceae; genus CAG-791. The sequence continues at coordinate 16,526 of CAVKRN010000018.1, forward strand.
CAGAGGAGAAGGAATTTCAGAAGGTTATGGGCGAGCTGGCACAGGATCCGCGTTGTCTTCGCATGAAAAAATACATTCAGCACGGCCATATTACCACCTATGATCACTGTCTGGACGTAGCAAGAGAGGCATTCTGGCTGAACCGGCGCCTTCGCCTTCGAGCAGAAGAGCGGCGCCTTGTACGTGCAGCATTTCTCCATGACTACTTCCTGTATGACTGGCACAGCCACGGAGATCATTTGCACGGCTACCATCATCCGCACATTGCGGCGCTGAATGCCGGTCGGGACTTTCAGCTGGATGCGGTGGAAATAGCCGCCATCGAGAGTCACATGTGGCCGCTGACGCTGTTTCATGCGCCATCCTCCCGTATCGCCTGGCTGGTCACAGCGGCCGACAAAATCTGTTCCTCGCGGGAGACACTGTTCGAGCGGTAGCTGTGATTCTTTGCCACCCATCGCTTGGCTGGCGTGTGGATACAAGCCCCCCCTGTCGCTTGGCGTCTGTGCGGAACTAGAGTAGAATGAGTGAACAAAATCCAACACCACATCATCAAGGAGTAAAACAATGAAGATTGTAGTATTATGCGGCGGGCTGTCTACGGAACGTAAAATCTCAATTCTTTCGGGAACGAAGATCTGCAGAGCCCTGCGCGCAAAGGGACATCAGGCCGTCCTTGTTGATCTGTTTCTGGGACTGGAGGATATGGGAGAAGAGGTGCTGCAGAGCCCGGAGCAGCTCTTTGAGAATCTGCCGGATGTTCCGCCGGCAGAGTTTGATGGCGTTGCGCCGGATCTGAATGCCGTACGGGAATCCAGAAAATGGAAGGACCCTTCTATTTTCGGAAGAGGCGTGCTGGAAATCTGCAAAAAGGCGGACATCGTCTTTATGGCTCTGCACGGATTGAACGGAGAAGATGGCCGGGTGCAGGCTGCCTTTGACCTGATGGGCATCCGATATACCGGTTCCGGATATTTGGGGGCCGCGGTGGCCATGGACAAAATCATCACCAAGAAGCTGGTTCGCCCCTTGGGCATCCGGACACCGGACTGGAAGGAATATACGAAGGTTACCAAGGAGATGGTTCCGAAGATCGCGGCGGAAAATGAGGCTCCTTGCGTGGTAAAGACGCCGACCGGAGGCTCATCGGTGGGCGTGTACATTGTGAAGGAACAAAAGGAGCTGGAGCCGGCACTGTATGAAGCACTGCGCTACAGCAAGAGCATTCTGGTGGAGCAGTTCATTGAAGGGAAGGAATTCACCAACGCGGTGCTCAAGGACCGGGCACTTCCTTGCGTGGAAATCAATCCCAGGGACGGCGGATACGATTATTCCAACAAATACAAGGCCGGTGCGACGGAGGAAATCTGTCCCGGCCGTTTGACACCGGAGCAGGCCAAGGAAATGGGTGATATGGCCAGAGAGGTGCATCGCATTCTGGGACTTCGGACCTATTCACGCAGCGACTTTATGCTGGCAAAGGACGGGACCATTTATTTCCTGGAGGTGAATACACTTCCCGGAATGACCCCTACCAGTCTGGTACCGCAGGAGGCAGCAGCTGTCGGCATTTCCTATGAGGATCTGTGTGATCAGATTGTGGAGGATGCCGTCGCGTACTACGCGCATCACGGTGAGGCGGAGGAGTAGTCACTGTTGACGCGCGTGTCAATTTCAAACATGAATTTATCTGCAAACGGAAGGTTCATGTTGAAATGGCAAGACGCTAAGGGATTTGCTGCTTCGCAGCGTAAATCCGGAGTGGGAAACGCTTTAATCAGCGCTTCCCTAAACAGGCATATGGAAGGGAAGAACATGCAGAACATTACGCTGGCGCAGCTGGTGCAGGCAACAAAAGGAACACTTCTGGGCGAAGGGTATGATCCGGAGACGGTGATTACCGGAGTCGAATCGGACAACCGTGTGGTAAAGGCGGGAGATGTTTTTCTGGCGTTTGTCGGAGAGAACACGGACGGACACCGCTTTGTAAAGGCTGCGCTGGAGGCGGGCGCGGCCGGAGCTGTGGTTTCCCAAAAGCCCGAGGAACTGGTGCCCGGCAAATTCTATGTACTGGTTGCGGATACCATTCTGGCCCTTGGCGAACTGGCGCACTGGTACCGACAGCAGTTTGCGATCCCGGTGATAGGAATCACTGGTTCCGTTGGGAAAACGACCACCAAGGACATGATTGCGTCTGTCCTTTCGGAAAAATACGAAACCTTAAAGACCCAAGGGAACTTTAACAATAACATCGGCCTTCCAAAGACCTTGCTGAACCTGTCGGATGCGACGCAAATCGCAGTCATCGAGATGGGAATGAACCATCTGAAGGAGATTGAATATCTGACGAAGATTGCGGAGCCTGCAACGGTGACGATTACCAATGTTGGAGATGCCCACATCGGCAATCTTGGCAGCAAGGAGAATATTTTTAAGGCGAAAAGCGAAATCTTTGAAGGGCTCCGGAAGGGAGGACTGGCGGTTCTCAATGGAGACGACCCTTATCTTCTGCGCCTGCGTGAGGACCCGGACAAAAGGGATGCGTTCCGGTTTGCCTATGTGGGCGAGGCCGAGGGCTGTGAATGGAGAGCCATCGACATTCAGGAGGATAAAGAGGAATCCATGAGCTTTACAGCCGTAACGCCCATCGGAACGTTCCCGGTGGTTGTTCCGGCCCTGGGACACCACATGGTTTATCCGGCATTAACGGCGGCTGCCATGGGAGCGGAATACGGACTTACAGCTGCGGAAATTCAGCGCGGAATTGCACATTATGTGCCGACAAAGATGCGCATGGAGACGCTGCGACTGGAGAACGGTGTCATTATTTTTAATGATACATACAATGCAAATCCGCAGTCGATGAAGGCAGGATTGTCCGCTCTGATGCACAGCAAAGCAGCAAGACACATTGCGGTTCTGGGCGATATGAAGGAGCTGGGAGCTGCGGAGGAGACGCTGCACCGGGAGGTGGGAGCGTATGCGGCTGGGCTCGGCGTGGATACTCTGATCACAGTGGGAGACGCGGCGGCATTTCTGGCTAAAGAGGCCAAGAGCCAGGGGCTTTCTGATGTTCGCTGCTGCCGCAGCAAGGAAGAGGCAAAGGCGCAGATCGAGGCTCTTTCCGAACCGGACACGGCATGGCTGTTCAAGGCAAGCCGCGCAATGGCGTTTGAGGAACTGGCACGCTATGCGGCAGAGTGCGGGAAATGAGGGGAATGCCGTTTGCACGTTAGGACATCGGCTTTTGAAGAAGCGGGCCAACCGACAGGCTGGCGGATTGATGTCACGGGATAGCCTATGTACGATAAGAAAAGGGCAGCAGAGAGTATATGAGTATTCTGAATCTGGAGCATATCAGCAAAAACCTTGGAGGCCGCGTCATACTGGACGAGGCCTCTGTCGGTATTGAGGCGGGAGAAAAGGTAGGAATCATCGGCATCAACGGCACAGGGAAATCGACGCTGCTGTCGCTCATTGCAGGCAGTATGGAGCCGGATGAGGGAGCGATTATCCGTCAAAGGGGGCTTCGGATTGCGGCCCTTGTGCAGAATCCCACCTTTGATACAGACAAGACGCTGCTGGAAGGACAAGACGCTGCTGGAAAATGTGACAGAAATGGTTAACGGCAAGGAGCAGCACTGGGATACCAAGGGGGAGGTGCGCTCCAACCTGCTGAAATTCGGCATTTCCGATCCGGATGTCAGTCCGGCGCATTTGTCCGGCGGACAAAAAAAGCGCGCGGCTCTCGTGGCGGCCATGCTGACGCCTTCGGATGTCCTGATTCTGGATGAGCCGACCAACCATCTGGATCTGCAGATGATTGAGGAGCTGCAGAAATTCCTGGAGTCCTATAAGGGGACACTGCTGATGGTGACGCACGACCGGTATTTTCTGGATGAGGTTACAGATGTCATTTTGGAAATTGACAGAGGCAAGCTCTACCGCTATGAAGAGGATTACGAGGGATATCTGGAGCTGCGGCAGCAGCGGCTGGATTACGCCGTGGCGGCAGAGCGGAAGATGGCGACGCTCTATCGCAAGGATCTTGCCTGGATGATGCGGGGAGCAAGAGCGCGCTCCACCAAGCAAAAGGCGCACATCGCCAGATTCGAGGCACTGCGCGACCGGGAAAAGATTCAGGAAGAGCGCCGGGTTGAAATTGAATCGCTCCCTTCCAGAATCGGCGGGAAAACCATTGAGTTGGAACAGATCAGCAAGCGGTACGGAGAGAAAGTTCTGTATCGGGATTTTACCTATCATTTCCGCAAGACGGACCGCATCGGTATCATCGGACCGAACGGGTGCGGGAAGTCTACACTGGTTAAAACAATTCTGGGAATGGTAACCCCGGATGAGGGAAGTGTCACGATTGGCCAGACGCTGCAGTTTGGATATTTTTCGCAGGAAAACGAGCAGCTGGATGAGTCGGCACGGGTCATTGATTATATCCGAAACACAGCGGAGTATATCCGCACGGCAGACGGACTGGTGTCTGCGTCGGAAATGTGTGACCGGTTTTTGTTTGATCCTAAGCTGCAATATGCCCCTGTGGGGAAGCTTTCGGGAGGAGAAAAGCGGCGGCTGTATCTCTTGCGGGTTTTGATGGAGAATCCAAACGTTCTGATCCTGGATGAGCCGACCAACGATCTGGACATTTCGACCCTGCAGGTGCTGGAGGATTATCTGGACCGCTTTGCAGGCATTTTGATTGTGGTATCTCATGACCGTTATTTTCTGGACCGGGTGGTGACCAGAATCTTTGCATTTGAAGAGGATGGCTCATTGTGGCAAAGCGACGGCGGATACGCGGAGTACCAGGAGCACCTTCTGGCGGCCGGCAAAGAGGCTGCGAGGACGAAGGATCTTCGCGAGGGCGGGAAAACGGCACCGGCTGCTGCCACTGCCACCCACAAGGCAAAGCTCTCCTATAAGGACCAGCGGGAATACGATACCATTGAAGCAGAGATTGATAAGCTGCAGGCAGAGTCGGATGCGCTTTCGGCGCAGATCCCCCTGGCAGCTACTGATTATGAAAAACTCCGGAAGCTGACCGAGGAAAAGGACGCACTGGACGCCAAGATCGAAGAGCGGATGGAGCGGTATCTGGAGCTGCAGGACATGGTGGAGGCACTGCAGAAATGACGCCAAGCGACAGGGCCCGTCGCTGGCTGGCGTCTGTACAGTAACGGACAACTATTTATTATTGCCCGGTTGCCGCCTGCTGCTGCGCTGCAAGCTGGGCGGCGAGATCCGCCTGCACCTGGGCCGCGGCCTCTTCCGCGCTCATGCCCTGGCTCATGTAGTTTTGCTGTGCCTGCGCAATGACGGCGGCCTGTGCTGCCTGGGTGGCAGCCGCAGCGGCGGCCTGTGCCTCGGTTTGCTGCGCGGCAGCTGCATTGGCAGGATCGGTATCGGTTTCACTGATGCCGCCGCCGATGTCCGCTTCGGATTCCTTCTTTGATACGGGCGGATCCGGCTTTTTGCCGGTATAGGCAATGGCTTCCTCAGAGGTCATGCCGCCGTAGACCACAACGGGCATTCCGGAGTACACATTGGCATAGATTTCTTTGGCGGCAGACAGCGGCAGATTGATGCAGCCGTGTGACCCACCGGTCAGGTAGAGCTCTCCGCCGAATTTGCTGCGCCAGGTGGCATCGTGGAATCCGATTCCGCCGTTAAACGGCATCCAATAGGTTACCGGCGATTCATAATCGGCCCCCTTTAAGACGGCCGGGGACTTGCGGTAAACAATGCTGTAGGTTCCGTCGGGGGTCAGTCGGTCGGAATCAATGGCTTTTCCGGAGACGCAGTCGGTTTCTACGACACATTCTCCGTCAATGTACTGATAGACCTTCTGGTTGTCCAGATTGACCTCCATATAGGAGGTGCCGATATCGGTGTCACCGAAGGAAGCAGCCTCCTTGGTCCATACAGGTGTGAACTCGGTATCCTGTTCGGCCTTCAGCACCTCCAGCAAAGCAGCGGCAGTCGACTCCTGGTCCATCTGCCAGCCGTAATTGCCGCCGGAAACCGTTACGGTCTCGCCGGTGTGGGTTTTAAATTCGCGGTCCTTGCCGTAGGTATCGTACTGCTCAGCAAGCGCGGCAACATAGGCGGAGACGGCTTCGGCATTGTACAGAATATCGTTTGTCTGGGAGTCGGCATCCTGTGCGTTTGCGGCCTGCTCCTCACCGCTGGCCGCCGTATCCTCGGAGGCTGCGGAAGCGGTGTCCGCTCCTTCCGATGCGCTCTGTTGTGCAGACTCCGTCTCTGCCGCGGTAGCGTCTGCATCCGATGTTTCAGCAATCGATACCGATACAAACGAAGCCAGCTGATCCTTGGTAAGCGCCTGCGTCTCATCGCCAAAGGTCATGGTGATGGACAGATTCAAAATCTTGTTCAGCTCCGCCGTTGCCGCGACAAGCTCTGCACTGTCCTCAGTGATGGCGGCTTCCTCATAGCACTCGTCACCCAGCGTGATCTGCGTCTGGTTTGCGGAAATGGCATCCTTTATGGCAGAAAGAATGGCCTCGCGTTTGGGAACCGAACCGGGATCCCCAGCAGTGATCTGGTAGGAACCATCCGCGTACGAGCAGACTGCATTGGAGGGCTGCTGAATATTCTCTGTAGCAAAAAATGGAAGTGCATCCACCAGTGATTCCAGCGCAGCTTCGTCATAGGAAACCTGGTAGGTACTGGAGATCGTTTGCGTGGTCCAGAGGCTCTTTGGCCATTGGAAACCGGACTGAGTTCGAATCAGGTCCGCGGCGGAGGTGTCGGCAGCCAGGACGAGGGAAATCGCACTTCCCTGTATCGTGCCGTCCACCTGATTCCTTCCGTGAATGGTCAGGGTATAGTCTGCAGCGGCCTGTGTAATCAGGGCTTCCGTCTGACTTGCATTCTGGCAGGAGACATCGATGTCGTTGAGCGCCGTGTGGAAGGCAAAATGACTGCCAAAATAAATAAGACCGGCCACATATGCTACAGCCACAAGACCGGCGGCAGCGCCAAGGATGCTCAGAATGATCCTTTGTGCGTGAACCGCGCCGGCACGCTGCTCGCGCATCCGGCGGGCATAATCCGCGGCGTCCCGGGCCCGTTCCAGTTCCGCAAGGTCTTCTTTTAGAACCGGGCTTTCCCAGTAGTCTTCATCTCCGTAGAAATCCAGGTCATCCTCAGGATCGGCATTATATCCATCTTCCGGATCGTCGTTTTCATACGCATCGCCTGGGATATTGCCGTCTTCTGCATTATCGCCGGGAGTGGCAGCGACATCTTCGGCATCAGATGCCGCATTCGTGTCCTCTTCACCATGACCGTCAGAGGCAGCTGTATCGCTTTCCTCAGAGGCAGAATCGGTCTCCGGTTCGGAAGCGGTGTCATAGGAATCATCCTTTTCCAGAAGCTCATAGTCGATGGACAACTGCTCCGTATCCTGCGTAGCTGGCTGCGTTTTGCTCATTGTTTACCTCCCTTTGTACGGGATGAGGGATCGAATTTGGTTAAATCATTGACGATGGCGGCCGCCATCATCATGCCGGCAACAGGCGGTACAAAGGAAGTAGAGCCCGGCAGGTCTCTTCGCTCCGTGCATTTTCGGACGGAACCGGGAGGGCAGATGCAGTGGTGCAGGCAGGAGTTCTCCGTATCAATGGGACGGATGGCGGGCTCGGTGGAATACACTACCTTCAGCTTTTTGACGCCGCGCCGCTTGAGCTCTCGCCGCATCACTCTTGCCAGCGGATCCTGGGAGGTCTTGTACAGATCCGTGACGGTCAGTTTGGTCGGATCGCTGCGGTTCCCGCAGCCCATGGCAGAAATGACAGGAACGCCGGCCGCCTGTGCCTGGAGAATGATCTGGATTTTCCCGGTGACGGTATCGATGGCATCGACCACATAATCAAACTGGGAAAAATCAAATTGCTTTGCCTCTTCCGGAAGAAAGAAGGTCTGATAGGTGTTGACATTGATGGTCGGATCGATGTCACGGATGCGCTCCCGGGCGGCATCGACCTTGTATTTGCCGACGGTGCTGCGGGTGGCGAGCACCTGGCGGTTGAGGTTGGTCAGACACACCCGGTCATCATCAATCAGATCCAGTGTTCCGACGCCCATTCTGGCCAGTGCCTCCACGACACTTCCGCCGACACCGCCGATACCGAAAACGGCCACACGGCTGCGGCGCAGAAGCTCCATATTCTCTGTTCCGTAGATTAGTTCTGCCCTTGAATATTGATTTAACATCTGCTACCCTCGAGATACTTTTACATTGATTATCCAAAGAGCTTATTATACATAAGAAAACATGGATATCAAAGACCATTCGCGGTCAAGGGGGAGTATTATGCAGTCGGATATGACCAAGGGAAATCCGCTTTCCATCATTATTCGGTTTACCATACCGTTATTCATCGGTAATGTGTTTCAGCAGCTGTATAATATGTGCGATACGATCATTGTCGGACGGTTTGTGGGACAGAATGCGTTGGCAGCGGTTGGCTCCACCGGTACCATTATGTTCCTGGTCCTTGGCTTTTGCTCCGGTCTGACCTGCGGCTTTACGGTTCTGACCTCGCAGAGATACGGCGCCGGGGATATGCAGGGCGTGAAGAAGAGTGTGGTGAACAGCGTTCTGCTGTCTGTTGTGCTGACGGTCATTATGACCATCGGAAGCCTGGCGCTTATGCGGCCGCTTCTGCATCTTATGAATACCCCGGAGGAAATCTTCGAGGATGCCTATGCGTATATTTCGGTGATTTGCATGGGCATTGCAGCCAGCATTGCCTATAACCTTCTGTCGGCCTTTCTGCGTGCCGTGGGCAACAGCAAAATGCCGCTGGTAGTACTGGTGTTCTCTGCTGTCTTGAATGTGGTGCTGGATCTTATTTTGATCGTTGGTTTTCACATGGGAACTATGGGAGCAGCGCTGGCAACGGATTTGTCGCAGGGGATTTCGTCCGTGATGTGTCTGTTCTACATCCTGAAAAAGGTGCCGGAGCTGACACCGGACAAGGGAATGTGGCGTCATTACCCGGATGCGACGGCCAAGCAGCTTCGGGTGGGAATCCCTATGGCACTGCAGTTCGGCATTACCGCCTCCGGAACCATGATCATGCAGGCGGCCATCAACCTGTACGGGGCAACCGCAGTGGCTGGATTTACGGCCGCCAGCAAGGTGCAGGGACTGATCACGCAGGGGAATTTCTCCATCGGCCAGACGATGGCGACGTACGTCGGGCAGAACTACGGTGCCGGCCAATACGAGCGGATTAAAAAGGGTGTGCGCTGCGCCTCCGCATCCATTTCGATCTACGGCATCGCCGCAGCGGTACTGGTGGTGCTGGCCTTGGAGCCGATGATTGCGCTGTTTTTCTCCTCAGGAACGGACATCAGCGCGATGATGCCCTATGCGAGAACCTATATCATCTGCTGCGCGATTTTCTATGTGCCGCTGGGGAATATCTTTGTATTCCGCAATGCCATGCAGGGCTGCGGATATGGACTTTTGCCCATGCTGGGCGGCGTTGCGGAGCTGGTCTGCCGACTGGTTCTGGCGGTGGCATCCATGATATCTATGAACTTTGTGCTGGCTTCCCTGTGTGATCCGATTGCCTGGGTAGGAGCCTGTGCATTCACCGGAATTTCCTATCGGTACGTGATTCGCAAGGTGGGAGAGACTTTTCAAAAAGTGAAATCTGTTTAGTGACAATCCGCTCTGTGCTGCGGAAAACGGCATACGCGGATTTCTCCTTACATTCGGGAAATCTCGATGTAGCTGAACAGTAATCGACAAAGAAAGTGGGAGGAGATGGCAGCATGACCGGACGCGCTTACTCCGGAAGAGGAAGGTATTACCTTCTTGACGGGATTCGCGGTATCACACTCATCAGTATGATCCTTTACCATGCAGCCTGGGATCTGGTGTACCTTCTGGGCGTGGAGTGGCCGTGGTATCATTCCGAGAGGGCCTTTGTGTGGCAGCAGTCCATCTGCTGGACGTTCATTCTCCTGTCTGGTTTTTGCATGACATTGTCCCGCCGCAAATGGAGAAGAGGACTGGTGGTAAGCGGTGCAGGGCTCTTAGTCACGGCGGCGACGCTGGTGTTCCTGCCGCAGGATAAGGTGATCTTCGGCGTTCTTACCTTTCTGGGGAGCGCTATGCTGGTGACGGCGCTTCTGGAACAGTGGCTGCTGCGGGTGCATCCGATTGCCGGCATGGGCATCTGCGGCGCTTTATTCTATGTATTTCGCTGGGTCAACCGCGGATACCTGCAGTTGTGGCATGCGGAGACGGTATCTCTTCCTTCTGCATGGTATCAGGGACTTTTGGGGGCGTTTGCAGGTTTTCCCGGAGCGGATTTTTACTCCACGGACTATTTCTCCTTCCTTCCGTGGATTTTTTTGTTTTGGTTTGGACTGTATCTGGGGTGCCTGACTGGGCGCCTTGGTGACTGGAAACGAGGAATTCTCGGGATCAATGCGACGCCGCTTACCTGGATGGGGCAGCATTCGCTCCTGATCTACTTGCTGCATCAGCCGGTGCTGTATATGGCCGTGGTTCTGGTGAAGACCTATGCGCCGGAGATTCTATGATTGTAACTATTCAGAACCAAGCAGTTTGCGAATGTGGCTCTGGATGGTTGCCTACGATTGAGGATAACGAGTATGAGTAAACCAAATCTGCTGCAGTCGGTGCTTGCCATTGCAGCGTGTAAGGGAACAAGAGGCTTCCTTCGCCGGACGGGGCGCGGCGGGACGGCGCTCCCGGGAAAGGCGGCACGTTTTTTTGCAAAGGATGTGCTGGAACGCACCAGTGACGGAATGGAAATCATTGTTGTCACCGGAACGAACGGCAAGACGACGACGTCGCGAATGCTCGAGCACGCACTGACCGCTGCCGGCCATGACTGCCTTGCCAATAAGTCCGGTGCGAATCTGTTGTCCGGTGTGACGGCAGAGATTACCTGCAATGCATCCTGGCTGGGAAAGCCGAAAACGCACTATGCCGTCATTGAATGCGACGAGGGCGCGCTCAAGCAGGTGGTTCCTCTGATTCATCCCAAGGTGATTGTGGTGACCAATCTCTTCCGGGATCAGCTGGACCGTTACGGAGAGGTGATGCATACCGTGGAGCAGCTGCGCATGGGAATCGAGAAGGTTCCGGAGACGACGCTGTGCCTGAATGCGGATGATTCTCTGGTGGCTTCGCTGGCGGATGGCGTGTCCAATCCTGTTGTTTGGTACGGACTGGACACGCCGGTTGGAGAGCAGAAAGATGCTGCCATATCGGATGCCAAATACTGCATCCACTGCGGAACACCCTACCGGTATCATTATCATACCTACGCCCACTTGGGGGCCTTTTATTGCCCCTCGTGCGGCTATCAAAGACCAAAGACGCAGGTGGGTGTGACAGCACTGGAGCAGGTGGCGGCGGATGGGAGTCGCGTGAAGCTGCGGATTGGAAAGACACTGGAATCGGTGCAGATCGGACTTCCTGCCGTGTACAATGTCTACAATGCGGCAGCTGCGGTGTGCGCCTATACGGCCTTTGGCCTTCCGCAGCAGGAAGTCTTGCATTCTCTTGCGGATGTGCACTCCAGCTTTGGACGGATGGAAACGTTTATGTTGGGAGACAACCGTCTGCAGATGATTCTGGTGAAGAATCCGGCCGGCTGCAACCAGGCGCTTTCCTACGTGACATCGCTGACGGAGGACTTTAATCTGGTGTTCTGCCTCAATGACAGAACCGCAGATGGTCATGATATTTCCTGGATCTGGGATGCCGATTATGAGAAGGTGGCCGAGAATGCCCATGTCCGGCACATTTATGTGTCGGGAGACCGTGCGGAGGACATGCAGCTGCGGCTCAAGTATGCCGGCTGCCGTGAAGAAGATATTACGCTTTGCAGGGACAATGAAACGCTGCTTGCACGGATGAAGGATGGCGACTTGCCCAGCTTTATATTGCCGAATTATACGTCGATGCTAGCCCTTCGGAAGGTGCTTTCGCAGGTGACCGGCGGCAGCGATTTCTGGAAGGGATGACGCCGGAACGGGTGCAGTAGTATGTGCCGCACAAAGGGCTGCGGCAGAAAGAGAGGAGCATGGAGCTTCGCATTTGTCACCTCTATCCGGAGGTGCTGAATCTATATGGAGACCGGGGGAATATCCGGTGTCTTTCCAGACGCCTTTCCTGGCGAGGAATCGATTGCCGGGTGGACGAGCTTGGCATTGGAGATCATAAGGATCTGACGCAGTATGATCTGTTTTTTATTGGCGGCGGGCAGGACTTTGAGCAGGAGGTGCTGCTGGGAGATCTAAAGGCCGGAACAGGCGACGAGATCCGGGCTGCCGTGGAGGATGGAAAGACGTTTCTGTGTATCTGCGGCGGATATCAGATGATGGGGCATTACTATCAGACCCACGACGGCGTGAAATGTGAATTCCTCGGTGCCGCGGATTTCTATACCGTGGGATCCAAGACGCGCATGATCGGCAACTATGCGTTCCGTCTGGGAGAGGAATCCGGCGGCAGCAACGTAGTGGGGTTTGAGAATCACAGCGGAAAAACCTACCTTGGAAAGGGGGTACAGCCTCTGGGGACGGTGCTGAAGGGAAACGGCAACAACGGAGAGGACCAGACGGAAGGGATTCGCTGGCGCAACGTATTCGGAACCTATTCGCATGGCCCGGTTCTTCCTAAGAATCCGGCGTTTGCGGATTTCCTGCTGCAGAATGCGCTGGATCACCGGTACGGAACGGGCAGCGTGGTGCTGGAGCCGCTGTCGGATGGCTTTGAACGGGCAGCGCACGATAGGGTTCTTGCAGGAGTTCTGGAGGGCAAGCAGGGTGCGCAGTAAGAGGAGAACAGATCGGCAGCAGGCCGAGACCGGGAACTTTGTCTGGAATGCGGTGGGGGGAATGCTCAACGCCGGGCAATCCGTATTTTTGCTGATTGTCATTACCAGAATCTGCGGTCTGGAGACGGCAGGCATCTTCTCCATTGCCTTTGCGACCGGGAACCTGTTCATGTACATCGGAAACTACGGCGTTCGGAATTATCAGGTGTCGGATCAGACGCAGGAGTATGCCTTTGCCGATTATCTAAGGCATAGAGGGTTGACCATTTTTCTGATGCTGGCTGCGTCGGTGGGATATACGCTTTGGAGCGTGCATACCGGCAGTTATTCTCCGTATAAAGCCGCCTGCGTCTTTGCCATGTGCGCATTAAAGGCTGTGGACTGCGCAGAAGAGGTGTTCGAAGGAAGATATCAGCAAAAAGGACGACTGGATCTTGCAGGGAAGCTGGTGACTGTTCGGCTCCTGATCAGCATCGGCGGCATGATGGCGGTCCTGGCGGTTACCGAGGACCTTTTGAAGGCAACTCTGGCAGCTATCCTTTTGGCCATTGCGGCCAGCGCGGCGGTGATCCTGTGTTGCCGGAATACGGCAGACTACGTGCGGTCACCGTTTAGCACAGAGAAAATTCGGGGGCTTCTGAAGGCGTGCTTCCCGGTCTGCGCGGCGAATTTTCTGTCCTTTTATCTGATCAATGAGCCCAAATACGCAATCGACGCCGCCATGGATGAAACGGCTCAGGCCTGCTACAACTTCATCGCCATGCCGGTCTTTGTCATTCAGCTTCTGAATATGTTCCTGTACCAGCCGATGCTCCTGCGGATGACCGTCTGCTGGGAGCAGCGGAAGAAGCAAGAATTTCTGGGCTATTTCTACAAGCTCTCGGCGGCACTTCTTGCGGTGACGGTTCCGGTGCTGCTGGCGGCATGGCTTCTGGGAATTCCGGTGCTGTCCTGGCTGTATGCCACGGATTTAACGAGCTACCGCGTGGATCTTCTGCTGATCCTCGCAGGCGGCGTGTTCCTTGCGTTTAATGGATTTTACTGCGCGGTTCTGACCATTACGAGAAAGCAAAACACCATCCCCTTTGTATACCTTGCGGGGGCAGTGTTGTCCTTTGCACTGACGCCGGGCATGGTACAAGGGAGCGGCATCCGCGGCGCGGTGGTGTCCTTTTTGATCGTTATGGCCGCGGTGACGGGGCTGCTCTCCGTGGTCTTCATCCGCACTGTAAAGCGCGACTGAGATACAATTTAGACGCCCGGTTGCTGTACAGACGCCAGCCAAGCGACAGGGGGCGTCCTCTGATCGGACAACTCCGCCAGGGCCCGTCGTTTGGTAGGCGTTTGCCTGCATTGTGAAAAGCAGGCCACTACGATAAAATATCCCTGTCTGCCACTGTATACGTATACGAGGAAATACTGCATGGTTTTTAGTTCAATGGTGTTTCTGTGGATCTTTTTGCCGGTTGTATTCGTACTGAGCCTTCTGATCCGGAAACCGCAATATCAGAACATTCTTCTTTTGATTGCCAGCCTTCTGTTCTACGCCTGGGGCGAGCCGCGCAATATTGTGCTGCTCCTGGTATCCATTACACTGAACTGGCTGTTCGGACTGCTGTTGGATCACCATCGCGAAAAGGGCAAGCTCTTCCTGGTGCTGGATATCCTGCTGAATCTGGGGCTTCTTGGCTATTTTAAATACACCGATTTCTTTATCAATACGGCCAACCATATCATACCGGGATTGAATATTCCGCTGGCAGGCATCGCTCTTCCCATCGGTATCAGCTTCTTTACCTTCCAGGCGATGAGCTATGTGATTGATTTATACCGGGGACAGATCAAGGTGCAGAAGAACCTGCTGTATCTGGCACTGTATGTCTCCTTTTTCCCGCAGCTGATTGCAGGACCGATTGTCAAATACCGCGACATCGAGCTGCAGATCGAGAACCGTACGGTGGATCTGCAGAAGGTGGCGTCCGGATTCCGGCGCTTTATTTACGGACTCGGCAAAAAAGTGCTGATTTCCAATCTGGTAGGGCAGGCTGCGGACAATCTGTATGGGCTGGATCCTTCGTCTTTGACGGGCGGCATGGCCTGGCTGTGTGCCCTGACCTATACGCTCCAGATCTACTATGATTTCTCCGGCTATTCGGACATGGCCATCGGACTTGGACGTATGTTCGGCTTTGAGTTTCTGGAGAACTTTAACTATCCCTATCTGAGCGCCTCCATCCGTGAATTCTGGAGACGGTGGCACATCTCTCTTAGCACGTGGTTCCAGGAATATCTGTATATTCCGCTGGGAGGAAACCGGAAGGGAAACCGGAAAACTTACCGGAATCTTCTGATTGTCTTTTTTGCAACGGGTATGTGGCACGGTGCCAGCTGGACCTTTATCGGCTGGGGCTTATACCATGGCTTTTTCAGCATTATAGAGCGGTTGGGACTTGGAAAGCTTCTCAAGCGTTTCCGCGTGCTGCCGCACGTTTACACCATGCTGGTCGTCATGATCGGCTGGGTGTTCTTCCGGGCAGAGTCGATGACGCAGAGCCTTGTTATCGTCGGTCGGATGCTGGCCCCCTGGCTTTACACCACATCGGACGTGCTGCTGGGAACACAGGTCGGTGCGGAGGCAGTGCTGGCGATTGTCTGCGGCATTCTGGGATGCGGACTGGTGCAGGCTGCCTTTGGAAAAACGAAGCTGTCGGTATTGGGCAGGAAATGGAAGGGCAGCGTTCCGGAGTTTATCTGGTGCGCACTGGTGTTGGCTGCCAGTATTTTGATGTTGGCCAACAATACGTATAATCCGTTTATTTATTTCCGGTTCTAGGGAAATGCTGAGGATTTTTGACACGTGCAATAAAGAGACAGGAATTCGACGGAATGAAGACACAGCTTACGAATAAAAATAATACAAAGGCCGCCCAGGTGAGCACGGAAGGGACACAGGAGCTCCTGCTGCGGAGACCGCTGCAGGTGTTGTATGTGGTGCTTCTGGCCGTGCTGGTGCTGGCACCGGTTCTTATTTTCAATGTGCTGAAGAGCCACATCGATACAGAGAACTACGAGCAGCGTACGCTTTCGCCGTTTCCGTACTCGCAGGAGGCCAAGGACGCCGGCGTGGTGACAACCATTGCAACCTTTCCGTCGCAGTTTGAGTCGTGGCTCAATGATCATCTCCCCTTCCGCAATCAGCTTTTGACCCTGTACGGGGAACTGGAATACCATGTGCTGCATACCACATCGTCCCAGAGCGTCATCGTGGGCAAAGATGGCTGGCTGTTCTACAAGGGAGCACAGGTGGCTGATGAGGACCCGATCGGTGACTACATGGGAACGAATCTGTTCACTCAGGAGGAGCTGGAGAAGATTGCGGCGAACTTTACGGCGGCAAGGGATGAGCTGGCCGGCCGGAACTGCAGCTTTACCATTTACATCGCGCCTAATAAGGAGCGAGTTTACAGCGAGTATATGCCGGATATGTACGGCGAGCCGGCGGAGAATAACCGTGCTGTGCAGCTGGTTAACTATCTGACCCAGAACACGGATCTGACGGTGATCTGGGGATACGATGAAATCAAGTCGTACCGGGAGCAGAATCCGGACACGGCGCTGTATTTTAAGTACGATACTCACTGGAACAATCTGGGGGCGTATATCGGCTGCGAGAAGCTGGTGAATACGCTGGGCTTTGACTTTACACCGCTGGAATATGTAACGGTGGAGGATCGCCATACGGGAAGCTATGATCTTGCGAGACTGATCCACCTGGAGAAGCAGCTGACGGACTGCCCGTATTACCTTCTGACCGGTTATACCCCGCATCCGCTGCAGACGGAGCAGGAGGAGGGCGGCAAGGTGCTGCGCTTTACCACAACGGACGGCGGGGCTCCGGGAGGAAAGCTTTTTGTGATCGGCGATTCCTTCTCGACGATGATGTCGCCGTATCTGGCTTGTCATTATCAGTCCGGTTATACGACGTTCTACTACAATTACTCCCATGGACAGCTCCTTCGTGAGGAACCGACGGCTGTGGTCTATGAGACGGTGGAGCGGTATGTCGGCAATATGCTGGACTTCACGCTGACGGATGGCTATCAGGGCGATCTTACCGAGTAGGGCTTTTATAGGGAAATGTTGATTGAAGAATTTCCCACACCGGAGGTTTCTAAGGAAATGCTGATTAAATCAGCGTACCTTAGGTACAGTAGATGCAAGGAGACGGGAATGGATAAGGTTGCGGTATTGATTCCGTGCTATAACGAGGAAAAGACCATCACAAAGGTGGTGAGCGATGCCAGACGGGCACTGCCGGAGGCTGTGGTATACGTATACAACAACAATTCCTCCGACAAGACCGCGGAGCTGGCGGCGGCAGCAGGCGCCGTTGTCCGAAACGAATACATGCAGGGCAAGGGCAACGTCATTCGCCGCATGTTTCGTGAAATCGATGCGCAGTGCTACATCATGGTGGATGGGGATGATACCTACCCGATGGAAGCCGCACCGGAGATGGTGCAGCTGGTGCTGGAGAAGAATTCCGACATGGTAGTCGGCGACCGTCTCTCTTCGACGTATTTTACAGAAAATAAGCGCCCCTTCCATAATTTCGGAAACTCGCTGGTACGCAGCAGCATCAACCGACTGTTTGACTGTGGTATCAAGGATATTATGACCGGGTACCGCGCGTTCAGCTATGACTTTGTGAAGACCTTCCCGGTGCTCTCAAGAGGTTTCGAGATTGAAACCGAGATGACCATTCACGCGGTCTACAACAATATGCAGATCGACAACGTGATTGTGGACTACCGGGATCGGCCGGAGGGCAGCACCTCCAAGCTGGACACCTTTGGCGACGGGTTCCGGGTACTGGGAACAATCTTTAATCTTTATCGAAACTATAAGCCGCTGGGTTTCTATGGGCTGCTGGCACTGGTCCTTGCACTGGTGTCGGTGGGGTTCTTTATTCCGGTACTGACGGATTATGTGCACACCGGACTGGTGGCGAAGTTCCCGACACTGATTGTCTGCGGATTTGTGATGCTGGCAGCGATCCAGTCACTGTTTTCCGGACTGATTCTGTCTAATCTGGAGAGAAACAACCGGCGCAGCTTCGAGATGGAGCGCAACCGGCTGCACATGCGATGAAATCTGTGTGACTGCCAAATTCCCTTATAAATCCTTAGCACTCACCTCGAATTTGCTATCGCAGATCCTTGATGTTGCAGGTGCAGAAAAATTCTTGCGAAAAGAATCCATGGAGGTGAGAGGAAAATGATGCAGACCGTGACAAAAGAGATAGTCCGAAGATACTGGGCGGTTGTTGTGGTTGGCGGTATTCTGCTGCTGGCAGCCGGCGTTTATATCCTTGCAGGGGATAAGGCACAGATTGCCATCGCCGATAACCTGGATCTGTTTCAGGCGCAGTACCAGATGCTGAAAAACACAGGGACTTTTTATTCGCATTCGGCGCAGGCACCGTTTCTGCATGGAATTTCAAGAGATGTCCTGCCTACGGAATTCTCACTGCAGGCTGTTCTTTATCAGCTTTTGCCGTCGCTTACAGCCTATTATGCGATGTATTTTGTTAAGGTACTTCTGGGGACGGCCTCGTTTGTGCTGCTGTATAAAGAGCTGGGGCGGTACGAATTTCTGGCGGTGAATGGCGGCGCGGCGGCCGTGTGCGCCGAGGCATCCGCGTCCGGAGAACCGGGCATGTGCGGGCGTTTGACGGTGGGAGCCGGTGAAAGAGAACTGTCCTGGAACCTTGCCTGCCTTGTCGGCTTTGCATACGGACTGCTGGATCTGTTTCCGGCGTTTTCCATTGCATTCTCTGCGGTTCCGCTTCTGGTATATCTTACGCTGCGCCTTTTGCGGACATCGACGCGCAGGCAGAGCGCATGTTGGCTGGCTGCGGTGTTTTTTTATCCGTGGGTGTCGTATTTTTCGTATTTTGGATTTTTTCTTCTTGCATATCTGGCTGTAGCATTTCTGGTAACGGCGATTGGAGCTTTGTTAGCGCCGCGGGAGCGTGCGGAGAGAAAAGAGAAGCTGGGCCGATGGGCGGTGCGACTTTTGTTAGAGACAGTGGTGCTGGGCATAGGATACATGGTGTGGGAGTATCGTCTGTTTCATCAGATGCTGTTTTCCTCGCAGGAGACCATTCGGGAAACCATGGTGCAGACAAGCCTGTCCGGAAGGGAGCTCTTGACATGGACACTGCAGGCCTTTCGGGACGGCGTCGATCTGCACTGTGAGAGCGTGCAGGAGATTGTGGTTCTGCCGGTTTGCCTGGCGTTTCTGGTGATTTTGAATGCCGGATATATTCGTCGCAGACAGTACCGGCGAATGGCGACAGATCTATATAATATCGGCTTTGGACTCCTTCTTCTGAATACGATGCTGTATGGGCTGTACTATTATGAATCGTTTCGGACGTTTCTGGAGCGCCTCGTGCCGCCGCTAAAGGGCTTTCAGTTCAGCAGAGTGATATTTCTCAATCCGTTTCTGTGGTACGGTTTGTTCTTCATAGCATTGCAGCGGCTCGTAATGTTTGCAAATCGGAGACAAAAGAGAATCCTTCGGAAGCTGGCTTTTGTGCTGCCGGCGGCTGCGATTCTCACGATATTCCTGTATAACAACGAATACAATGATCTGCAGCACACGACGAAAGCATTGGTAAAGCAGATGCTGGGCAAGGAGCCGGACAATTCACTGAGCTATGGGGAATTCTATTCGGAGAAGCTCTTTGAAAAGGCACTGGAAGAGGTGGATTATCAGGGAGAATGGTCCGTGGCCTATGGGTTTCACCCTGCCGTCCTGGAGTACAACGGAATCGCTACGCTGGACGGATATCTGGGATTTTATGCAGAGGAATATAAGGAAGCCTTTCGGGAGGTCATTGCACCGGCACTGGAGATGAATGAGGGTGCGCGCAGCTATTATGACGAGTGGGGTGCTCGGTGCTATCTGTATTCCGCAGACAATGCAACCATTGTAGAGGCCGTGCGCCGGTATCCGCATGAGGAGGATGCTCTGGAGATCAATGAGGATGCACTGAAGAAGCTGGGATGCCGGTATATTTTTTCCCGCATTCGTTTGACAAATGCCGATGAAAAAGGGCTGTCCCTGCGGTGCATCTGCACCGACGAGAGCAGCCCGTATACGCTGTACGTGTATAGTATTTAGGGAAAGTATTTAGGGAAACGCGGATTGATTCTTAGTACATCGTTTGCAAAATAACTGGCCTAATAACGCAGAACTTTTTTCTGAGG
>CAVKRN010000019.1:0-36559 GCA_963658695.1 bacterium
CGCGGTCTCCACCTTGGCAAGGTGGCGCTTTACCAACTAAGCTACTATCGCATTCTATATTCTGACCCGCCGCTGCAATCTGCTCTGCTCTCGGGACGAATGCTATATTACTACATCCCCCCGGGGCTGTGTCAACCCTTTTTGTAAAAAAGTCGATATCTGTACGAACACGGCGTTACAGTACAGACGCGTGGCATCGGCAGGAGTGGAGGGTGCTCATGTTTTCCTCGCTCCACCTCCTGCCGATAGGCCCCGCTGTGTATTCTCCCCTTAACTTGGTTCCCCTCACCGGCGGAGTTGTACGATTCGAGGATATCCATCCGCTGCCCTGTTGCTTGACAGGCGAATGGACGGACACTCCAGCTTACAGTTTAAAGAACAGGCCCAGCTTCTTGAGTGGTGTGCGAAGTGCCATGTAGAGGACAACAACGATTACAGCAGATACCACCGAGTTGATCAGCGTGACAACGAAGTTAATAGCGAACGATACCTCTGCTGCCGGCTTGCCCAGAATCAGAATCTTGTAGAAATACCGGAGCAGCGGATCAAAGACCGCATTGAAGGCAAGGCCCGCAATCGTAGCGGTAATCACTCCCAGAAGAACCTTGCGATTGTCGGTCTCTGTCGAAATGTGTGCCACCCGATGAGCAATCAGACCGACGATCAGTCCGATCAAAAACTTGATGATAAATGTGATGGGAGCCTCTACAATGTAAACAGGATCGATGAGGTCAGCGATTGTGAGTCCAAGTGCTCCGCCGATGCCGCCGTAGAGACTTCCCAGCAGAAGTGCTCCCAGAACTACAAAGGCATTTCCGAGGTGGACAGACACCTGTCCTGCTCCCGGCGTGGGAATGCGAATGGAAAGATAGGTGAATACAACATAGGTAATCGCAGCGAAGACACCGGCGAAAACCAGTTTCTTGATTTTGTTATCCTGGCTCTCCAGAGCCGGTGCTGCAGTGGTCGTTTGTGTGCTCATAATACTCCTCCTCATGTGAATCGTTATTCTGTGTCATCCGGATTACGTATCAGTATAGCCAGAAGTGGAGTGCTCACAACATCCAAAATATGAATATTCAACCAGTCCACTTTGCCAGCGTTTGTAGGCACAGAAACAGCAAAGTCCAGAAGTATGGCGTGGAGCTTCGATAAAGAGGCGCTCCGAGAGGGCACTAAAAAAGCGAAAAGGCATGCAACAACGCAAAGGGAAAATCGCAACGAAAGGAATGGGGACATGAACAAGAACAATTTTGCACTTTCCGCACCAAAGGGGTGGAATAGCTATGACTATTACGACACCTCTGTAACAGAAAAAGAGATCATGGCCAATGCCGATTACATGGCAGAGCATCTCAAGAGCTATGGCTATGAATACATCGTCGTGGACATTGAATGGTATTCCCGGGACGCCGGTACAAGGCGT
Organism: bacterium; assembly: GCA_963658695.1. Classification (GTDB taxonomy): domain Bacteria; phylum Bacillota; class Clostridia; order Lachnospirales; family Lachnospiraceae; genus CAG-791. The sequence continues at coordinate 1,427 of CAVKRN010000019.1, forward strand.
CCCGAGGTTCAGTACATTCCGTTTGGCGATGATGCCATGGACGCTTACGGACGGCTTCAGCCGGCAGAGAACCGGTTTCCCTCTTCCGCAGATGGCACCGGCTTCACACAGCTCGCCTCCTATGTGCATCAGCTCGGTTTGAAATTCGGCATTCATATCATGCGCGGCATCCCCCGCGCGGCAGCGTTTCGGCATCTGCCGGTTTTCGGCACGCAAACAACCGCAGATCAGGTGGCCGATCCTTACTCCATTTGTCCATGGAATCCGGATATGTATGGTGTACGGAACACCCCTGACGGACAAGCCTACTACGACTCACTGATTCAGATGTATGCGGACTGGGGCGTCGACTTTATCAAGTGTGATGATATCTGCGACTCCAGAGAGTATCCGGATAACGGTCAGACCGAGGTATTCTCCGGCTGGCACGAAACCGAAATGATTCATAAGGCGATTCTCAAAACCGGACGGGAAATTGTTCTTTCCCTTTCCCCGGGACCGGCTCACGTGGATCGCGCCTGGTTCTATGCACAGAATGCCAACATGTGGCGCATCACCGATGACTTCTGGGACAGCTGGCCGCTTCTGCTGGATATGTTTCAACGCTGCGAAAAATGGCAGGACCATGTTTCCTGCGGATGCTATCCGGACTGTGACATGCTTCCCATCGGTGTGATCGGGAAAACCTTCGGCAGTGAACGACGCTCTGCGTTTACCGAAAATGAAATTCGCACGATGCTGACGCTTTGGAACATCTTTGGTGCGCCGCTGATGATCGGCGGCGAGCTGACGCTTTTAAATGACCGCGAGCTGCGTATGCTTACCAACAAAGAGCTCCTGTCTTTGAATGACGGACAGCATTTTGGTCAGCAAATCCGGCGAGATCATGATACAGCCGTCTGGATGAGTACCGACTGTCATGACGGTACCATTACCGTGGCCATCTTTAATCTCTCCGACGAGGACGCAAAGCGATCCGTTTCCTTTGAACAGCTTGGCCTTTTGGCGCAGGACGGTTCCGTTCCGGATGAACTGCACCTTCATGAGCTGTGGGATAAAACAAATCACACCGCACGAGGCGGTGTGATTACTGCCGGCATTCCGGCACACGGCGTTAAGATTTACCGTCTGCTGTAGGCAGTTATTACGGCATACACGGCCAATCGACAGGCTGGCGGATGGTTGTCCGGTGACGGGGGACACCTCCGCCAGTCCCCGTCACCGACGGAGCGTCAGTACTGTAACAGCAAATTCCTGATTGTAATTCTCTACGAATGCCGTCGAGCATGCCATGTGTAGAGCAGCAGCCCTGCGATGGCTGCAATGGCCAATGCCGCAGACAACAGCACGCCGGAGGAATCACCGGTTCCTTCTCCGCGACCTGCTTGCCCAGTCTGCACGGTCTCTTCCTGTGCCTTAACCGTCTCCGATGCAGCTTTACTTTCCGTCACCTTCGTTTCCTGCTTTTGCGGCTTTCTCGTTGTTTTCGGATATATCCTGCAATTCCACTCCCGGATGGATAAATTGCTTCCGCTCAGTGTTGGGACCGCCACGATGAGAGGACGTGCCGTTTCGTAGGCATCCTCCTTGTCCGCGCCGCTCTGCCAGATCAGATATACACCGGCAGACAGGCCGCTGTAGTATGCATTCCCTGCCGCATCCGTCTCCTGCGCCCTTGGCGTCTGGCTCCCTTTGGAGGAGCCAAGACGTTCCCAGGCGGCAAGAAGTCTTTGTGCCGTATCCTTGCTGCTCCAAAAAGCCGGCTCCTGCGGATTCAATCCGCTTCCTGCATACTCCGAACGCAGTGCATACACTGCCCCTTTATCATCCAGCTCGGCATCGGCAACACATACAAGGGAAAATTCCGCTCCCTGCACCGCTGTCTTTCCACTGTCGCAGGTGTAAGAAACCTGAACCTGTCCCGTTCTGCCCGCCTGTACCGGCAGAATCGTTCCTGCCAGCAAAAACACTGACAGCACTGCCGGCATCCCCCACCGCAACAGTCTTTTCATACTAAACTCCTGCATCTTCTTCATCCCTTCTTTCTCTTGACCGCAGACGGATGTACTTTTTTCGTTCAGCCCGCTTTACATCAATGGTCCATATCCACAAAAGACGGCAAATTCCTGCTGCCGCAACCGCTGCCGCGCAGCCAAGGATCAGAATCGGCTGTCGGTACCAGCACCGTCTCACAGAATTGTCCGAACATAATTCCTTGTCGGCATTCGCCGCGTTTTGCAGGCCTCCGGTTTGCTTCTCCGCCAGTTCTGCTATGCCATGCTGCTTCGTTTGCCGGGTACCCGTTACCAGCAGCCGATGTGTATTGACACCGTACGGAGTACAAGTGACCAGCGTCACCTGATCCACCCCGTCCACGATCCGAAGGTTTTCGGTTTCCTCCGGAAGTACGGTCTGAATCTGTGTCACCACATAGGTCAGCTCCTCGCCCAGAATAGATACGGTAAAGCAGTCCCCCTCCTCCAACCGGTCCAAATCCGTGAACAAGGCTGCCGACGGCAGTCCTCGGTGTCCGGTCAGAACGGCATGCGTTCCTTCTCCGCCGATCGGAAGGCTGGATCCTTCCAGGTGCCCCACCCCCTTGGCCAGCACCTCATCCGTTGTTCCATGGTAGATTGGAAGATGTACTTGTATTTGCGGAATCTCGAGATATCCCATCATCCCGCTTCCATCCACATTCAACGCAGCCTCATAGCTCCGATGCTCCTCGTCGGTTGATTCGCAGCGCATACCTCCGCCTGCCTTTTGCAGCTCCCGGTTCCAGGCCCTTGCTGCTAAAAGCAATTCACGGGCGCTCCCATCCTCTGCGTACTCCCACAGAGATTTGCGATAATCGACGATCATTCGGTCCGACACCCTCTGATTCCAGGCATCGCTTATGAGCGGGTAAAATCCAGTCGCAAGGATGAGCATCACCAGCAAAAGCTCTGCCGTTTTCCGCATCGCACGGTGTATCACCGATGGTTCCTTCTCCCTGCCAGCTTCCAAACCACAAGTCCTCCTGACATTCCTGCTGCTGCCAGCACAAAGCCCAGTGTTCCGCTTCCGCCCGCGGAGGGAAGCTGCGCGAGAGGCACATTCAGAATCTCAGCATGGTCGCCCGTCGTATGTACGGTATTGGTCACACTTTTATCCTTCTCAACTACGGGATTCGAGGTATACGTCATGCTTCCCGCTGTCTTCTCACTTCCATCGGCCAGCATCTCCTTCGTTGTGACCGTATAGCTCGTCATAACGCCGTCCTCGCGATAGGAGGCCGCAATCGAAATGTGATATTTCCGGTCATTGACCGCATAGCCGCCCGGCGCACTGCTCTCCTGCAGATAGTAATCACCCTCCTGCAGACCGGTAATGGAAATTCGCCCGTTTTTATCCGATACCGACTTTTTCAGGAGCCTTGTCATTCCGGCATCCTGATAGAGTGTAAACTCCGCTCCCTCCAATGCATACTTGCTGCGCTGCGTGCTGACGGCCCCAGTCGACGAATACGTCGCACTTGTCTTTTCGTAGCTGCCGCCCGCCTTGGTAACCTTATTGAGCTCCTCCGTCTCCATCTGCTGCTCTTTCGTTCCCTCCTGATCGATATTCGCTCCCAGGCCGAAGGTATACTGGTAGGTCACTGCGGTTTTCTCCTGAACGGAGCTGGCATCGGCAGGATCATTGGAGTACTTAAGGACCGCAACGTTGGTGTTCTCCGCATAATTCAGTCCGGCTTTGCCGGAAAGCCTGGATGTGTAGCGAATTTCCACCGATTTGGTTCCATTCGCACGCAGATAGGCATCGGTAAAGGAAATAACAAAGGACGTCTTTCCGGTTCCATAGCTGATCTTCCAGGTGTCCTTTCCCTCGGACACCGCCTTTCCATCCACCAGCACCTTCAGGTCTTTAATTTCTTCAAAGGCTCCCTTTTCCAACTCATCCGAGATCTGATAGACCAGTTGCTTGTAGCTGCTGCTGTAGGAGGGAATCGTCATGCCCTCCATCACAAAGGTCAGCTCCTCTCCAATGGCCGCAGAGCATCCGGAAACCGGCTTGCCGCCGCGCAGAACGTATTTGCGAAGATCAGAGACCGACGACTTCATATACACACTGTCGGCTCCCTGAAACCAACTCGTAAAATCCGTACTGCCATCTTGCAATGTCATTTGGTTGGCATCGGTCACATTGACGGAGACAACCGCCGGATTATAAACGATGTCACCCGTCCCCGTTACCAGCACAAGATACTCTCCCGGTTCTGCCTGCAGACTCCAGGTTCCGGCAGTAGCATTCGTCATGGAAAGTTCCTGTCCCTTTACACCTTTTCCCGTACCTTCCAGATAATCCGCAATGTCCGAAATTTCTTGGGCCGTTGGGTGTTGGATATCCTGCAGCGGCATATTCTTTTCATCGACCAGAACATAGCCGGTCAGCTTATCTTCTTCCGAATATGTACCGCGCACCAGCTGATATGCCGTTACCTTCGCCTTCTCGTCCTTTACGTTACTGATGCAGATGGTTCCCTTCGGGATTTGTGCGGCATACGCCGGAAGCGGTGCTCTCACTGCAAACGAGGGCAGAAGAACCGCTGTCCCGGCTGCCGTCAGCAGAGCCCTTCCCCCTCCGAATTTCTTCTGCTGCCTTCTGACGCAATCCGTATTTCTTCCAGCCTTTTCAATCTTTGTTCCTTTTCTGATTTTCATGCTATATCCCCTTCGATGTGACATTTACCACAGTTCAATATAAATTTTTACAGCCAAAACCCACAGCATCTTTCATCCCCTTGCTCCTCGAATATTCCCCAGCACCTTCCAGGCAATCCAGAGGATCATCAACACAGCTGCAGCGTAGAAAAACGGTGTCCATCCGCTTCCGCCGGTATTGGGCAGGTCAACCTTCTCCTGCATCGGTTTTTCCATAATGTGAATAAGGAAGCGTTCTCCGTTCCCTTTTCCTTCCCGCTTGTCATATCCGCATCCTTTTTTGCTGCAGGTGTGCTGATACTCCGCATGGGAAGTGATGTCTGCCGTAAGTTCTGATTCGGCCTTGCGGTATACGCCGACGATAACCGGTATATCCTCTTTTTGCGCCGTCACAAGCTGTCCGTTTTCTTCTTTCAGACCGGTCGGAATGGCAATGCGATAGCCTATTTCCGGCTCCTCTTCCGGAATGGATGTCGTTCCATCCGGGCATTTCCATGACAGTGCGGTCAAGTGGTTTCCAAGGTTGCCTTCCTTTGTAGTATCTCCCGCCACTGCGTCCGCCGGGTCTCCCAAATAGACCGTAGAGTCCGTAAACGTAAGCGCCGGATGAAATACATGTACGGTCCCTTTCGCTTCCGGAGAAATCGCGCCATAATGTCCTGTCTCCAATGGCTCCACACGGCAGGTGAGAACATACTCTCCGCAGGATTCCGCCTCTGTTGACTCACTTTCCCGGCTCCAGTTACATTCGGATAGACGTTTTCCTGCAGGTACTTCCATGGTCGCAATCCGTTCCCCAGTGTCTTTTCGCTTTAATTCGTAGTGAATGGATACGTATGCGTTTTTGCTGCCATCTGCTTGCCAGCACTCCGGTATATGCACCAGACTTTCCGGATTTACCTTGTCCGGGACGTACACATTCTGATCGTTCATTCCGATTCCGCCGCGAAGCTTCAGATCCGCCGCCGGAACCGGATACAGAATCTCCGCCGTCTGTGTATCTGCGCTTGCATAAACGCCAGAGCTGCTGCCATTGGTTGGAAGATGATTGCCCCCGAAAATGGTTTGGGGCCGAATGGTAAAAGATACGATGAGCTTGCGTCCCCGGAAGCCGGATGTGCTCCCCGGATGGGACTGTTCGGAAACATAATTGGCGGCATAGTCAAAGCCTTTGACCTTCACAACCTCTGCGGATGCTTCCGTCTGCATGCTGCCTGTCACGTCCTGCCGATCCCCCCAGACATCGCCGCCCAGATAATCGGAGGTATAAATCCGCACCTGTCGGTCCGTATCCCGGTAGAAGGGACTTTGGATAAAATCCCGCACCTGCGCCCCCGCTCCAAGGCCGCAATCTGCCGTTCCCACATCCTGCGCCATTTGACGAAATACCTCCGTCAGTTCCGACGCCGTCGAAGCTTTGTAATAGTAGCTCCCTCTCCCCTGCGAAGATGTCTGTCCCGGATCTGAAGCATCCAGTGCATTCGGCACATCCATATTCTGCGCATGCGGGTTGTTCGAGCTGACCAGATGCATAAACCGGTTCCCCAGTGCGAACATATTGGCATCCGAGGTATTGGCATCCATGCCGTAATAGGCCGCCGTATAATTCGGCTGTCCGTTGGAAACGTAGGTCGGGAGTGCACCTCCTGCGTTGACACTGGCTTCCGGCTCTATGCTGATAGTGAACAGCTCGATTCCCTTCTCCTTCATGGATCTTGCCGTTGCCAGCGTTCGATTGGCGGTGTCCATGACAAAACCGTCATACTCTTCATTGCTGGGATACCCGTCTGTAAACAGAATCACCGCACGGCTTCTTCCGGAGTCTGCCTCATTGTTCATGATCTCCTCGGCGTACCGGAGACCCGCATCCGTGCGTGTGCGCCCGCCGTAATTCATTGCCCCGATCGTTTCCCTCAGGGCATTCTTCCCTCCGGCATCCACTGTTGTCAAATGATTGCGGATTCCGCTTTCGGCACCATTGCTGTACTCCACAAGGCCAATACGGCTTTGCCTGCCTTCCGCTGCACTTTGATTCTGCTCCTCAATGGCATCCACAAAGCTGGCGGCCGCCTGCTTCAATGCCTCCATGCGGTTGGCTGCACCGGGATAGTCCAGTCGCATGCTGCCGGACGTGTCCAACACCAATACAACGTCCAGCGGAACGCTCTCCCTCCGACTGCTCCCGGTAATCCAGGATTCCAGCTCGATCTGCAATGTGCCGTCCTGATTATTCGTCAGGGATTTGGTGACATGAATGCCATTGTTCTGTCCGGATTGTGTTATACTGGATCCATCGGTGTCCGAGATCGCTATCTCCTCCGCCGTATACTGCCGGAGTTCTTCCGGACGTTCCTCCGCATTCGCAGGAAGGGCGAAACTCCCAAGTGACAACAAAATTGACGCAGCAAACGCTTTTATTCTGCTGCCGGTACTGGCGCGGATTGGCCACGGATGCCAAGGTCGTGTTGGAACAATTCTCTTTCGCTTCATTGCTGTTACCCCCGTGAAATGATGTTAGACGTGACCGGATTGTCCGGTTTCATGACTTGATGCACCTCGTGCACAAGACGCATTATAGGGGTTTTTCCCATCGATTGGATCAGTTTGGCATCAGCTGTTATTTACAGGCACCGATTACCATTTTATGCATACATCCCGCAGCATTCGCATCGAATTTTCACATCTTGACGCCTCTTCCATTGATCTTCTTGCCGACATGCTTCTCGCATGTTCCGACAAGTTCCCCAGCGATGTCCTGATGAAAATAACAGAGCTTCCAAACGAAAAAGAGAGCATCACCATCCCGGTTTCTCCGGGTGGTCATGCTCCCACAGTAAGCTGTATGCTTCCTCTGTCCGATATCCTCTATGTGATTGCTGATCGGCATTATGTCCGGATATGGTGCCCGCAGCAGACGTTCCGATGTCGCCTGTGCTTCTCTGAGCTGGTTTCTCTTTTGCCACCGGACCGGTTTATTCTGTCAAGCCGCGGCATTCTGGTCAACAAAGACCAGATTCTTTCCTGTTCCAGAACAACCTGCACCATGTCGGATCACACGCTGCTCCCGATCTCACGCAGCAACCGGGATTCTTTTGTCCGCTTTCTTACTGCTCCTCAACAACGATCGACTTCATAATCTGCGGAACGCGAGGTGCATCTCCCCAGCTTGTCGGCACCGATGCGATTTCATCCAGTACATCCAGTCCCTCTGTGATCTTTCCAAAGGCGGCATACTGCCCATCCAGATAGGCAGCATCCTGATGCATGATAAAGAACTGCGATCCGGCAGAATTCGGATCATTTGCCCGAGCCATCGACAAAACGCCCCTTGTATGCTTCAGATCATTGACCACACCGTTGGCCTGAAATTCACCCTTAATGCAATAGCCGGGGCCGCCGGTTCCGTTGCCGTCCGGATCTCCGCCCTGAATCATAAATCCCTTGATAATCCGGTGGAATGTCAGTCCATCGTAGAAGTTCTCCTCGCAGAGCTTCTTAAAATTCTCCACGGTAATCGGAGCGACCTCCGGATACAGCTCCCCCTTCATTACCTTTCCGTTTTCCATCGTAATGGTTACCTGATATGTCTTTGCCATACTCCTCCTTCTGCCGCAGTGCCCTGCAGCTCAACGATTACTAAAATTTAACCCACTCCGAACAGTTACACGTCCCGGTGGTGGAAGCTTCGCCTCCCTGCCGCATAGTCCGCCACGATCTGTCCATGGCCGAACAGGCGGTACTTGTAGGTCACAAGCCCCTCCAGTCCGACCGGTCCTCTTGCGTGGAGCTTTCCCGTACTGATGCCGACCTCCGCTCCGAAACCGTAGCGGTAGCCGTCCGCAAACCGTGTGGAACAGTTCCGATACACACCGGCGCTGTCCACTCGCTGCATAAAGTACTCTGCTGCAGCGTCATCCTTCGTCAGAATCGCATCGGTATGATGCGACCCATAGCGGTTGATATGGTCCGCCGCCTCCCGCACATCATCCACCAGCTTCACGGAAATCACAAGGTCATTGTACTCCACCGCAAAGGCATCCTCTGCCATGACATTCTCCGCCGCGATCTGCGGCAAAACAGAAGCCGCCTCCCGGGTTCCCCGAAGCTCTACACCTGCTTCCCCTAGCGCCGTCCCTACCTTTGGCAGGAACTCCTTCGCAATCCGCCGATTCACAAGAAGCGTTTCCACCGCATTGCAGGCCGCCGGATACTGGGTTTTAGCATCCACAATGATCGGTATGGCTGCCTCCTGATCCGCCTTGTCGTCCACATAGATATGGCAGATGCCGCTGGAATGCCCCATGACCGGTATCTTCGTATGCTCCATAATATAACGAACGAACTGATTGGATCCCCGCGGAATCAGAAGATCCACATCCCGGTCACAGGAGAGCAGCTCATCGATCTCCTGGTGCTGCTCCGCCTGAAACAGACAATCCTCCGGCAAGCCCGCAGCCAGCACGGCCTCTTTAATGACGCCAAACAGGACGCGGTTGGTCTCCCTCGTCTCCTTGCCGCCCTTTAAAATGGCGCAATTGCCACTCTTAATGCATAAGGATGCCACCTGCACCATCGCATCCGGTCTCGCCTCAAAAATAACGCCGATCACCCCAATGGGCACACTGATGCGCTGCAGCGTAAGCCCCTCATCCAGCTCTCGCTCCAAAAGCGTTTTCCCCACAGGGTCCGGCAGCTCCTCCAGCTGACGGAGTCCTGCAATGCTGTCCCTGAGCTTATTCGCATCATAGCGAAGCCGCTTCTGGATGGCCTGCGGGATATTTTCGCTTGCTGCGCGGGCAAGATCCCTTGCATTCGCAGCAAAAATATCCTCCCTATGTACCTCCAGTGCATCCGCAATGGACCGCACGGCTTCATTGCGCTTTTCGGCGGAGGAGGCCGCCATCTCCGGTGCCGCCAGCCGCATCCGCGCAGCCGTCTGCTGTATGCTGTTCATCCGTTCATTTTCCAAAATGAAAAAACCCCTTTTTCTTCTCCGGCTCTCCCGTCTCCACCGACAGAATTCTATACCCGAGCGGATCCACTGCTGCGTGCAGCTCGTGCTCGAGCATCGGCTTGGGAAGCGTATTCTCAAGCTGGAATCTAGCCTCGCCCTTCCCGGCCGAGGCAGATACCTTCTTGGCCTCCGGGAACTGCTTGCGAATGGCATCTCCCACATGCGCCTCGCACATACCACACATCATTCCGTCAATGCCGACTGTTATCTGTACCATTCCTGACACCTCCTGATACTCGTACATCGTGCCCCATTTGCAAAACCGCTGCTGCGCAGGTTACTGTACGCGCACAACTTTCCTTCGCTCATGCAGCCCTTCGCCGTCACTTCTTGGCCTTAAACCGCTCCGGCACATCCTTCGTGCTGCAATTGCCGTGGGACGCACAGCCGCCGCACATGCCGCCGCAGCTGCCAACGCCCTTGCGCCGGTCCGAGACTATTTTCCAGATGCAAAGGCCACACAAAGCAAGAATAATTCCAAGGACAATATAATCGATCATCTGTATGCTCCTTTCCTATCTGGCACAGTCCGTGCCGTTTTCTGCCGCTTCCTCCTGCCGGTCCTTGGTATCCCGGTGCTCCGGCTTTTTGAAAAAGCCGATGACGATGCGAATTCCGATTACAAACATAATTGCCAGGATGACTAAGATTATAATATCTGTCTGGTTGATCGGTACATTTATTTTCATTAATTATTCCTCTTTTCAAAAAAGGACCCACAGACATCATATCTGCAGGTCCCTCTCTTTAATGTTATTTACCTATTCGTGGCGGTGATATCCGATCCACGACATTACGCCTTTGCAGCCTTGTTCGGGTCCTTGCGGAACAGCAGATACAGAACAGCTACCAGCAGAACGCCTGCTACAACCGTAGCTGCGCTGAATGCAACCTGTCCGATTGCTACGCCAACCAGCTGATAGATGATCAGTGTTACGCAGTAAGCGGCGATGTTCTGGAACAGAATGGAGAACCAGAAGAATTTCCGCTCGCCGATTTCCTTAGCCATGGTAGAAATAGCAGCCAGGCACGGTGAATCAAAGCAGTTAAAGCACAGGAAGGAAATTGCTGCGATGCTCGTCGGGAAGAATGCCTGGAATGCATCGTGCATGGAAACCTCGTACTCCTCGATCTCTTCGCCAAGAGAGGACAGAAGAGACATGGTAGAAACGATACCTTCCTTTGCAACGAATCCGGACAAGGAAGAAGCAACTGCCTGCCAGGTACCAAAGCCCAGAGGAGCAAAGATCGGTGCAAGAACGCCGCCGATGACAGCCAGCAGAGAATCTGCGGAATCAACCAGACCGAAGGCTCCGTCCACAAAGCCAAAGTTACCAAGGAACCACATTACTGCGCAGCACAGGAACAGGATCGTTCCTGCCTTCTTAATGAATGCCCATACACGCTCCCACACATGAAGGAGAATGCCCTTCAGGGAAGGAAGGTGATAAGCCGGGAGCTCCATAACGAACGGTACCGGATCTCCAGCGAAGAACTTAGTCTTCTTGAGGATGATGCAGTAAATAATAACCAGTGCGATACCTGCAAAATACATGCAGGGAGCCATCCACCATGCGCCGCCCATCAGGTAACCTGCGATCAGCGCGATAACCGGCAGCTTTGCGCCGCAAGGGATCATGGTTGTGGTGATCATGGTCATCCGGCGATCCTTCTCGGACTCAATGGTACGAGTGGACATGATTCCGGGTACGCCGCAGCCGGAGGAAATCAGGAACGGGATGAAGCTCTTTCCGGACAGTCCGAACTTGCGGAAAATACGGTCCATGATAAAGGCAACACGTGCCATGTATCCAACATCTTCCAGGAAGCTCAGGAACAGGAAGACAATGGCCATCTGCGGAACGAAACCAATGGGTGCTCCAATGCCGCCGATGATACCGTCAACGACCAGTGAAATCAGCCAGTCCGATGCGCCGGCATTGGTCAGCAGGCTCTCAACGCCAGGCTGAATCCACTCGCCGAACAGCGTATCGTTTGTCCAGTCGGTCACCACGCCGCCAAGGGTGCTGACAGATACATAGTAAACCAGGAACATAACCGCAGCAAAAATAGGAAGTGCCAGCCAGCGGTTGGTAACAATGCGGTCCACTTTATCGGAAGTGGTCAGCGCGCCGGGCTGCTTGCCCTTCTTGACCGTCTTCTTGATCAGATCGGTGATGTAGGTATATCTCTGGTTGGTGATGATGGACTCTGCATCATCATCCATTTCCTTCTCACAATCCTTGATGTGCTCTTCCATATGGCTCATCAGAGAAGAATCGATGGAAAGCTTCTCCAGGGCCTTTGTGTCGCGCTCAAAGATCTTGATCGAGAACCAGCGAAGCTCCTGCGGATCTACGATGCTCTGGATCGACTCCTCGATGTGCGCAATTGCGTGCTCTACGCTGCCGGTAAAGACATGAGGAAGCTCCTCCTTCTTACCTGCCTTTGCAGCCTCGATGCAGAGATTTGCCGCATCCATGGTGTGCTCATTCTTCAGTGCGGAGATCTCGATGACCTTGCAGCCAAGCTCCTCGCCCAGCTTCTTGATGTCAATGCTGTCGCCGTTCTTGCGAACCAGATCCATCATGTTGATGGCGATGACCACCGGAATGCCGATTTCAACCAGCTGTGTGGTCAAGTACAGGTTACGCTCAATGTTGGTTCCGTCCACAATGTTCAGGATGGCATCCGGCTTCTCGTTTACCAGATAGTTACGGGTAACCACCTCTTCAAGGGTGTACGGGCTCAGGGAATAGATGCCCGGGAGGTCCTGAATCACAACATCCTTGTGATCCTTCAGACGTCCTTCCTTCTTCTCTACGGTAACGCCCGGCCAGTTACCAACGTACTGGTTGCTGCCGGTCAGGTTATTAAACAGGGTAGTTTTACCGCAGTTCGGATTACCTGCCAATGCGATTTTGATTTCCATTTGCTGCTCCTTCTCTTTCTATCTCTTTGAAAGCGCTGCTCCTTCGGTGTGTACACCTGCTGCAGACTTCTTTCCCACCGCTCTCGTTCGATGCTGTAACGCTCAGACCATCTCCAGGATGTCTGCATCCTCTTTCCGGAGTGAGAGCTCATAGCCGCGAACGGTAACCTCAACCGGATCCCCCAGCGGAGCTACCTTGCGGACATAGATCTCTGTTCCCTTGGTAATTCCCATGTCCATAATACGTCTCTTCAGCGCACCCTCGCCGTGAATCTTGGCAACGGTTGCTGTCTGTCCGACCGCAACGTCTCGAAGTGTCTTCATTCTCAATCCTCCTCATTTTCTGCAGTTGCCCGCATATAACATAGAACAGATGCCGGCAGCACCTGTTGTCTACCGCTTGTTTACGTATCGTGCTAAGGAAAGGCCGATTTAATCAGCGTTTCCCTAAATCTCGACTCTAACTCTCAACAATTCGGAGCCCCATTCGACTCCGAATCATTCTCAGTTGATCATGATCTTGGAAGCCATCTCTGCTGTAATTGCAAGTCTTGATTCCTTCAGATTCACGATGATGTTGCCATCTCCGCCTGCCGCAATGATCTCCACCTGCGTACCGACAACGAACCCCAAATCCTCCAGGTGCTTCTTTGCCTCTACACTGCCGCCGATTCTGGCTACCAGAACCTTGTCCCCTGTCTTTGCAAATGCCAATGGCATCATGGCCGTGGTCTCCTTCCTGATCGTAATTCTGCAGGAAGTTATCCTGTATTTACAAGGAAAAGCCTCATGCATCAAATGTTATAAATATGTAACCCCAATTAGTTCATCTTAACTAACGCGTCACACAGTTTACGCCTGCTATATAGGTTTGTCAACCACTCTTTTCCTGTGCTACACTAGTCGGGAATTTTACCTGTAACCGTTCACACTCCAGCCAAGTGACGGGTGTGTGTACAGTAACTTTTTATTCTTATGAGGAGGTACTATTATGAATAAGAAATTTGGCATCAAAGAAGTGGTTGCCATCGGTATCGGCACAGCTCTGTTCGTTGTTCTGACCGAGGTACAGATCCCGATCGGTATTCCGAACACATCCCTTCAGCCCAGAATGGCGGTTCTGGCATTCCTGTCCGCTGTATTCGGCCCGCTGGTAGGTGCGATCATCGGACTGCTTGGTCACGCGCTGGGCGACGCTCTTTTCTATGGTTCTGTATGGTGGAGCTGGGTATTCCCGGAGGCAGTTGTAGGAATTGCCATCGGTGCCTTTGCCAAGAAGTTCGCGGTTCGCGAGGGAGGCTTTGACAAGAAGAGCATTATCCTCTTCAACATCGTTCAGGTCGTTGCCAATGCCGTTGCATGGATTCTGGTTGCTCCGGTTCTGGACATCGTTGTCTATGCAGAGCCTGCTTCCAAGGTATTCCTGCAGGGCGCATTTGCGTTCCTTGGCGACATCATTATCATCGGTGTTCTGGGATCTCTTCTTCTGGTTGGTTACTCCAAGGTTGCCGGCAAGTCCTCCAGCCTTTCCAAAGAGGATTGATGATCCTATCACCTTTTCGGAACCTATGCGCCGCGTAAAGCGGCATAGTTCTGAAGATTTTATTTCGAGCAGCTGCCTTGTGGGCGGCTGCTTTTTTCATCGCAGAGATTCCTGCCAGCCATAACCGTTCATTCGCCCATCTTCCAATTTCAATGTAAATTTGTCCGCAAGCAGCAGGTTCACATTAAAATATGGCAGGTGCCAAGCAGATACAAATCGAGAGAGTGCTAAACGGCTACCATCGTGTATAATAAGTGGCGATTCAGACAACCAGTAACCTAACCCACGGAGCAAACCATGGCTACCATAACGGATTCAGCATCGTCCCAAACGGACCGGAAACCAATCATCGAGTTCCAAAATTTTTCCTTTCGTTACCGGACACAAACAGAAAACTCCTTACATGACATCAATTTAAAGATTTATCCCGGAGAGAAAATACTGATTGCCGGCCCTTCCGGGTCCGGCAAATCCACACTTGCACACTGCATCAACGCATTGATTCCCTGTTCCTTCTCAGGAGAGACCAGCGGCACACTGCACGTTGCCGGCCTGACTCCGTCCGAGGCAGGCGTTTTCGGGATGTCTAAAAAGGTAGGTACCGTTTTGCAGGACACGGACGGTCAGTTCATCGGCCTTACCGTTGCCGAGGATCTGGCCTTCGCCCTTGAAAACGATGCTGTACCGCAGGATGAAATTCACCGGAGGGTGGATGCGGTTGCGGACGAGCTTCGTTTAAAGCTCCTTCTGCATCACGCGCCCGGTGAGCTTTCCGGCGGTCAGAAGCAGCGCGTCTCGATGGGCGGCGTCATGGTGGATGACGTAGAGATTCTTCTGTTTGATGAACCGCTGGCCAACCTCGATCCGGCCACCGGTCAGAAAACCATCGCTCTGATTGACAACATTCTCCGGCAGCGTGATCTCACGGTGCTGATCATCGAGCACCGCCTTGAGGACGTTCTCTACCGGGACGTTGACCGGATTATTCTGGTCAACGATGGCCGCATCATTGCGGATCAGACGCCGGATGAGCTTCTCTGCACTGACCTTCTATCCCGGCAGGGCATCCGCGAGCCGCTTTATATAGCTGCGCTCAAATATGCCGGCTGCACCCTGCAGCCAAGCGACCATCCCATGCATGTTGATACCATGGAGCTCGATCGCTTCCGCCTAGATCTTCTGCGTTGGTATCATGAGGAACCCCTTCCACAGAAAGAAAACGCCAATCCGGCCGCACTGGAGATCCGGGATCTATCTTTCTCCTATTCCGCCAACGAACCGGTTCTCAAAAATGTGTCCTTGTGCATTAAAAAGGGAGAAATGGTCTCGATTGTCGGGCGAAACGGCGCCGGGAAATCCACGCTTTCTTCTCTAATATGCGGCTTCCACACACCGGATTCCGGTCAAATATTGTTAAACGGCAGCGATATTGCGCCGCTTTCCATCAAGGAGCGTGGTGAGCAGATCGGCTTTGTCATGCAAAGTCCCAACCAGATGATCAGTAAGCCGATGATCCGAGAGGAGGTTGGACTGGGACTGGCCGTCCGCGGCGTAGATTCTGCCGAAATCAACCGGCGAGTTGACGAGACGCTAAAGATATGCGGCCTGTATCCGTTCCGGAACTGGCCTGTAAATGCGCTGAGCTTTGGTCAGAAAAAGCGTGTCACCATCGCTTCTATTCTCATTATGAATCCGCAGATTCTGATCCTGGATGAGCCGACAGCGGGGCAGGATTATGCCCATTACACGGAAATCATGGAGTTTCTCCGCCGCATCAACCGCGAGCTGGGTATTACGATCCTGATGATCACCCATGACATGCATCTGATGCTGGAGTACACCGACAGGGCACTTGTTCTCGCAGACGGACGGCTGATCGCAGACAGCACTCCTGCCAGAATCCTCACCGATCAGGATATCTGCAGGCAGGCGGATCTGAAGGCCACCTCCCTGTATTATCTGGCAACACGCTGCGAAATCGAGGATCCCTCCTCATTCTGTGAGCGATTCATCAGTTATGAGCGCTCCCGCCGCGGCGCCCGGAAGGAGGCCAACTAATGTCCCGTATTCTCTCCTACGAAAAAAATGACACCTGGATCCACCAGCTTTCCGGTGTAACAAAGCTTCTCTTTTTCCTGTTGTGGTGCACCGTAAGTGCCGTAACCTATGACACGCGAATTCTGTTAGCCATGGTGCTCATAAGCCTGCTTGTTTTCAAAATGGCGCGCGTTCGCTGGCGGCAGGTTGGTTCTGTTTTCCGTTTTATCATGGTCTTTATGGTACTGAATCTGGCCGCCATTTTCCTGTTCGCGCCGTACCAGGGGTGCGAAATTTACGGCTCCCGCACCATAATCGCCCACTTGTTCGCAGGATACGACCTGACGCAGGAGGAGCTGTTCTATCTCTTTAATGTGATGGTCAAATACTTCACCATCACTCCGGCAATCTTCACCTTTATGGTCACCACGGACCCCAGCGAATTTGCCGCCTCGCTGAACGGAATCGGCATCAGCTATAACATCGCCTATTCCGTGGCCATTGCCCTTCGCTACATCCCGGATGTGCAGGACGAATTCCACCGGATTCAGAATGCCCAGCAGGCACGCGGCATTGATATGAGCAGCAAGGCCAGCCTCCTCGAGCGCATAAAGCGGACCTCCAGCATCATCTTCCCGCTTCTGTTCTCTACCATGAACCGCATTGATGTCGTATCCAATGCGATGGAGCTTCGCGGATTCGGCAAGAAGAAAAAGCGCACCTGGTACATGGCGAAGAAGCTGACCGTTTCGGATTACCTGGTTCTGGCTGTAGTTCTTGTATTTTCCGTCTGGGCGATCTGGTTCACCTTCCGCGACGGATCACGATTCTATAACCCGTTCTAACAATTTCCAAGTAAGACCGCCTGCACAGCTGATGCCATGCAGGCGGTCTTTTACGTTGTTTCGATTCAGTCAAAGCTATCTGCCGCAGTCGATCCGTAAATCGCCGCTCGGTGCTCCTTCATGCGCTCTCTTGCAAGATATGTGCACTCTTCCACATTCTTCCGCTCCGAGTACAGACTGTACCCAATGGAGAGATACACCGTCACCGGAATTGCCCCAATCCGGTGAATCCCGGAAACCTCCGTGCGGATGGATGTGATCACCTTTTTGGCATCCTCCGCCGTTTCTGCCGGAATGAGAATCATAAAATTATCCATACAAATGCGTCCGATCAGCCCCTCACGGCCAACGGCTTTTTTCATTCGCGCAACGATCTCACGCAGGAAGCGATTGGCCGCATCTGCTCCGTTTTTATCCTTGAATCCTATGAATTCATGGATGTCCACATACAAAAAGGCGTAGTCCTTGCCTCTTTCGAGGTAATCCCTTCGGAACTGCTCCCCGGCCAGCATGATTCCATTGACATTCATGCAGCCGGTAATCGAATCCATCCCTTCCTCTGCACGGGTTTCCTGCAGCGGAAGTTCCTTGGAATCCACGAACCAGATCAGGATGCCGGTAATCTTCCCATCACGATATAACGGCTGCTTATTCACCCAGATATTGCGCAGCTCGCCTTTTGTCAGGCACTTCTCCGCGTTCATCACGAGCGTGTGTCCCTCACGGAGAATCCTGTTTTCTACCTGCGCAAAGCTGCGGCCTTCGGCGTGCCACCCCATGTCTTCATCTCGTTTCCCGAGAATTTCCGTCACGCTGGAGAGATTAAAATAATCCAGAAACGCCTGACTCGCGCCGATATAGCGGCGTCTGGTATCCTTCCAGCAGAATTTGATGCTGGAATGCAGGATCAATCCGGACCAGAAATCTCTGGGCGAGGCCAGCTCCGCATTGGCACGAACGGTTTGTTCATCCGTAAATGCAGGAGACAACAGCTTCGAAAAGCTCTCCGCATCTGTCAGTGTATCGGCGTCAAACTGCTGTTTGGTCGCAGCCGTCTCCAGAATAGCCTCTGCATTTTCCAAAAGAGCCTCTTGCTTCACCGGCTGCGCAGCAGACACAATCCGCCGCTGACCCAGCTTGGAAATCAGCACAAACAGATGCCTCTTCCAGATATATCCTTCCTTTTCTGTTTTTGTTCGAAAATAACTGCCCAGAAATCCGGACGGGCTGTTCTGCAGCCTGGTATACAGCGTAGACATGTCCGCATACTCCAGATACCGCTCCTGATCGCCCGGATAAATCCGATCCTTCGCATACGCCAACGGATCAATCCGAAGTCGCCACGGTTCCAGATGTCCCGGATTTTCTCCGTGATCCAGAATCGTATGCACCGTACCTTTGTCCAGATCATTGATGTAAACATTATCGCAGGTAAGATACAGGCTTCGAATGGCCTCGTCCATCTCATGCGTGTGCGTCAGCTCGGAATCTCCACTCATGTCCGAGATGTAGGTGAGAAACATCTTCTTCTCATCCAGCTCTCCAACACAGGAGACATACAAAAGAAAATAACGCCCTTCCGAAACAAGCCGGACCGTATGCTGCCCCGTCCCCACATGGATGCGCCGGGCTGCCTTCCGCAGAATCTCATACGCCGGAAAGGCTTCATCATTGCAAAGACTCTCCAGAAGCATGGACAAATCCGTCCTGACATTCTCAAGCTCCTTCACAAGATTCCGGTTCATATACGGAATCCGGATCCGATCATCCTCATACTCCACCAGTGCAACTGCGCGGTCATCGATGAGGTTCACTCGGCCAATCCTGCCGTAATACTGCGCCTCCCGGTCACTCTCAATCTGCCCTTGTCCATCCAGATGCTGCATATCCGCCAGAGAATAGGGCGCCGGTTTTCCAAAATAATATCCCTGCAGCTTCTCACAGCCGATGCTGCGCAGGAAATCAGCCTGCTCCCGGGTCTCAACACCCTCTGCCAGCGTCTGTATGCCAATCTTTTTGGCCATATCAACAACGGATGTGACAATACGAAGCGACCGGCTGCTCATGTCCGTGAGAAACCGCATATCGATTTTCAAGGTGTCAAAATCATAGTCCTTCAGAACATTGAGCGTGGAATATCCGCTCCCGAAATCATCCATCCAGACCTGATATCCCAGCTTGTGAAAGCTATCCAGCGTCTTGCGCATTTCTCCTTCATTTTCCAGAAGGACGCTTTCTGTGATCTCCACATGCAGCATCTCCTTGGGGATCTCATACTCTGTCACAAGCCGGTCAACCTCCGACAGAATATCGCACAGTTCAAAATCCAGCCGGCTCAAGTTGAAGGATACCGGCACAAAGGGTTTGTTTTCCTTTTTTGCCCTCCGATAGGTCTCACATATTTGCTGAAGAACATACAGATCCAGCTTGTGAATCAGCTGGTTTTCTTCCAGAACAGAAATAAAAAGCCCCGGCGACATCATTCCGTAGACCGGATCCTCCCATCTTGCCAGGGCTTCCATGCCGCACAGTTTCTCCGTCATGGTCCGTATTACCGGCTGGTAATATACCCGGATCCAGCCGGACCGGATGGCCTTTTCTATATTTTCCAAAATATAGGTGCGCCGCTCCATTGCTGTCTCCAGCTCGTGGTCATAGCAATGCCAGAACTGCTGCCCGGCCTTCTTGCCCCGCAGGCTATCCGCTGCCGCCTTTGCCTTATCTCCGGCCGCAATCACGGATTCTGTCGCGTCAATGTTATAAATGCCCGCCCGGATACTCAATGTCCCATCCGTAGCAATTCTCCCCAGTGCCTTCTGCAGGTCCTGCAGGATGGGGACAACATCTCCGGCATCCGCCAGAAACAGAAAATGATCCTCTGCAATGCGGCCGGCAAGCTTCACCGTGGCACAGGTCCGCAGCTCATCCGCAAAGCGGCACAGCACCATGTCACCCTCTTCATAGCCATTTCGGTGATTGAAACGTTTAAAGTGATGAAAGTTCAGGAATACAATCTGCACATCCGCCGCCTCATTCGGCGTCATTGCAGCAAGCATCTTCTGCGCATACCACGCAAAATGGTGCAGTCCCCAAAGGCCCGTCAATTGATCTCTCTCCGCGTCAGAGCTCCCTGGATTCCATCTTCCGTCCGCTGTTATTCCCATGACAATCTTTTATTCTCCCCTTCCGAATACGGTCAAAGGCAATTGGTCACCTACGCCGTTTGGTCGTGGCTCCATTGTATCATAGGATGATGCTCTATTCACACTTCTTGGTGACTGCGTTATAATCACGGATACTATTTACTTCGAGGTGATCTGACATGAACGCTTCATCGACACAAACCGCTTCTAAGACACATGCTTCATTCCTTGGTGCTGCACTTACACTTGCAGGTGGTGCCTGCTGGGGGCTTTCCGGCTCCATGGGGCAGTATCTGTTCAATCATGAGGGCATGGATGTCCGATGGCTGGTTCCCATCCGGTTGGGGCTTGCCGGTCTGATTCTGCTCACCTTCTGTGCCGTCCGGGGTGGGAAGCATATTTTTGATCCCTGGAAGGATGCCCAGGACCGCCGGGAGCTTCTGATCTATGGTCTGGCCGGCGTATCGGCCTGTCAGTTTCTGTATTTTACGACCATCCAGCTCTCCAGTGCCGCGGTCGGTACCATTTTGCAGGATTTGTCACCGGCCATGATCCTGGTGATTTCCTGTATTCTAGCCAAGCGCAGGCCCAAGCTGACGGAAATTCTGGCCATTGTTCTGGCGCTGTTGGGCGTATTCCTACTCTCCACCGGCGGGAGTCTCGAACACATGCAGGTGTCCCCTGCCGCGCTGGCTACGGGCGTTCTCTGCGCCGTGTGTGTCACCGTTTACAACATGGTTCCCGGGCGGCTTATGACCAGATATTCGGTTCTTCTCCTGCAGGGCTGGTCCTTTTTGATGGGTAGTGCTGCTATTGCTTTGATCTTCCGTTCCTGGACCTGGCACTATGTTCCAACCGCTACGGGTTGGTTTGGTGTCGGCTTTGTGGTGCTGGTCGGCAATGTACTGGCCTTCCCTCTCTACATTCAGGGGCTCAAATACATCGGGCCGGAAAAGGGCAGTCTTTACGGCTTCTCCGAGCCGGTTACGGCCGCCATCCTTTCGGCTACAGTCCTTGGCAGCAGCTTCACCTTCTTAGACGGTGTTGGCTTTGCGGCGATCTTCCTGATGCTGGTTCTGATCTCTGTCTCCGGCAAAAAGGCAGCATAGCATAAACAGTGTATGCTGCCCTTTTGGCTCACATATTGATTTTTAAACTGCTCATCCGCAGCAAATGAGTGGCAAGCAAGCAGCAAAAAGAGCTCTGACCTCTCCGGTCAGAGCTCTTTTTGCTGCTCATATTCCTGTAAAACTGTAAGACGCTGTTTTTACCGAATAACCTCCCCCTTCGAAGAGCAGCTGTTTACTCGATGACGTGAATCCAGCCTTCCGGAGCCTCCAGCTCGCCTTCCTGGATTCCCAGAAGCGTCGTGCGAAGCTTGTTCATCCAAGGTCCGATCTCCTCCATGCCGGATGCCAGTGCATAATCGGTGCCATGGTCGTTGATCTTGCCGATCGGGCTGATGACAGCTGCCGTTCCGCACAGTCCGCACTCCTTGAAGTTTCCGTCCTTTACTTCCTGCCAGTAAACCGGACGCTCGTCCACGGTCATGCCAAGGTAATGCTCAGCCACATACACAAGGCTTCTTCTCGTGATGGACGGAAGGATAGAGTCGGACTTCGGAACCACCAGGTGGTCGTCCTGATCCACGAAGAGGATGTTGGCGCCGCCGGTCTCCTCAATCTTCGTTCTGGTCGCCGCATCCAGATAAATGTTCTCAGCAAAGCCCTCTGCATGGGCTGTCACAATGGCATGCAGGCTCATTGCATAGTTCAGACCGGCCTTGATGTTGCCGGTTCCGTGCGGAGCCGCACGGTCAAAATCACTGATCTTCACATAGATCGGCTTCGCGCCGCCCTTAAAGTACGGTCCAACCGGTGTTGTGAATACGCGGTACTGATAATCATCCGCCGGCTTTACGCCGATAACCGGGCTGATGCCGAACATATACGGACGGATGTACAGGCTGGCACCGGTTCCATAGGGCGGAACCCAAGCTGTGTTGGCCTTTACCACCTGATGAATGGAATCCACGAACTGCTCCACCGGAAGCGGCGGAATCTCAAGGCGCTTTGCAGAGTCATACATTCTCTGTCCGTTCATGTCCGGACGGAAACATACAATATGTCCATCCTTGGTTGTATATGCCTTCAGACCCTCGAATACCGACTGGCTGTACTGCAGAACGCCGGCATCCTCGCTCATAACGATCATATCGTCATCAATCAAGGCGCCCTCGTCCCACTTTCCGGCCTCTGCCTTATAGTTGGCAACATAGCGCTTATCTGTCTTCATATAATTGAAGCCCAGATTCGACCAGTCCAGATTCTTCTTCTCCATGATGATCCGTCCTCCTCATTGTATGGTAACTATACAGAGCCCCATAAGCAAAACTGCTGCGCAGCTTCTTGCTTGCTCATGTGGCGTTCTATCATCTGCAGCGATCCGGCGGCCTTTTACCATTCTAGTACATCGATTTTTAAACAACTAGCCGCCCATGTCTTACCGTGAATCACTGTATTCGTAGATTATATAGCGCACGTCCGCTTTTTTCCAGATATGATAGATTCATTTCACAAGCTGTTTAATAGCTTTTCTGTATAGTTCCGTTCGCTATACGATTTGCTACTATTCGCCGTCTTCGATGTCGTCGTCCCGAAGTCCGGCCATCTTCTTCCACATGCGGCGCATACTCTTTGCGGAATATCTCTGAGAGTACAGTAGATACAGGCACAGGATCAGCGCCAATATAGAAATTCCCAGTGCTACATACACCAGCGGATCTCTCTTTGCCACGGCCTGTTGCTCCGGTATCTCGCTTATCACCTTTCTCGCCCTTAATCTGCATCCACTTGTAATCGGAAACTTTCGTTGAGGCTTCCTTTACGAAATCCGTATAGATGCCCATCCAGCTGCCAACATCATCTCCGTTATTTCCGGTAAAGGTCTTGCCGCCATCATCGGAATACTTGATATGCAGATAAGAGATCTGGCCGGTCGCCGACTCCGTTGTCATAAATGCGATCGTTTTATAGTTGGAGTTAACACTCTCGGTCGTGTTCTCCTTGCCGAGCAGGCTACAACGTACCGCATATTGGTAAACCCGAATTATTCGTATTTGTTCAGTCACATCGAGGTTTTCCGAAGGAAAATCGAGATAGACGCTGAATCGTTACCTTCTTTTTATCCCACCGAAATCCCCCGCAGCCGCATGGAGAGCCGGTGCACACGCCGCACCAGAACGGGCGCCGCAGCGAGCATCATCAGGTATACCCGATCCCTGCGTGTCAGGTATGGATTCTCCCGAATATCCGTCCGGTGCTGCCGAAGGTAGTTTACCACATTCCGATAGAAAGTATTCTGCCCGTTCATATCGGAAATCGGGACATGCAGCATGTAATCCAGTCTCTCAAACAGACCAAACCGGCGTGCCGCCACCCGGAGGCTAGAATAACGCGGCACGAGATGCTCCTCCACATAGTCCGATGCCTCGATGATCGCTATGTAGGCCTTCGAAAACTGTCCCACGCTGCGGCGCCTTGTGAGACTCCCGCTCCGATGTACCACGCGGTACCCGATTGGCGGAAGATTATACACACCGTCAATGACATCCACCAAGTGTGTTTCCAGATCAAAATCCTCGCACAACGCCCCCACTTGAAACGGGTGCGCAAGGAGAATGCCCCGGGGCGTCAGCTTCGTGCAAAACGACGCATCGCCGGTGTACAGGAGCATGCTCTGGATGAACTGCACCGGAGAAATGAGCACCGGCTCCTCCGGCGGCATGACCGCTGCCGGAAGCGTTTTCCCCTCTTCATCAATTTCTTCCCGTCCGATCTGGATCTGCACATTTTCGTGTCCGGCCGCCCGCATGGCTTCCATACCTGTGCGAAGGTGCTCCAGCATGTCCGGATAAATCAGATCGTCCGAATCCACGAAGCTGATGTACTCACCCCTCGCCGCTCTGACTCCGGCATTGCGCGCTGCGGAAAGCCCCTGATTCTCCTGACTGATGACACGAATGCGCGCATCACTTTTCTCCAGCTCCCGGCAAAGAGCCAAGGACCCGTCCGTCGAGCCGTCATTGACCAGCAGAATCTCATAATCGGAGTCCGTCTGGGCTTGGATGCAGGCAACGGTCTTTCGCAGGAATCGTTCCGAATTGTAAACCGGCACCACCACGGAGATCCGCCCCGGAATCTGGTCTGAAATCCGTTCCGCAGTACATTCTGAAATCTGTTTGCTTACGGTCTGCTCGTTCACTGCTCCTCCTCCAGCACCTCCGCCGGCGCTCCGGACAGGCGCGCCGCCTTCAGGAACGGCCGCAGCGACGGATCCAGGCTCATGGGGCCCTCTGCCGGAAGCTCCCGGTTCAGCCGCCGCACCAGCTTCCGAACTCTGCGCTTGTTCTGCGTCCGCGCCTTGGCCGCCTCGCACAAGGGCAGCACCCGCTCTCCGAAATCCAGAAACCGCTCCGCGGCCGTTTCCGCATTCCATATCGTCTGAATCTTCCGGAAGGACAGTGCCGCAAACCGCTCGCAGAGCTCCGTGTCCTCTATCAGGCGTTCTGTCTTGCGCACAAGGTCCTCTTCATCGCCGTCCGCATACACATAGCCGTTCACGCCGTTCTGAATCAGATAGGGCACCGCGCCTGCCTGCGCTCCCGCAATGGGCGCACAGCCGCTGTTCATTGCTTCATTGAGTACAGCTCCCCATCCCTCGCCGTGGTCACTGGTCAGGATGAAGATGTCGCTGTGCTCCATCAGATCCCGCACCACCTCCGGACCGCAGAATCCATGGAAAATAACGCTCTCCTCCAGGCCGTGCTGCCCGGCAAAGCGGTGCACCTCTTCCGCCGCTTGCTCGTTTCCGTTCCCGGCATCGCCGACAAGATGCAGAAGGAACCGCTTTCCATCCTTCTGCAGGCGATCCGCCAGAGACAGCACGCGCTCTACGTGCTTAAAGCCAACAAACCGCCCCGCCCATATCAGCTCCGTCACGTCCCTGACTCCCCGGTGACGGATAGGCGGCCGCCCGCCCTCATACAGACGCAGCGGCGGAAAATAGCCCCACCGGTATTTTTTCTCCGGAAAGGCGCCGATCAGCTTGTAGTCCGATCCCACATAGGCTCCGGCGCACAGGAGAAAATACGCACTTCCCCGAAATCTGGTAAAGCTCCTGTACTTATCCGCCAGGCCTCTTGGCGAGAGGGCCTTCCATTGTCCGTCCTTGTAGATTCGCTCACTGATCTGGAACACCGGCCGCTGGAGGCGGAGGCGCTTGGCGATCAGAGGCCGCAGCTGCGGAACCCAGCCGACGATCAAAAGGTCACAGGCCAGAAGCTCCCGCTGCGCCTCCTTCTGATCCGTGCTCCATTTGAGCACCCAGTCCAGCTCCTCCGACACATCCTTCCATCCCATGTCCAGGCGCTCCTGCTCCATTTCCTCCATCTGGACAAAAACAAATCCATTCCCCAGCCGCTTGACCATGGCCTCACAGAAGGGGATCTGATGATGGTTGATGTAATTCGCCGCAAAGGCAACCGTAGGCATTTTGTTCACGCAATACTCCGATAAATCTCCAAAATCCGCTGGTAGTTCGTATTCGGATTGTGGCGCACCACCGCCGCCTTGTGGGCCGCACTGGCAAGCCGGCAGGCGAACTGATCATTTTCAAACAAATTGCAGACATCCTCCGCCAGGGCCTGGACGTCCCCCACCGGAAACAGCAGTCCCTCCTCCCCGTTCTTGGTAAGATCCGGAATTCCTCCTGCCCGGGAGGCCGCCACCGGCATTCCCAGAAGCATGGCTTCGCAGAGAGAATTGGGGGAATTCTCCACCACCGACGGGCAGACGAATACGTGGCTCTTCTGGTAGCGCTGCTTCATCTGCTGCGCATCCAACGACCCCAGCATAAAGACATGCCCCTCCAGATTCCCTTCCCGGATCAAGCGCTTTAGATACGCGCCGTAAGCCGAGATCCATATGGGCTCCGGCAGCTTTTTGCGCGGGATGATGCCTCCCACATTGCCGATGATTGAATTGCCTGCCACGTAGAGCTTGGCATCCGGAAAGTGCTTCAGAATCTGCGGCATCGCCTGCAGGACGAAGTGAAAGCCCTTCAGCGGATAATCGCCCTGACTCAAGAAAATGGTGTGGCGCTCCACGCTGTTCAAGTCCCAGCGTCCCTCGTAAAATTCCGGGCGCAGCGTCTCGTTCAGCAGGTGATACACCGCATCCGGTTGAATGGCCGCCGTTCCATCCCGGTCAAACGCGGTGCGCCCCGTAATGTGCTGCACCTGCCGGAGCGTCTCCTTCTCATTCTCCGCACGGGCGTAGTATTTCTTCTGCTGATCCCGCAGCGAGTCACGGCGTACTATATCCCGGAAGGTTCTGGCCCGCTGTACCTTATAGGGAAGCTCCGCCATGTAGGTATCCGCAATGGCCGAACACAACCCCTGCATCCCGACCAGCGTCTTCTCCGGCTTTTGAAACGCACGTACCATCGCCAGCGCATGTGGAAACTCGGTGCCGAAAATGTGCACGATGTCCGGCTGAAAGTCGCTTAGAATCTCCTGAAAGCGCTGTACCAGATGCTCGTCATAGCGCTCCGGCGTATCCAGATTCTCGGTGTAGCCATAAAAGACCGCACCCTCAATTTCCTTGCGGCACGCAGCCAGCGCGGCTGGCACCGGCACGCAAACGCCCAGCTCCAGGAGCTTCTCCTCGCGTCCCGTTTCCACCTTTTCCTGTACCAACCGGTGAAAGCTCCCCGTCAGCCACCCCTCCCGGTTGGAAAAAGGCAGCCCCTCTGCCGACGCGAATACCGGCAGCATAATATTGCACAGCCACAAAACCTTCATATCTGTTCTTCTCAGTTCTTCCTGTAAATTCGGTTCTTGATCGTATCGTACAGCGCCGCCGTCGCCGGAGACGAAGAAAGCTTCTCCCGCAGCGGCTGAAGGCTTGCCAGCATGGCCAGCCGGTAACGCAGGCACTCCCGCGCGCCAAAATACTGCTGCGTAATCTCCCGGTGCTCCCTCGCCGAACACGTCCGGTTCTCCTTCGTCTCCGAGAAACCGCCGCCCTCATAATCCGCCACAATCCGGTTCATCGCATGGGTCTTCGCACCGGCCTGCACCACACACCAGAGGAAATGCTCGTAGTCCGCACGGACCCGGTAGCGAAGATCAAACTGCCGCTTTTCGAACAAATCTCTGCTGTAAAAGCAGGCCTGGTGGCAGGGCAGGTTCCGGTACATAGCAAAATGCGTCATGGCAGGCTTGGCCGCCACTCTCTGACCGGTGCGCTTTTCCCAGACATCTCCATAATATATGACCGGACAGCTGCTGCCGTCCCACTCTCGTTTAATGCATTGCACGGTTTCTGCAAGAACCGCTGTATCATGCAGCAGGTCGCCGCAGTTGAGGAAATACAGGAATTCTCCCCTGGCAGATGCGACCGCTTGATTCATTCCGTCATAAATCCCGCTGTCCTTACTCTGGATCACACGGATTCTGGGATCCTCCGGAATCGTCTCCAGACTCCCGTCCGAAGAGCCCGCATCCTTGATGATCATCTCAAAATCCCCGAACTGCTGCGAAAGGACACTTTGCACCGTCGCAGCCAGCCTCTCTCCCGGCTGATAGCAGGGCGTTATGATGCTGAAAAACGGATTCGTCATAGTCTAATTCTTCCCAATGCTGCCGGAAGGCGTCTGATTCAGGTCATGGAATAAGAACGTCTTGTACGGCAGGATTTTAATGGTATCACGATACGCTGTTTTTAAGAAAAAGGCAAAATACCCCGCAGCTCCCAGTATCACCAACACGGAAAGAATCCGCCGGCAGGAATACCTTTTCCACAGCCTTGTCTCTTCCGGAATTCTTCGCAACAGCATCGGAATCAGGAAAATCTGTGTAAAGGTCAGGTAGTAGCAAATGCGCGACACCTCCGGGATAAACCAGCCGAACACGTACAAAAGGAGGGCAAGGAACGAACCGTTGATATACATCCGAAGTTCCCGTCCGGCAAAGGCATCTTCCGGTTGCACCGCATGCTCCTGACCACACTCGGTATTCGCTGTACTCTGCAAGGCGTCCGCTGTCTTCGGCAGGGTATTCACTGTATCCAGCAAGGAATGATCGGCCTCCTCGTCCTTACTACCCGCAGATATCCAACGCTTCGTCAGCACTGCGAGCACCAGCACTGCCGCGCATCTGCCGATATTGACCCAGGACACACTGGTCCCTGCTGCCAGATCCCCCGTTCCCTCCCAGGAGGGATAGAGCGCCACCAGAAGATCCAGCACCCTCTGATGAAAGACCAGCACCAATCCCCCCGCGGCAACGGCCAGAATCCGCTCCCTGGCGTTCCAGCGGTGAAGCGCCAGTGGGTACAGCACTAGGGCGACCAGCGCCGATTTATGAAACAGCGCCGCAAAAAGGACCAGCAGCACGAAACCCACGTATCGCTTTCGGAGGATGCAGGATAGGGCCAGAAGTGTGATGCTCAGTGCCAGGTAATACCGCACAGTGTTAAAGCTCTGAAAATAATAGCCGAGCATCATGAACAGGAAGAAAGAAGCGGCAAAATTCTCCGCCTGCCGCCAGACAACCGCCACCAGATTCCCGATGGTCCAGACCGAAAAGACGCCAAAAACCAGGAGATAATTCTCGTAACCGCACAGACGGTACAAAGCCTTTACCAGCAGATTAAACCCCGCCTCCGTCGGCACATAGGAATCAATGGAGGCCAGGTGGAAGAACTCCACATACCGAAGATAATCGTTTCCCGTCTCCTGGCGCAGCACCGCCGGAACGATCAGGATCAGCGCCAAGAGCACAAGCGAGGTTCTGCGCAGCAATGCGCCCCTGCTGCCCGCCCTGCAGTCACGTGTCCCTTCTGCCGCCACAGCACATACCGTCGCAGCAGCTGCCAGCGCTATGTATAAGATCACGCCCATTGTTCCGATCACACCCTCTCTTCCAGGCGGATTCCCTTCCGCATGATGCCAAGGGCCTGCCGCAAAGATAGCTGCACGCACATCACCTTGCGGTGCGCCAGCAAAAAGCGAAGTGCCATTGCACCGGCAAACCGGCCGTACAAATCGCGGTATAAGACGCCTCTGTCATAAAAGAACTTCTCGTTATAGCCCTCAAACCACGTGGAACTCTCATTCTCTCTGGCACTCTCGTGGCCGATTTCCACCGGCACCGCCCAGATTCGGAGGCCCTTTTTCAGGCAGTCATGAAGAAAGAGACTGTCCTCCCCGTTGGAATAGGGCGCACCGCCGCCATACAGAAGGGAAAACCATACATTCGCTCTTCGGATGCAGTCCAGTCTGGCCGCCATGGCATAGGTGGGATACCGGCCGTAGTTGTACCAGCGCACTCTCTTGCGCCGTCTATTTTCGTAGGTCCGCCGGCTT
This sequence comes from bacterium, assembly GCA_963658695.1. Taxonomy (GTDB): domain Bacteria; phylum Bacillota; class Clostridia; order Lachnospirales; family Lachnospiraceae; genus CAG-791. The sequence goes on from CAVKRN010000019.1 coordinate 31,070, forward strand.
TCCACCGCGCGCACATTGAACATCAGAATGTCCGCCTGCGGGTTCTCTTCGAACGCCTTCAGCACGGATTCCTCATAGTCATCGTCATAGACAATATCTTCATCGGCAAACAATACGATCTCTGCCGTTGCTCGCATCAGCGCGTTGTTGCGATTCCTGCCAACCCCGCGTTCATTAAAGGCCAGTGTCCGGATCCGGTGCCCTTTTCGCTCAAATTCGCTGTAAGACACCTCCTGGCACTGGTTGCAGATCAGCGCATCCGTAGACAAATTCATGCGAGCCGCCAGTGTAATATCGTTTTCCTGCAGCGCCGCAACCAGCACCTCCAGATGCTGCCGCTTCTCCTTCCCGGTAATGGGATCGGTTTCTGCCAGGTCAATTCGGTTGTAAACCCTACTCTCGTCCATAATATTTTCTCAGATAGGAACCATCTGCGCCGGTCAGAACTATACCGTCCAAACGGTTTCCCTTCTTGGTCAGCTGCGTATACAGGTGTTCCGTCACCGCAGCATTTCGTTTTCCATACGGCACCGCCAGGCAAAGTCTCGTCTCCTGCAGTGCCTCTCTCTCCTTAGCCAGCACCTTGGCTGCGGGACACCCCTGCGCCGCAATCCCGTATCGCTCGCACAGCCGGGCAGCCGTCTCCTCTGCCAGCGCGTCGTTCTCCGCAATCACCAAAACCGATGTGCTTTCCAGCGTCTTAGCCGCCTCCTCGTTTTCCTTGTCCAGAAAATCCGGAAGCTTCCCGGCCTTTTGGGCTGTCTCATCACAAAGCGTAAAGAGGACCGGCAGATCGTATTTATCCGCTGCCTCCTCAGGACAGTACACCCCGCCGTTTAGAAGTTCATACAGCCAGATGGCAGCGACCGAAATTAAAATACCAAGAAGCGCGCCCAGAACAATCGCCCCCTGGCTTCTGTCCTTTACGGTCACCGGCTCCACCTCACCGGAGGAGAGAAATTCGATGCTCTCAAATTGGCTGGCCGTGTGTCCGTAGCGAACCAGCGCATCCTGCATCCCATTCGTCAGCTCCTGCACGGTCTGCGGGTCCTTGTCGGTGACCTGAATGGTCAGGACACGGACATCCGAAAGGATCTGTGCCTCAATGTCCTCTCTGGCCTGCTCCAGTGTCACACCATCCGAAAGCTCCGACTCCAGAACCTGCGAAATAGCCGGTACGGAGAAAATCAGATCATTCCACGTATAGTCGTTGTAGTAGTCCTGTACATTTCCCGCGTCATCCGCCGCAAATGTCAGATAGTACTTGGAGGTCTGCCGGTACTGACGCTGGCCGGACAAGCCAAGCCACAGCCCCATATAGAAAATCGCGGCCACCAAAGCGCCCAGCACCGCAGCCGCCGGAATCCACCACAGCTGCGTGCGAATGCGAAGCCACAGCCCGCGCCGATTTATTCTCTCGTCTATATCTACTGCATACATCCGTTCCCGATTCATGTCCTACTGATTATCCTTGCTATGGAAATTGCAGCTTATCGCCTCTCGTTGTCCGTTCCCACGATGTAGCGACTCGTTATCACTTCTCGCCGCCTTGCTCCCGGCTGCCGGCCATTGCCGTTACCTGTCCATCCGCCACGCCCTCAGTTGCCTCCGGTGTGAACAGAATCTTCAGCGTCAGCAGCATCAGCTTCAGATCCAACCCGATGGAATAATTCTGGATGTAGGTCAGATCAAGCTTGAGCTTATCATATGGCGTTGTATTGTACTTGCCGTATACCTGCGCATATCCTGCCAGCCCCGCCTTCACCTTCATGCGATAGACAAATTCCGGCATTTCCTCTACGTATTGGGCAATGATTTCCGGTCGCTCCGGGCGAGGGCCGATGAAGGACATCTCTCCCTTCAGAATATTGATCAGCTGCGGCAACTCATCAATGCGAACTGCGCGGATGAAGTGACCGATGGGCGTAATCCGGTCGTCGTGCTCCGAAGAAAGTCTGGCCACGCCGTCCCGCTCCGCATCCACCCGCATGCTGCGGAATTTGATAATCTTAAATTCCTTCTGCCCTATGGTGCAGCGGACCTGCTTGTAGAATACCGGTCCGTGATCATAACACTTGATCAGAATCGCCGTGACTAGGAAAAACGGGGACGTCAGCACCAGCAAAATCAACGCGCAGACAATGTCGATGGCGCGCTTGCAGAACCGCTCGCCAAAGCTGAGGGCATATTCCCTGGTCAGGTAAATCGGCGTATCAAACAAATGCAGCTGCGCAGAGCCCTTCACCAGTACATCCGTGATCTTCGGCATCATATACTGCCGGATTCCGGCTGCATAACAGAACTTCATCAGCTCGCTGCGATCTGCCGTCGGGATGTCCCACAAAACCACTGCCTTTTGGCCGGCAGCGGACTGAATTCTTCGCTCAATATTCTCCAGTCCCTCTGTGATACAGATGGTTTCGGTGACCTCGTATTTTTCCGGACGGCTGGCAAATTTGCACAGAATCGGCTCGATGGACCGCTCTCCATGCACCAGAATCAGCTGCGTCGGCGGGAATACCCGGTGATACACCCGGTCCGAAATCTGAATCCACAACACCGCAAATGCGATCTGCACCAGCGTCACCAGGATCGCCCAGCCAATCGGCAGCATCCAGTTGCGCAGCAGCGAGTCCTGCAGATACGTAAACGCATTCACCAGAAGGAGTGAGAAAATCTGGGACAGACTGACATCAAAGGGCTTCTGGTAGCCGACATCCATGCCGCCGTAGGTCTTTGTGAGGAATAAAAGGAGCACAAAATACAGCAGCAGCACCAGAATGTGGCCGTTGCGGTAGAATTTCAGCCGCAGACGAACCAGCGGATAGTAGATGGTAAACCAAAGCCATGCGTAGATGGCCGTCTGCATCAAGAGGCCGATAAGCGGCATCTCCAGTGCGGCCACACGGCGCATGGACTTATGTCTTTTCGCCGAATCGTTCATTTATTCTAGCTCTTCCTTTGTGATATAAATCGGGCGTCCCTTTACCTCGAGATAGGTTTTGGAAAGATACTGTCCAATCACGCCCAGGCACAGCAGCTGAATGCCGCTCACCATCAAAATAATGCAGACCATGCTGGGCCAGCCGCTGGTCGGATCGCCCATGATGAGCTTCCGCACAATCACGAACACAATCATCAGGAATGCGATTCCGCAGAATGCCACGCCCGCCAGCGCCGCCATTGCAAGCGGAACCGTGGAATACGCCACGATGCCGTCCATGGCATACACGAACAACTTCCAGAAGGACCATTTGGTCTGTCCGTACTTGCGCTCTACGTTTTCGAATTCGATCCAACGAGTCTTAAATCCGACCCATTCAAAAATCCCCTTCGAAAACCGGTTGTACTCCTTCACTTCCAGAATGGCATCCACCACGCACCGCTTCATCAGGCGAAAATCGCGGGCTCCATCCACAATCTCGGTCTTAGAAAAGCGGTTGATCAGCTTGTAGAACTGCCGGGCAAAAAAGGACCGTATGGGCGGCTCGCCTTTTCTGGTAACCCGCCTTGTCGCCGCCTGATCGTACCCCGCAAAGAGGTATCCGAACATCTCCGGAAGGAGTGAGGGCGGATCCTGCAGATCGGCATCCATCACCGCCACGTATTCGCCCTTGGCGTGCTGGAGTCCGGCGTACATGGCTGCCTCTTTTCCGAAATTCCGGGAAAAAGAAATCAGGTGCACTCTGGCGTCGCTCTTTCGCAGCTCTTTCACCTTCTCTACGGTTTTATCCCGGGATCCGTCATCCACGTACAAAAGCTCGTACTCCAGCCCATGCTCCTGAAAGAACGCGTCGTTCTTCCGGAATTCCCGGTAAAAATATTCGATGTTCTCCTCTTCGTTGTAGCAAGGAACGATCGCCGTGAATAATGCCATTGTCTGTCCTTCCTTTGTGACTAGTACATCGTTTGCAAAATAACTGGCCTAATAACGCAGAACTTTTTTCTGAGGGTGCGTGTCAAAAAACGTAGGCGTAGCGGGCTACGCTGAGGATTTTTGACACGTGCAATCAGGAAAAAGGGCCAGTTAGTTAGGCTAGTTATTTAAAAATCGATGTACTAGCAATCGCGCGTAATTTCACGCGGGCCGCCGCCAATCTCCAATGTGTAGAAGGAGGCTGCATAGCCCACCTTCTGCAGATACGCCTCTCCCAGGGTCTTGCAGAACTCCTCCACGGCAGCATCCTTTACAATACTGACCGTGCAGCCGCCAAAGCCGCCTCCCGTGATACGGGATCCCAGAACGCCGGGCAGTTTCCAAGCCTCCTCGGCCAGAATGTCCGCCTCCGGGCAGGATGTTTCATAATCGTCTCGAAGTGACACATGGGAATCATTCATCAGTTTGCCAAAGTGCTCCACATCACCTGCCTGAAGCGCCGCCACCGCCTCGATGGTGCGCTGATTCTCATACACGGCGTGCTTAGCCCTTCTGCGGCAAACCTCATCCTTAATCAGATCCTTATTCGCCTCGTATTCCTCAATAGAAAGATCGCCCAACGTCTGAATGTCCAGCTGGGTCTGCAGATCCGCCAGTGCTCTTGCACACTGCTCTCTTCGAAGATTGTATTCCGAATCCACCAGGCTGTGCTTTTTGTTGGTATTGGTTACCATCAGCTTCATTCCGTCCAGCCGGAGCGGTGCGTAGGTGAATTCCATGCTGTTGGTGTCCAGAAAGATGGCATTGCCTTCCTTGCCCATGGCCGACGCGAACTGATCCATGATGCCGCACTTCATGCCATTGTATTCGTTCTCCGAGAACTGCCCGATGAAGGCGAGCTCCTGGTTGGAAACCACATCCTCCAGATGGAAAAAGGTGCGCAGCATCTCGCCGGTCAGCACCTCCAGCGATGCCGAAGAGGAAAGTCCGGAGCCGTTCGGGATATCGCCGTAGATCACCATATCAAAGCCGCTGTCAATGGGATGTCCCTTTTGTCCAAACGCCCAGACAACGCCCTTGGGATAGTTGGTCCAGCCCGCCTGCTTCGACGGAACCAGATCATCCAGCGAGGTTGTGATCACGCCGGCTCTTTCAAAATTCGCAGAGAAAAACCGCATCACACGGTCCGGACGCTTTCTCGCCGCCGCGTAGGTTCCCAGACTGATCGCGCAAGGGAATACGTGTCCGCCATTGTAATCGGTATGCTCACCGATCAGATTCACCCGGCCCGGTGCATAGAAAAGGCGCACCTCCTCGGTGTCGCCGAACTGCTCTTCAAATGCCTGTAAAACCTTCTGCGTCTGCAGCATCGCAAAACCCTCCGTATTATACATTGTTTCTGACAAAATCCCATTTATTCCCCAGTCCAAGCAGGATCGTCACGTTCGTTGCACGCCTTCAATCCTTAGGCCCTGATTATACCAGAAAACCGGAACGTATGCGCTGTAACACAAAAGCCCCGGCATTGCCGGAGCTTTTGTGTTACAGATATTTACGATTAGTACATCGTTTGCAAAATAACTGGCCTAATAACGCAGAACTTTTTTCTGAGG
>CAVKRN010000020.1:0-35755 GCA_963658695.1 bacterium
TTGAACCCTCGCGCCGCTATTAACGACCTACTCCCTTTCCAGGGGAGCCCCTTCGACCTCTTGGGTATTTCTCCAAAAGCTCAAATCTGAGTTTTCATTATGTCAGTGCTGCGTGATCACAGCACCAGTCCTTCCGGTAACATAAGGAAGCGGAGAGGATGGGATTCGAACCCATGTGCCCGACTGGACAAACGGTTTTCAAGACCGCCTCGTTATGACCGCTTCGATACCTCTCCGTATCGAATCTTTTTGAAGATTTCGTTTTGCGCTCTCGCGAACGCAAGGGATATGTTATCAAAAGGGGTTCATATTGTCAAACATAAATTTTGCACAATTTTAAAATCCATTTTCCTGTTTTTGTCGTTATTTTGTAGTTTAACGCGTTGCTGTGTGTGCGTGCTTGTTCTTATCATACGCGATATAATTGCGATGCTCTGCGTCAGTACTGTCGTTCCTTTCAACCGTGACTTTGACTGTGCACAGATGATTCGTAACAGTGCACTCGCCAGACAAACAGTGAGTAGCGTCTATGCAGTAACGATGATTCATGCCGATAGGCGGCAGGGACTAAGCAGGTAGCGAATACACTATTATGAGGGAAAAGGAATTCTACTTATGAAACATCGCGATCAATTCAGTTCCAGACTCGGATTTATTCTGGTCAGTGCAGGCTGTGCCATCGGCATCGGCAATGTATGGAAGTTTCCTTATGTCGCCGGCGCAAATGGCGGATCTATTTTTGTCTTATTTTACCTTCTCTTCCTAATACTTATGGGAATTCCGGTTATGACGATGGAGTTGGCGGTAGGACGCGCCAGTAAGGCAAGTGCTATTCAGGCCTATAAGAAACTGGAGCCCAAGGGAAGCTTCTGGCACATTCATGGGTGGTTCTGCATTGCAGGGTGCCTTATCCTCATGTTGTACTACACCACCGTATCCGGCTGGATGCTGGATTATGCTGTCAAGTTTGCCTGCGGCACATTTAGCAGCATAAGCTCCGAGGAGGCAGCCGGTGTTTTCAGTACGATGCTGGCCAATCCCGGTGAAATGCTGCTATTCATGGGACTTATTGTCATTGTAGGTTTTCTGGTCTGCGGCGACAGTGTTCAGAAAAGTCTTGAGAAGGTTACAAAGGTCATGATGGGCAGCCTTCTGGTTCTGATCATTATTCTTGCTATTCACAGTCTGTTTCTCCCCGGCGCCGCAGAAGGTATCCGCTTTTATCTGATGCCGAACCTTGACGCAGCAATGGAAATCGGAATCGGAAACGTCATTGTTGCAGCCATGAATCAAGCCTTCTTCACATTAAGCCTTGGCATCGCTGCACTTGAAATTTTCGGAAGCTACATGTCGTCCGAGCAGACGCTGGCCGGTGAATCGGTCCGGATCTGCATCCTGGACACGTTTGTGGCCCTGCTCTCCGGGCTCATTATATTTCCCGCCTGCTTTTCCTACGAAATAAGTCCGGATCAGGGTGCCTCTTTGATCTTCGTCACGCTCCCGCAGGTGTTTATGAACATGCCCGGCGGGCAGCTTTGGGGCACACTCTTCTTTATATTTATGACCTTTGCAAGCTTTTCCACCGTAACTGCTGTATTTGAAAATCTGATTGCAGCCGGAATGGATAATTTCGGCTGGAGCAGGAAGAAGTCGGTTCTGATCCATTTCCCCATTGTTCTGATCGGCAGCATTCCCTGCGTTCTGGGATTCAACGTCTGGAGCAGTGCTTCGCTGATCGGTGGACGCGGCGTTCTTGACACAGAGGATTTTCTGGTCAGCAATCTCCTGCTGCCCGGCGGATCTTTGGTGTTCCTGCTCTTTTGCGTCACGAAATTCGGCTGGGGATTTGATCATTATCTAAAGGAAGCCAACACCGGCAGCGGTCTCAAACTTTCTCCCAGACTAAAGCCCTATTTCCAGTTCATTCTCCCCTTACTGATTCTGCTGATCCTGATTAAGGGGCTTTTGTAAACGAATCAGGAAATCCTTGGTAGTATTGTCCTTGTTTTTCATAAAATTGTCCTAACTCAAAACCTCCACCTCGATTAGGATGTGTACTGCATCGTTGCAGCACGCATCAAGGTTTTCCTTCGGAAAATATCGATGCGACCGGACAGTAACCCCAAGCGCATCATTTGCAAAATAACAGTCAAAATGATGTGTCAATACAGCTAAGGAGAAAACTATGACCTCAAACAACACCAAAACCGTTCGTCCCTTTGGGATGAAAGACCGCATCGGCTATATGTTCGGTGACTTCGGCAACGATTTCACCTTCATTCTCTCTTCCATGTTCCTCATGAAGTTCTACACAGATGTCATGGGAATCAGTGCCGGCGTAGTCGGTATCATCATGATGGCCGCCCGTATCGTGGATGCCTTTACTGATGTAACCATGGGACAGATCGTTGACCGCTCTAAGCCGACAAAGGATGGCAAGTTCCGTCCCTGGCTCAAGAGAATGTGCGGACCGGTTGCCATCGCATCCTTCCTGGTATTTCAGGCCGGACTTGCCGGCATGCCGTATGGCTTCAAAGTAGCATGGCTTGCCATCACCTACATCCTGTGGGGTTCCATTTTCTACACTTCCATTAACATTCCCTACGGCTCCATGGCATCTGCCATCTCCCCTGAGCCGCAGCATCGTTCCGAGCTTTCCACCTGGCGCACCATCGGCTCCAGCCTGGCATCCCTTGTAATCGGTGTCGGCACGCCCATGTTCGCATACGTTGTTGTGGACGGCAAAACTGTTCTCTCCGGTTCCCGCATGATGGTCATCGCCGGTATTTTCTCCGTCTGCGCTGTGATCTGCTACATTCTCTGCTACAACCTTGTAAGAGAACGCGTAGAGGCAACTACCACCACAGAGAAGCTGAACATCGGAAAGCTCTTTAAGAGCATTTTTACAAACCGTGCACTTCTGGGCATCATCGCTGCAGCCATCATGCTGCTGCTCTCCCAGCTTACGCTCTCCGGCATGAACAGCTATGTGTATCCGAATTTCTACGGAAGCGCTGCCGCGCAGTCCGTTGCCAGCCTCGTGAGCATGCTTGGCGTTCTCGTTGTCTGCGCACCGACTGCCGTTGCTCTTTCCAACAAATTCGGCAAAAAGGAGCTCTCTACCGTATCCGCTCTCGTAGGTGCCGCTGCTCTTTTGGTTTGCCTTGTAGTTCACCCTTCCAACCCTTACGTATATGTCGTATTCAGTGCAATTGCCATGATCGGCATGGGTTACTTCAACACCGTTGTCTGGGCAATGATCACGGATGTAATCGATGATACCGAGGTCCGCACCGGCGTGCGTGAGGATGGCACGGTCTACGCCGTATATTCGTTCGCACGCAAGCTCGGCCAGGCCATCTCCTCCGGCCTTACCGGTGCACTGCTGACCATGATCGGCTATTCCGAAGCAACCGCCTTTGATCCCGCAGTGACAGAGAGCATCTTCAAGATGTCCTGCATCGCTCCCGCCATCGGCTTCATTGCGCTGGCCCTTATCCTGATCTTCCTGTATCCTCTCAGCAAGAGCGCGGTAGAAAAGAATGTCACCATTCTCGCAGAAAAGCGCGCCGCAAAGGAACAGACAGCACAGTAAGACAGACTCTTAAAACATTTTCAGAACCCCCGGCGTGGCGATTTGTCACACCGGGGGTTCTCGTCTGCAAAAGTATTCGGCTTTTTCCAGATTCATCGCCCATTTATAAAATCTTCGATGCGCTTCACACCTTCTCGAATTCTTTCCTCATCAGTTGCAAAACTCAGACGAACGAAATCACCGCAGTGGCTCCCGAGACAAATGACAGGAACAACTGCAACATATTTTTCATACAGGAGCTTCTGAGCAAACTCTTCGCCGGTCATTCCCGTTGCACTGACATCCACCATGATATAAAAGGCTCCGCGGGGCGCGATATAGGAGAGCCTGTGGATGCGGCTTAATCCTTCCATCATGAGTGCGCGCCGTTTGGTAAACTCCGTATGCATACGATCCGCTTCCTCCATCGTCTCCGGGAGGTTCATCGCCGCTGCCGCCCCTTCCTGAATGAAGGTTACTATGGATGTCGTAACATACTGATGATGCTTCACCAATACCGGCATCAGGCGCGCAGGCCCTGTAACATAGCCGAGTCGCCAACCGGTCATTGCATACGTCTTGGAGAAGCCGTTGACAATCAAACTCCTCTCCTTCATCCCCGGGAAGGAAGCCACCGAATAAAACTCCGCCCCGTCATAGGTCAGATTGCTGTACATCTCATCCGAAAGAATCAGGAAATTATGCTTCACCGCAAGACGGCACAGCTCTTCCAACTGCTCTTTGCCGTAAACCACACCGGTCGGATTGTTCGGCGAGTTCAAAACAAGGAGCTTCGTCTTCTCCGTAATGGCCGCCTCTACATCGGAAATGCGGATCTCAAATCCGTCTTCCGGTCTTAAATTGACGTCAATAACCGTTCCGCCGCATTCCCGGACCAGCGCCTCATAATTGATGAAGGCCGGCTTAAAAATAATAACCTCATCGCCGGGATCTACCACGGAGCAGATGCAGTCATTAAGTCCTTCCGCACCACCGCAGGTAATCAGAATTTCTGTTGCCGGATCGTAGTCAACACCGGTATCCTGTTTCACCTTCTGTGCAACCGCCTTCCGCAGCGAAAGCTGTCCCCAGTTAGCCGGATAGTGTGTCATATGCGCATTCAGAGCCTTGATGGTCTCTCGTACAATGGGTTCCGGCGTATCAAAACTCGGCTCCCCTGCGCTGAACGGAATCACGTCATGCCCCTCTGCCCGCAGCGCCGCCGCCTTGTTCATGATCGTGCGGATTCCGGAAACCGGAACGTCCTCAAGATGCTTGGCTCCCGCCAGCAAATCAAAATTCTGCTTCATCACATATCCTCCTGATTCTCTTCTTTCTTTGTACAAAACAAAAAGCCCGAACACCCCCTCGTGTCCGGACTTCATTGTCCATTTTTGCACAGTCCTCGTTATAGCACGCGAAATATCCTTCGTCAACCGGCGCGTAGACTCGCCCGGCAAGTGAACTGTTACTGTCGCCGGAAAGTGAACGGCAGTCCGGCAAAGGGCGCGTGAACTGCAGCGGTCCAAAGAGTATAATGACACTATACTGCAATACAAAGGAGCTTCTGCCATGCAAATCGATGTGTTTCGCTTTCTCAGCCGTCTCGCCGGCGCCTACAACGTCTGTGCCACCAAGGTAACACCCCCTTTTGACGGACTGGAAAACTTTGACTATGGCCTCCGGAAAATGGTGGATCCGGAATTTGACTGGAAAGCATTTGGCCAGGCACTCCTTGACTGCACTCCGGAAAACACGCTCCTGATCGCCGAAGGAACCTTCGAGCTGCACTTTGCGCTCTTTCGTCTTTCGGACGAGGCAAATACCGTGTACCTGATTGGTCCCTGGTGCTCCGGACCTCGTAGCGAGGAATCCCGGCGCTGGATCCGTACCTTTCTGGGCGAGGATGGGGACCGTATGGTTCAGGAATATTACAACGGCGTCCGTGTATTAAAGGACGGGGACCTTATCACTTCTATTTTCTGTGTGCTCGCGGAGGCTGCTGGCGGCAAGGAACTAAAGCTCCAGGAAATTCAGGAATTCCGTCCGTTCATCTTCCGACCGGACATCCGAAGATTTTCCTCGCCGGAATTCGAACAGGAAATCCCATACGCTATGATCGAACAGCGGTATCAACACGAAAATGCCCTTCTGGATGCCGTATCCAAGGGAGATGAAGTGTCTGCGCTTGCCGTCATGCAGCAATGGAGCCGTTTCAACATGGGAAACCGCTTCGTTGGTTCCTTGTACCGTGAAAAATCAAGGCTCATCATTTTGAATACGCTTCTTCGAAAGGCCATTGAGAAAAGCGCCATTCACCCCTTTTATATTGACCAGATTTCTTCCATATATGCCAGGAAGATTGAGGACCTCTCAGACGCCTCCGGCGAAGAAATCATTGCACGTATGATTCAGGATTACTGCGCCTATGTGCGTCGCTATTCTCTCCGCCAGTACTCTCCCACAGTGCAAAAGGCCATCAACTACATTAACCTGAATATCTCCGAGCCGCATACGCTGAAAAGTCTCGCCTCCTACTGCGGGATCAGTCCCTCTTACCTCTCCTCTTTGTTCAAGCAGGAGACCGGTTCCACGCTCATCGATTATATCAACACTGAGCGCGTTCACCGCAGCGCACACCTTCTCGAATCCACCTCCCGCTCTGTCTCCGACATTGCTGCAGAGATTGGCATTCTCGATGTGAATTATTTTGCCCGTGTCTTCAAAAAGGTGTACGGAATAACCCCGACAAGATACCGCCGGCAGCAGCGAAAAAAATAACCGCAACCATCCGGCTCCCATCTCGATTTTCCTTTGGAAAACCTCGATGCGTATGGAAACGTTGCGTAAAATCATACTCATCTTCCACAAAATTGTTCTATCGGTCGCCTGATTGCTTCATAGTAAAATGGTGTCAACAAAGAGCCAGCTTGGCCAAACAGCTGCAAGCATTTTACGTTTCATTTGAAAGGAGTTTTTCATGCGACAGATCATCTCGTTAAATGACAACTGGACGCTTTCTTTCCCGAAGGGCGAGCGCCCCGCAGAAAGCGTTACCCTGCCTCACACCTGGAATGCCGTCGACGGCATGGACGGAAACGGCAGCTACCTTCGCACCACTGCCATTTATTCCCGCACATTTACTGCTCCCACCCAGCCGCTTGCCGGAGGATGCACTTATATTGAAATTCCTGCTGCCGCGCTCAGCGCGACAGTTCGCGTAAACGGACAGGTTGCTGTCACGCACGAGGGCGGCTACTCCTGCTTCCGCGCAGACATTACCGATCTTTGCCATGCAGGCGTAAATGAGCTGGAAATCGAAGTCAGCAACGAAGATACGCCTTCCATGTATCCCGCGTCCGCAGATTTCACATTCTACGGCGGCCTTTACCGCGGCGTAAACCTGATCAGCGTTCCTTCCGCTCACTTTGATCTGGACTACTACGGCGGCCCCGGCATCATGGTTACTCCCACTCCCACCGAGGACGGCGGCGCGAACTTTGCCATCAAGACCTTCCTCACCAATACGGATGAGAATTTCACCGTTCAGTATGTCATCACCGACGGCTACGACTGCGAGGTAGCAGGATCCGTTCGCCCGTCCGAAAACTCCGCGGTTACCATCTATGTGCCGGACGCAGAGCCCTGGAGCATGGATGAGCCGAATCTCTACACGGTTACCGCACGTTTGCAGCGGCGCAATGAAACCTACGATGAAATCTCCGTCAATGTCGGCGTGCGGAGCTTTTCTGTGACACCGGACGGCGGCTTTGTCATCAACGGCGTTCCCACTCCCCTTCGCGGCGTTTCCCGTCATCAGGATCGTCTCTACAAGGGCAACGCACTGACCGCCGAGGAGCATTATGAGGATGCCGAAATCATTAAGGAGCTCGGTGCTAACACCATTCGCCTTGCACACTATCAGCACAGCCAGGATTTCTACAACGCCTGCGACGAGCTCGGTTTTGCCGTGTGGGCAGAGATTCCGTTCATCAGCGTGTTTAAGAGCGGCGATGCAGCCTATGAGCACACCCGTCAGGAAATCACAGAGCTGGTGGTGCAGAATTACAACCACCCTTCCATTATGTTCTGGGGGCTGTCCAATGAAATTCTGATCGGCGGCATCAGCCAGGAGCTCGTGGATCGTCATCACGCACTGGAGAAGGTTGTAAAGGAGCTGGATCCCACACGCCTGACCACCATTGCACACGTTTCCAACACCCCCACCTCCGGTCCGATGCACCGCATCACGGATCTGGAAAGCTACAACCACTATTTTGGCTGGTACGGCGGAAAGATCGAAGACAACGGCCCTTGGATGGACAAATTCCACGAAGAGAACCCGGACATCTGCCTGGGCATTTCCGAGTACGGCTGCGAGGGCATCATTAACTGGCACAGCAGCACACCGCAGTGCAAGGACTACACCGAGGAATACCAGGCAAAGTACCATGAGTACATGGCACAGGCCTTTGAGGATCGCCCCTGGATCTGGTCGAGCCACATCTGGAATATGTTCGATTTCGGCTGCGCAGCCAGAAATGAGGGCGGCGTTGCCGGACGCAACAACAAGGGTCTTGTTACCATCGACCGCAAGACCAGAAAAGACAGCTTCTACCTCTATCAGGCATATTGGAGCAAGGAGCCGATGATTCATCTGGCAGGCCGCCGCTATGCGCAGCGCGCCGGAGAAACCATTGAAGTGAAAGTTTATTCCAACCAGGATGAGGTTACTTTGTACCTCAACGGCAAAGAGGTTGGCACCGAGGCCGCTCACCGCGTATTCCGTTTCCAGGTATCTCTGGAGGAAGGCTTCAATACGCTCCTCGCCGTTGCCGGCCCGGTAAAGGACAGCATCACACTGGAAAAGGTTGAAGAGGAGCCGTCCTGCTATACACTTCCGGAGTTCAATGAGCGACAGGAGGGCGTTGCCAACTGGTTTAAGCAGGCCGGAAGCCTCGACCTCGAGTCCCCGATGGAGTTCCCGGAAGGTTATTACAGCATCAAGGATTCCATGGAAGTGCTCGCCGGCAACGACGAAGCCTTCGCCATTGTTGCTAAGGCAGTGAAGCTGGCTACCAACTTTGAACTTAAGCCCGGTGTCGGCATGTGGAGCATGCTCAAGGGAATGACTCCGGAAAGCATGTCCGGCAACATGGGCGGCGATGAGGACTTCTCCAACAAGTTCCTTCGCAGCATCAATGCCAAGCTGATCAAGATCAAGAAGTAATTCCGGTTCACACCCGCTCTATCCTGATAACGAAGCGCTTTTCCCAGGCGCGTGTCAAAAACAAGAATCCCCTGCACGGATGAACTCATATCCGTGCAGGGGATTCTTCAATTAAAGGTAACTGTTTAACATCCGCCGATTCTAATCATGAATTTGACCGCATGCATCAAATTCATATTGAAATCGCTGGTTATTTAAAAATTGATGTACTAGGTTCTAAATGATACATGTTCAGGACTGGCTCACAGCTCTGCCTTCAGCTCATCCACCTTATCCAGTGCCTCCCAGGGAAGGTCCACATCGGTACGTCCGAAGTGTCCATAGGCAGCAGTCTGCTTGTAAATCGGACGGCGAAGATCCAGCATCTTGATGATGCCTGCCGGACGAAGATCAAAGTGCTTGCGGATTACATCCACAATCTTCTCCTCCGATGTCTTGCCGGTTCCGAAGGTATTGACATTGATGGATGTCGGCTGTGCCACGCCGATTGCGTAAGACAGCTGAATCTCCAGACGATCCGCATATCCTGCTGCCACCAGGTTCTTGGCCACATAGCGGGCTGCATATGCTGCCGAACGGTCAACCTTCGTGCAGTCCTTTCCGGAGAACGCTCCGCCGCCGTGACGACCAACACCGCCGTAGGTATCAACGATAATCTTACGGCCGGTCAGACCGGCATCGCCGTGAGGCCCGCCGATGACAAAGCGGCCGGTCGGGTTGATGTAAATCTTGGTGTTCTCGTCCACCATGGATGCATCCACAACCGCATCGATGACGTACTTGCGGATATCCTCGTGGATCTGCTCCTGAGTCACCTTCTCATCGTGCTGGGTCGAGATAACAATGGCCTCCAGACGAACCGGCTTGTCGTTCTCATCGTACTCCACTGACACCTGAGACTTGCCGTCTGCGCGAAGGTACTCCAGCGTTCCGTTCTTACGAACCTCGGTCAGCTTTCTGGTGAGCTTGTGCGCCAGATTGATAGAATAAGGCATATACTCCGGTGTCTCGTTAGTCGCATAGCCGAACATCATGCCCTGATCGCCGGCACCGATCGCCTCGATCTGTGCATCGGTCATGCTGCTCTCCCTTGCCTCAAGCGCCTTGTCAACGCCCATGGCAATGTCCGGAGACTGCTGATCCAGTGCAACGAATACCGCGCAGGTATCCGCATCAAAGCCCTTGGAGGAATCATCGTAGCCGATCTCACGAATGGTATCCCGTACGATCTTCTGATAATCAATCACAGCCTTTGTTGTGATCTCGCCGGTAACCAGCGCAAAGCCGGTGCACATAGCAGTCTCGCAGGCCACACGGCTCATAGGATCCTGTGCCATGCAGGCATCCAGGATGGAGTCACTGACCGCATCGCAGATTTTATCCGGATGTCCCTCGGTAACAGACTCAGATGTAAAAATATACTTTTCCACTTATAACCTCCTTCGACCGGAAACGCTCCCGTCCGGCCATCTGATGGTAAGCTGACTTGCCGCAGCTCATTCGGCTCTTAATATCCTCATTGGATTTTCCGTGAAAAAATCCGCCTGCATCAATCAAGCAGGCGGATCTGTTCGTGTCACAAATCCCTTATTGCTCGACCGCGCCGTTGCGCTATCGCTCAGGTAGGCACCTTTTGCTGTTGTCAGCAAAGGTTGCCGTGGCTTCCCAGGTCCTATGTACCTCCACCACTCTGAATAAGAGATATTAAGTTATAGTATCCATTCAGCGATCATCGCCGAATCCTTTGTACAAGTGGATGATAGGCCATTCCCTATGGCGTGTCAACCGCAGCATGGGCCACAAATCGCCGCATCTGTCCTATATCATAATGCATCCCTCTGCATCCGCCGGGATGGGCAGTGCAATCATAAGATCAATCAGTGTCATGGCGATGGGAATTCCGGTCCAGAACAACGCCGCGTACAGCACACCCAATGCGTATTGTCTTGCCAGGAAGCGGTGCCCGCCGCACCAGCCCAAAAACAGGGCCGTCAAAAGGTACGTCTTGCGCCGAAGCCGCACCGGAACCCGGCGTTCCTTCCATGCAAACAGTGCATCAATCGACCGAACAAATATGCTGCGTTTCTTTCCCTTCTCCATATCCCATCTCCATTGCCGTTTATGCTGCCGCGGATTTCTTCTTAATCTCGTTAATCTTCTCCTGAATCTCTTCCATGTATTCCTTGGAAAGCGGGTAGAACTTCATTGCAATCAGGTTGCAGATAAGACCAATGATCACCATGCCGTATGCCAGGAACAGTGTTACATTCCGAAGACCTACGCTGTACGTCGTATTGATATCCGGAAGTGCATCCTTAAATCCGATGGATGCATACATCAGTCCTGCCAGCATCGGTGCGAAAGAGGAAATCAGCTTGTCAACCAGTGAGAACAGCGTTCCCATCAGGCCCGGCACATACTTGCCGCTGCGATATACCTCATAATCCGCACAGTCTGCCGTCATGGGAATAACGATATTGGAGGTCAGTCCGGTAAAGCCGGTATAGGCAACCGAAAGGACGATATAGGCGATGGTAAAGAAGCTAAATGCCACGCCGCCTTCTGCGTTGCACATCGATGTAGGATCTCCAAACAGCCACAGCAGAATAAACAGCGAATAAATAATAATGCCGCCAATACTGCCGATTACCATAGCTCTCTTCTGACCAAGCCTTGTTGCCAAACCACCGACGCAGAAAATAAGAAGCAACAGGCCCGGGATCGTCGTAATGCCCGTCATGGTTCCCTGCATGGAATAATTGCCTACCAAAACCGCGAACAGCACCAGCGTAACTGTAGAGGTCTTTGCCGTATTGGCCAGCTTGTCCGAGGATGCCGCTACAATCAGCATCTGGATAGCGCGGTTATTTTTCAATGTATCCCAGTAATCCTTCAGCGTAACCTTCTGTACCTGGCCGGTTCCGAAGAACTCCTGACGATCCTTGGGGGCAATGCTGAAAATAGCGATGCAGGTAAACACAAAGGAGCAGATCGCCGTAAGCATCCACATTTCATGGAACACACCTTCATGCGCCATCGTCCCATACCTGGTTCCGATCTTGGCTGCGACAATAGCAAGCACCGTGAACAAAAGTGTGTTGTAAATACCATCGAACACAGCAAACAGCGGGCGCTGCTTCGGATCATTCGTAAGGCAAGTCTGCGCCGACTTGGTCGATACACACTGCAGGGTATATCCAACATAATATACTGCAGCCACAACGGTGAAGAACGCAAACCGAATGCTCGTGTTCTCCGGGAGCTTTCCGGTCACATGGAACATGATACCACTGGTAATCATCAACACGATGTTGCCTGCCAGCATGAACGGACGGTTCTTGCCAAAGCGACCATTGGTCTTATCCACCACAAATCCTACAAAAGGATCGGTTACACCGTCCCAGATACGCATCATCATGGCAAAGCTGGAAGCCGTTACCACCGCAACGCCAACGATACCGGTCAGATAATAGGCCACATAATTCATCAGAAACATATAAAAATTCGTTGCCGTATTGTTCAGTGCAAATCCGGCAATGCGCCAGAGAGGAACGCGGTGCACGCCATTCTCTCCATAATACTTTGAAACATTACTCATAAATCCCTCCTAATGCCGATTGCGGCATTCTGCTCTTCGGAGTTCTCCGCTGCCGCCTTTTCCAAAGGCTTCTTCCAGCGTACACGTCGCAACCGGCAAAAGGCCCTTCCCCAAGGGCCTCCTTCAACCCGGTGCGAAATCCGTGTTTTCCTCCCTGCCGGGCAAAGACAGCAGCGCTACCGCTTCTACCCAGCACAAATCCTTGCTGCTTCACTATACATTGCAATCAGCACAAATGAGCAGTATTATTTATTCGATGTTTTGTATATTTTTTACATTTTCTTAGCATCCATCAAAGAAAATGCAAAAAGCCCCAAAATTTACCCCGTCCCATGATGGAGACAATTATGATTACTGCACAAGTTCCTGACGCCTATACCAGCGAATTCCACCTTTTAACGTCCTTTCTGGAAAACATCAACATTCCGGTCAGCATCCTGGATATCTCCGAACAGGGGGCTCTTCAAGCGGAAAACCTACAGATTTTCCTTCACTTTTTTTCAAAGGATTCTGTTCAGCAATACCTGAGGCATGTTTTTACCACTTACGACCGTCACACGCTCTATAAGCTAAACACCGTGCTCCTGACACAGTATTATCTGTTCTTTCTGCCCGGCGATCCGGAACGCCTTGCCCTGATCGGACCTTTTGCGGAATATAAGCTGACGGACGAAATCATCCGCACGAATATGGAGCTTTGTCATGCTCCTGCCTCCCGCTATGAAGATCTTGTTCGCTACTACCACACCATTCGTGAGGTGGCAGAGCCGCAGATTCTGCAGACACTTCTTACCACCTTCTGCAGTGATCTTTATGGCGGAATGGATTTGTTTCGCATGGAAAATAAGGATTTCGGGCGTCAGTCTGACATCCCCGTCAGCAACGTTACAAGTCAGACATCCGAAGCAATGGCTGATGCTGACCATCTGCGCAGCATGGACATCCTGGCGGACCGGTATTCTCTTGAGAATTCCCTGATGCATGCTGTCTCAAAGGGGGAACTGCATTCCGCAGAGATGTTCTTTGCTAAATTTGCATCGCTTCAGGCTGCAGAGCCCCGCGCCGCTACTGCTCTTCGCAACGCGCAGAACTATGCCATTATCCTCAACACATTGCTGCGCAAATCCGCGGAATACGGAAAAGTGCATCCTATTTATATTGATCAGCTTTCCAGTAAAATTGCCCACAGAATCGAAGCATGTCGCACCAGGCAGGAGGTGCAACAGCTCCACCCAGAAATGGTGCGCAAATACTGCCTTCTTGTCAGTAATCATTCCATGCAGAATTATTCCAAGCTCGTCCAGCAGGCCTTGACCATCATTCATTCCGATCTCACCGCCGAGCTCTCCCTCTCCGGCCTTGCTGCGTCGCTGAATGTAAATGCCAGCTACCTCTCCACCAAATTCCGCCAAGAACTGGGCAAGACGCTGACCGATTACATCGCACAAAAAAGGGTGGAGTACGCCATTTTGCTTCTAAACTCCACCGACCAGCCCATTTCCGAGATCGCCTGTGCCTGCGGAATCCCGGATGTGCAGTATTTTTCCAAGATCTTTAAACGGCAGATCGGGCATACCCCCACCGGCTATCGCAAACTCATTCATCCGGATGTCGTGTAGCTGCTTCGAGCTCTCACAGCTTACATGCCAGCCAGACGACGGACAGCGGAGGACTCCGCCGTCCGTCGCTGTTTGATGTCGGTACTGTAATATCGTCTCTGTAATTCATACAATTCCCCCTTGACATATCCGGCTTTACGGCATATATTCTAGTCACAATCATTCTATTCATACGTGTTTACTAGGATTTCAAAAAGAGACAGTATCGTCTCGGTAAATTCATTCAACATCAAAAAAGGAGGAATTGAACATGGCTAAGATTTATAAGAGTGCACTGGACCTGATCGGACACACCCCTCTTCTGGAGCTTTCCGCTTTTGAAGCGAAGAAAGGCATCACCGACACCAAGCTGATTGCCAAGCTGGAGTATTTCAACCCGGCAGGCTCTGTAAAGGACCGCATTGCCTATGGCATGATCGCGGATGCAGAGGCAAGCGGCAAGCTGAAGCCCGGTGCGACCATCATCGAGCCCACCAGCGGCAACACCGGAATCGGCCTGGCTTCGGTGGCAGCAGCCAAGGGGTATCACGCAATCCTGACACTTCCGGATACCATGAGTGTGGAGCGCCGGACGCTTTTAAAAGCCTATGGTGCTGAACTTGTTCTGACAGAGGGCGCAAAGGGCATGAAGGGCGCCATTGCCAAGGCGGAGGAGCTGCAGGCTTCCATTCCGGGTTCTGTTATTCTCGGACAGTTTGACAACCCGGCAAACCCGAAGACGCACTATGAGACAACCGGTCCTGAGATCTGGGAGGATACCGACGGAAAGGTTGACGTCTTTGTTGCCGGTGTCGGCACAGGCGGAACCTTAAGCGGCGTTGGTAAGTATCTGAGGGAGAAGAATCCCGCTGTGAAGATCATTGCCGCAGAACCGGATACATCTCCTGTTCTCTCCGGCGGCGCTCCCGGCCCCCACAAGATTCAGGGCATCGGCGCCGGCTTTGTTCCGAAGACCCTCGATACAACCATCTATGACGAGATCATTCGCGTCCCGAATGAGGCAGCCTTTGAGACCGGCCGCGAGTTGGCACATGCAGAAGGCTTCCTGACCGGAATCAGCTCCGGCGCTGCTGTCTGGGCAGCACTCCAGCTGGCAGCAAGACCGGAATACAAGGGCAAGAACATTGTGATTCTCCTTCCCGATTCCGGCGACCGCTACCTTTCCACAGCTCTGTATAACACCGAGGCTTAATAGCGATTACTATAACATTCGCCAGTCAGGCGACAGGACGGCGGAAGATGTCCCATAGTCGGACATCTTCGCCGGGACCCGTCGCTGGCCGGCTTTTTTTATCAGTTCAGCATCTGACGATTTCAGCATGAACCTTTCTGCTTGCGGATTAATTCCTCCGCATCCATCACCTGAATTTCTTCCTTCTGAAGGAGCTGTGCAAACACCCCTTGTCCCGGTATCTTCTTCCCCGAAAAGGTCCCGTCGTAAATTTCCCGGACGCCACAGCTGGGACTTCTGGACTGTAGGATGGCCAGCTCTGCGCGGCCGTCTTTTGCTATGACAAGCGCTTTTGCAGCTCCTTCCCGAAACTGCCGGTCTACATTCTCTCCTTTCGCATTCATTACAACACCATTCACCAGCTCCGACGGACATCTTGGAACCGGCAATCCCCCCAGCACCTCCGGACATACCGGAATCACCTTGCAATTCTTTACAAACGTATGCACGGCTTCACAGTCATTATTACCGCCGCTGTATTTGCAGTTTTCCCCCAAAAGACACGCACTTACAAGAACTGTTTTCACGCTTTTTCTCCTGTTCCGATTCATGAATTTTAATCACAAATTCGTTCTGAAATTGGCTTGATTTTTTATGGAAGCTTTGCTCATTCCGGTACTTGTTTTCTGTTACAGATGATATAAAATCCTCTTGATTTGGTAACTATTCAGAGCCAAGCAAATTTGCAGGAAATGAGCGAGTAATGCTTGCATTAACGAGCACATTTTTGCAAATTTATTTGGCGAGAACGCCACATGAGCAAAAGGAACGCTGCGCAGCAGCGGTTTTGCGAATGGGGCTCTGAATAGTTACAATTCACGTTTGAAATTGACAGGTGGGCAAGGTCCGAAGGACCTCTGCCCAGCCACATCATCAAAAGAGGTTCCCTATGCGAACATCACGTAAGCAGAATGCCGTCAAAGATCTTACCACCGGAGATCCGCTGAAGCTGATCCTAGGCTTTGCCCTCCCTCTGTTCGGGGGCATGCTCTTCCAGCAGTTCTACAGTCTGGTCGACACCCTGATCGTCGGTCGTTTTCTCGGTGTCAAGGCACTGGCCGGTGTTGGCGATACCGGCTCTATCACATTTATGATCATTGGCTTTTGCATGGGTGTGTGCAACGGCTTTACCATCCCCATTTCCCAGCGGTTCGGTGCTAAGGACTATACCGACATGCGCCGCTTTCTTTCGCATGCCATCTATGTCAGCCTTGTGTTTACGGTGATCATGACGGTCTTTTGCTCCCTGTTCTGCCGTCAGATTCTGGAGGCCATGAACACTCCGGATGACATTTTTGATTATGCCTACGATTACCTGATTATTATCTTCCTGGGCATCCCCACAAACTTCCTGTACAATCTGTTCTCCGGCGCCATCCGGGCTCTGGGCGATTCCAAGGCACCGGTTCTGTTTCTGGTGGTCTCTTCTGTCGTCAACATTGTTCTGGATTTGGTCCTGATTCTGGTCATTCCCATGGGCGTTGCCGGTGCGGCCGTTGCAACCGTCATCTCCCAGGCGGCATCCGGCCTTCTGGCTCTTTTCTACACCGTGAAGAAGGTGGAAATTCTGCGCATCCAGCGAGAGGAATGGCAGTTCAAACCTTACTATATAAAGATATTACTGGCCATGGGTGTACCCATGGGCCTGCAGTATTCCATCACCGCCATTGGATCCGTGGTTCTGACCACCGCCGTTAACGGTCTTGGTTCTGTATACGTCGCAGCCCAGACCGCCGCCAGCCGCGTCTCCAACTTTTTCTGCACGCCTTACGACGCCCTTGGCTCCACTATGGCCACTTACGGTGGCCAGAACGTCGGTGCAAAAAAACTGGAACGTCTGAACCAGGGCCTGTTTCACGCCTCTCTGGTGGGCGTCATCTACTCTCTGATTGCGCTTGTCATCATGATCTTCTTCGGACGGCCTTTGTCCGCCTTGTTTGTCAACGGCGAAGAGGGTGCACTCATTCTGGATTCTGCACGGCTGTTTCTGGTGGTAAACGCCGCATTCTATGTGCCTTTGACCTTTGTCAACGTGGTGCGCTTCATGATCCAGGGCATGGGATATTCCGGACTTGCTATTCTCTCCGGTGTCTTTGAAATGATCGGCCGGACCGCTGCCGCACTGCTCTTCATCCCGGTTCTGGGATACCTTGGAGCCTGCTATGCCAGCCCCATTGCGTGGATTCTGGCAGACCTTTTCCTGTTCCCCGCATACTTCTATGTGCGTAGGAAAACCTACCGCGCTTTTGGAATGAAAGCCTAGTACATACAGTATTCCGAAGGACAACAAACCGGGAAACGCTGCCAAAGCAGTGTCTCCCGGTTTTTAAATTGTACCTATTTATCACCCGATTCGCTTGCGGTAATACGCTGCCATTGTCGATCTGATATATGCGAGTACCCACGGCAACGCAATGCCGAAGGACAAAACAGCCAGTAGCAGAAGCGGAAGGAAGCTAAGCTCCAACAAGAGGAATTCCCCTTTGTGCCCTTTCATCATCCGAAGGCTCCTCTTCATCACATCTGCTGCGGAGAGATCCGGGTAATCCAACAGAATGTAGAAGCAGGGATACAAGCAAATGGAGATGTACACGGTTGCCGCAGCTCCTGCAGCCATTAGCACAAGTACCGCCGCAAAGCCTGCTGCACTTCCTGCGTAAAACGATGCCAGTAAAGAAGGAAGCATAACCAGAATTTCCAAGACGCCTTGTACCAATGATATCTTTACGATCTTGTCCTGATTCTCATGAATGCCCATGAACAAATCCGAGAAGACCGCCTCCTGCTGATACTGCAGCTTCATAAAAATACAAGTCAGTCCATACTCATAAATGCCGGCAAAAACGCTGACAAACAGTGTCAAAAGCTCCGCAAGAACCATCGACAAAACACCGGTTCCTTCCGGCAGCACGCTATCAATCAGGACGCGCATGGCGATGATGAGTCCCAAAAATGCAGCACATCCTCCTGCCGCAATGCCCAGATGCCCTAGAATGGCGTTGCGCCCTTCTGCCTTGCAGTCCGCTCGAAACAGATGCGATTTCGTCATGCCACCTCTCCTTCCTGCGTATTCGGAATCAGCATGGTGCCGCTCTGGATATCAATGCCGTACTCATCCATCACCTGCTCCATAAGATCGTCGAAGGAATATCCGTACATGGATTCCATAAGCCTGTTGGCCTCTGCACGCGCGCCTGCATCGTGCAGGATCATATGGAAGCCATACACCGCCGTGACACATACAGCAATGTTCAAAACGATGCTGACAATTCCAATGGTAAAGGCGCGTCTGGCACCATTAGTGAAGCTCTCCTGCTTGCCCTTCGATATAATTGCCAACACTATCGCGATGGACGCGAAAATAAGCGGCAGAATAATCGGCAGAAAAACCGTGCTAAAAAGCGAGATCGTAGCCAGTACCGCAGCCATCCGGCCCAGCTGACGCCCGTATTCCGGTTCCGGATGCCAGTTTGGATCCTTTTCCCGTTGCTGCGGCCCAGCTGCTTTATTCGCATTTCCGTTCAGATTCTGCCAATAGGGATTCTGATGCGGATCGTTATAATAGGAGTTCATATAGCCTTCTTTCCAGATGCCGGCCGCAGCAACCCCACGGCCTGTAACGAGTCTGTATCGTTCGTTTTATAACCATTACTGGTGAGTATAGCCTTTTTTTAGCCAAAGAAAAAGAAATGCCATCCAGAATTCATGAAGTTTTCATAAGGACATAAAAGACACCCGCAAGGCGTCCTCTGATCGGACAACTCCGCCACGCCCCGTCGATGGCCGGCGTATGTACTGCAACGCTCTGATTTTATGAATGTGGCGCTGAATCGTTACTTTTTATGGTACACTGTATTTGAGTAACGATTCATATCAACCCGGAGGCATTTACATAATGGAAAACAATACAAAACGAGTTGTTGTCGCTCTTGGTCACAATGCACTTGGATATACCACTACCCAGCAGTGGGACGCCGTACACCGCACGGCGAAATATCTGGCTGACCTGATGGATGCCGGCTGCCAGCTGACCATCACCCACAGCAACGGACCGCAGGTGTCCATGATCCACAAGGCCATGACGGAGCTGCATCGCATTTATATTGACTATTCTGCCGCACCGATGTGCGTCTGCAGTGCCATGAGCCAGGGCTATGCCGGCTATGACATTCAGAATTCCCTCAAGGCAGAGCTTCTCTCCCGCGGCAACTCCACACCGGTATCCACCATTCTGACCCAGGTCAGCGTAGATCCTTACGACGAAGCCTTCTACGCTCCCAGCAAGCGAATCGGCCGCTATATGTCCAGAGAGGACGCAGATAATGAGGTGAAGAAGGGCAATTACGTCACCGAGGAGGAAGGAAAGGGCTTCCTTCGCGTTGTGGCAACCCCCAAGCCACTGGAAATTCTGGAGCTGGACACCATTCGCCTCCTTGCGGACAACGGTCAGACCGTCATCTGCTGCGGTGGCGGCGGAATTCCTGTCATTGTTCAGGATGAAGCCCTGCAGGGCGCTTCTGCCGTGATCGAGAAGGACGACATCGCCGGAAAGCTGGCCAGCGACTTAAAGTCCGACGTCCTTCTGATTCTGACCAGTGTTCCGAATGTGTTCCTGCAGTTCGGACAAAACGGCCAGAAGGCCATTAACTCCATGAACGTCTCCGAGGCAGAAAAATATATCGCTGACAACCAGTTTGGCGTCAGCGATATGCTTCCGAAGATTCAGGCGTCGATTTCTTATCTTCGCTCGAATCCGTCCGGCCGGGCGATCATTACAACGGCAGAGAATGCGATTGCCGCTTTGGAAGGCAAGGCAGGAACGGTCATCACTGCCTGACTTCAATCTTCGGACCACCATGGCCGTTTACATAATCGGCCGTGATGGTCACATGTCCGATATTCTGGTCCTTGGGAATCTCGTACATGATGTCCATCATGAATTCTTCAATAATGGAGCGCAGGGCGCGTGCACCGGTATCCCGTTTCATTGCCTTTTGTGCGATGGCATGGAGCGCGTCCTGATCAAACTCCAGAAGGACATCATCCAGAGCCAGGAGCTTTTGATACTGCTTGATAATCGCATTTTTCGGCTCCTGCAGGATGCGGACCAGCATCTCCTCATCCAAATCCTGAAGCGTGCACACAATCGGAAGACGTCCGATGAATTCCGGAATCATTCCAAAGCTCCGAAGATCCTCATTCGTCACCTTATCCAGTACCGATCCTTCTTTATCATGCGATTCCTTCAGCTGCGCCGAAAAGCCCATCGCGGTCTGATTGTGCATTCTCTCACGAATAATGCCGTCCAAAGCCGGAAAAGCACCGCCGCAGATGAACAAAATGTTGCTGGTATCCACCGTCACCAGCGGCACCATGCCGTTTTTGGAGCTGGCGCCCACCGGAACCTCCACTTCGCTTCCCTCGAGAAGCTTTAACAGTCCCTGCTGAACCGCTTCACCGGATACATCCCGCGCATTGGTATTCTGCTTTTTGGCCAGCTTGTCAATCTCGTCGATAAATACAATGCCCCTTTGTGCGCGATCCACATCATTGTCAGCCTCTGCCAGAAGCTTCGAGATGCAACTCTCCACATCGTCGCCGATATACCCCGCCTCCGTCAGGCTGGTAGCATCCGTAATAGCCAGCGGCACATCCAACAGCCGCGCCAGAGTGCGCACGAGGTACGTCTTACCCGCACCGGTCGGTCCGATAAGAAGAATGTTGGACTTTTCGATCTCGATTTCATCCATCGTGCCGGTCTTCACCCGTTTGTAGTGGTTATAGGCGGCCACCGAGATGGTTTTCTTGGCCTTTTCCTGGCCGATGACGTATTTGTCCAGTTCCGCCTTCAGAAGGTGCGGTGCCGGAATGTTATCGGACGTAAATACTGGCTTGGGGCCTTCTTTTTTCTTCTTTTTCACCTTCGTCTGGCGCGCCATGCCGGGCATCCCGCCCATGCCGAAGATGTCGCCCAGATTCAGGAAGCTCACGGTCGGATGGCCCTGCTTCTTGTCCCCGGAGGTACCGGACTCTGACGGCTCTTCCGGCTCCGACGGCACAGGCTGCTCTGCCGGTGAGAGTGGCTCTTCTGACGGCTCATCCTGCAGCGAAACCGCTTGGCCAGTCGTCTCCTTCTGCGGCGTAGCATCCGCCGGATTCACATCGGCAGGAGGCGTCTTCAGTTCCTTGTCGCTATCCTTGGCTGTACCCGGAAGATTCCAGGAGGACAAATCCGGGAACTGACCCTTGGAGAGCTGCTCCATAAAAGAGGAATAGTCGATTGTGCTCGCCATATTAACCATTTTCTGCATGCAGTCCGGACAAATGGACAGGCCACCCGGCATATCTACCAGGTGACCTGTATCCTTATCCGAACGATGGCAAATGGCGCAATATCTGATATGCGTTGAATTGTCCTGTTCGTAATTACTCAATGATACTCTCCATCCATTCCTTCGGCGGCTCATAGCCAAGAATCTTAACGGTGGTTGCGGCAACGTTGGCAAGGCCGAAATCGCCTTCCTTTACCTTGGTTCCCTCCGGTCCGTTGAAGACCGCAAACGGAACACGGGCCAGCGTGTGGGAGGTCTTCGGCTTCGGAGACCCATCCGGATTGCTGCCCTTGTCGTACATCTGATCGGAGTTGCCGTGGTCTGCCATAACAAGGAGACAATAGTCGTGCTTCAGGCAAGCATCCATGACTCTCTTGAGGTTCAGATCAACAGACTCCACGCCGATGATGGTCGCCTCATAATTGCCGGTGTGTCCAACCATATCGCCGTTTGGATAATTGCAGCGGATAAACTGATACTTGCCGCTCTCAATGGCTTCCACAATCTTCTCGGTAACCTCAGTCGCCTTCATCCACGGCTTCTGATCGAAGGGAATGACATCGGAAGGAACCTCTTCCCAGTCCTCCAACTCATCGGAGAACTTCTCGGAACGGTTTCCGTTCCAGAAATAGGTCATGTGGCCGAACTTCTGCGTCTCGGAGCAAGCATAGGACTTTACTCCCTTCTCCACCAGGAACTCGCTCATGGTGTGCTCGATGTGCGGCGGTGTCACAAGGAAATTGTCCGGAAGCTTCAAATCGCCATCATACTGCAGCATGCCGGCATAATACACCTTCGGCTTCTTGGGCATCGGGAACTTGTCAAATCCCTTGTCCATGTAATCAAAAGCCTTGGAGAACTCCACCGCGCGGTCTCCGCGGAAATTGAAGAGGATGACAGAATCGCCATCATCGATCGGTCCAACCGGATTTCCATCCGCATCCGCAACGACAAAGCCGGGAAGATACTGATCCGTATAACCACCCTCCACGCGAAGAGACTCAATGGCTTCCTTAGCCGATGCGTACTTCGGGCCATCACCCATGACATGGATGTGCCAGCCTCTCTCGACCATAGACCAGTCTGCCTCGTAGCGGTCCATGGTGATCGTCATACGGCCGCCGCCCGATGCAATGCAGCCGTGGAAGGAGTCATCATTAAGCTCTTGGAATACGTTCTCCAGCTCTTCCACATACTGCAGAGCCGAGGTCTCCGGAACGTCACGCCCGTCCAGAAGTGCATGTACGCGAACCTCTGCAACGCCTTCCTTTTTGGCCTCCTTGATCATGGCAATCAGGTGGGAAATATTGGAGTGAACGTTGCCGTCCGAAAGAAGGCCGACGAAATTCAGCTTGCCGCCGTTCTTCTTCAGGTAATCCACAGCACCCTTCCAGGCATCGGATGCATAAATCTTGCCGGACTCAATGCTCTCATTGACGAGCTTAGCTCCCTGCGAATAGATCTGGCCGCAGCCAAGTGCGTTGTGGCCGACCTCAGAATTGCCCATGTCATCATCACTCGGGAGTCCAACTGCTGTGCCGCTTGCCTTGATAGTGGTGTGGGGCCACTTGGTCATGAGCTCATCAATCTGCGGCTTGTAGGCATGCATAACCGCATTTCCCTGGTCCTTCTCTGTCCAGCCAACGCCGTCCATTACTACCAGAACTACTGGTTTCATATCCATTCCTCCTTATTTAGAAACGTACACGAAGAAAACACTGACGCATCAGCGTTCTCGTTCCTTCTTAACACGTATCACCGCTCCTTAGTATATCGAATCCGGAGAATGATTTCCACAGCAAAAATACCCCTTCCGGTTTCCCGGAAGGGGTATCCTCATACCAGTTTCAAGTGCGAATCCGACTGCATGCAGCCAATCCACAGCCTAAATATGGTTTGTACGAAGCAGATCAGATTACTTAAGAGTAACCTTAGCGCCCTCAGCCTCAAGCTTAGCCTTGAGATCATCAGCCTCTGCCTTCGGAGCTGCTTCCTTAACAACCTTCGGAGCAGACTCAACGAGATCCTTGGACTCCTTCAGGCCAAGGCCGGTAACCTCACGGATCACCTTGATAACCTTGATCTTGTTCGGGCCAACCTCAGTCAGCTCAACATCGAACTCAGTCTTCTCTTCCTCAGCTGCTGCGCCAGCGCCTGCTGCTGCAACAACAACGCCTGCTGCTGCGGATACACCGAACTCTTCCTCGCAAGCCTTTACAAGGTCATTCAGCTCGAGTACGGACAACTCTTTGATCGCATCAATGAATTCTGCGGTAGTTAACTTTGCCATTTTAATGCCTCCTGTTAATTTTGTAATTCTACGCGGCTCTATGCCGCCCACTGATTCGTGTTACAGGCACGATTATGCCTCTGCAGGAGCTTCTGCCTCTGCTGCAGGTGCTTCCTCTGCGGGAGCAGCCTCGCCATCCTTCTCCGCGATCTGCTTGAGCACGCGTGCGAAGTTGGTGATCGGGGACTGGATGCTGCCAAGGAACTTGGAAAGAAGCTCTTCCCTTGAAGGGATCTTGGAAAGCTCATCCAGAGCGGCACTGTCATATGCCTTGCCCTCAATTACACCGCCCTTGATTTCCAGCTTGCTTGCTGTTGTAGCAAACTTGCAGAGAATTCTTGCGGGTGCGGTTGCATCATCCTTCGAGATTGCAACTGCGCTGGGTCCGTCCAGATACTGATCGAGCTGCTCGAAATCAGTACCCTTGAATGCGAAACGCATCATGGTGTTCTTGTAAACCTTGTACTGAACGCCAGCCTCACGAAGCTGCTTACGAAGCTCCGTATCCTGCGCAACCGTAAGTCCTCTGTGGTCAACCAGAACTACGGACACTGCGCCGTCGATCTTCTCGGAAATCTCCTGAACGACAGGTTTTTTCTCTTCGATCTTTGCCATTTCTTACCTCCTTATAGATTCTATTGCCGACTCGGGAGATAATGTAAAAAATCCCCTCTGCCAATGACAGAGGGGAACGAATTTCACTTCATCATCCTCGGCAGGCTGCTGTGCATTACGTCCCATCGGACACCTGCTGTCTTCGGCTGGTTCTTTGCGAACCTCCGCTACTATAGCAGAACAAGATCACAGCGTCAAGAGAAAACTTTCGCAATCTCTTCGATTCTGCATCCGGCTCTGCCAGCCCGTAGCGCTTGGCTTTTAAGAATTAATAGCGGTTTGCGATGATCTTGATTCCAGGGCCCATTGTAGTTGCCATGGAAATGCTCTTGAGGTACTGACCCTTTACCGAAGAGGGCTTTGCCTTCTCGATGGCGTTCATCAGCGTATTGAAGTTCTCCAGCAGCTGCTCCTCTGTGAAGGAAGCCTTGCCGAGGGTTACGTGGATGATGTTCGCCTTGTCCAGTCTGTACTCAACCTTACCGGCTTTGATATCAGCGATTGCCTTTGTAACATCCATGGTAACCGTGCCGGCCTTCGGGTTCGGCATCAGGCCCTTCGGTCCGAGAACCTTACCAAGACGGCCAACTACGCTCATCATATCCGGTGTAGCAACAACTACATCGAAATCAAGCCAGCCATCCTTCTGAATCTTCGGGATCAGCTCCTCGCCGCCGACGAAATCAGCGCCGGCTGCAGCAGCCTCATCAGCCTTTGCACCCTTTGCGAATACGAGAACGCGAACGGTCTTGCCGGTTCCTGCAGGAAGGACAACAGCACCGCGGATCTGCTGATCTGCATGACGGGAATCACAACCCGTGCGGATGTGCAGCTCGATTGTCTCATCAAACTTTGCGGATGCGCTCTTCTTTACCAGTGCAACTGCTTCCGGAGCCTCGTAAACCTTAGACTTGTCGATCAGCTTAGCGGCCTCAACATATTTCTTTCCGTGCTTCATGATTTAACCTCCAATTCCGATCCTTAGTCTGTAACGGTGATGCCCATGCTGCGAGCAGTTCCTGCGATCATGCTTGCTGCTGCCTCGAGGGAAGCGGCATTCAGATCAGGCATCTTGGTCTTAGCAATTTCCTCAACCTGTGCCTTGGTAACAGACGCAACCTTGTTCTTGTTCGGCTCACCGGATGCCTTCTGGATGCCAGCTGCCTTCTTGAGCAGAACAGCTGCCGGAGGGGTCTTTGTGATGAAGCTGAAAGATCTGTCAGCGTAAACCGTGATGATAACAGGGACAATAGTATCACCCATATCTGCAGTCTTTGCATTAAACTGCTTGGTGAACTCTACGATGTTAACACCGTGCTGTCCCAGTGCAGGTCCAACGGGCGGTGCAGGGGTTGCTTTGCCGGCCTGGATCTGTAATTTGATGTAACCTTCTACTTTCTTAGCCATATATAATTCCTCCTTTGCGGTCATCGCAGGTGGCTCCTGCTCCCGCATGCTCCTTTACCGGATAATTCCGGCAATCGCCGCAATTGTCAGCCACGCGGCAACAAACAGGCGAATAGTGACCTGTATTGTCCGAATCAGGCAAGATCAATTGGTCTTGCGAAGTTCAGCAAAGCTGATCTCAACCGGTGTCTCTCTTCCGAAGAGCTCCACGCTGATGGTTGCAATCTGTTTGCTGTAATCAAGTTTGGAAACGATGCCCAGAGTATCCTTCCAGACACCGGCGATCACTGCTACGCTGTCGCCTTCCGCGAAATCAACCTTGGTATCCGCTGTATGGATGCCCAGATTCTTCATCTCCGCTTCTGAAAGCGGCACCGGCTTGGATCCCGGTCCAACAAAGCCTGTAACACCTCTGGTGTTGCGTACCACATACCAGGTCTCATCGTTCATAATCATATTGACCAGAACGTAGCTCGGGAAGAGCTTCCGCTGTGTCAGCTTTTTCGCGCCGTTTTTAAGCTCGTACACATCCTGTACCGGAATGATTACATCGAAGATCTGATTCTCCAGGTGGCGATTCTCCACCGTCTTCACCAGTCCCTCTCTGACCTTATTCTCATATCCGGAATAGGTGTGAGCCACATACCACTTCGCGACATCGCTGATCGCGCTCTCATCGAGCTGATCGCCATCCGAGCCAGCCTCTTCCTGTGCAGCAAGGGACTGTGCTACGGCAGCGGCCTCCGCTTCATCCGAAGCGCCGTCGCCCTGATTTAATACGCGTTCTGCCTCCGCCTTCTCGATATCCGCCGCCTTTGCGGTGAAATCCGGACGCCGGATCTGCCGCACCTGCGGAAGAACGCCGGCCTTGACACGAACCTTTGCAATATTCTTATCTGCCATCGATCTACCTCTTCTGATCTGTTCCGTCCTGTTACAAAGGCATCCTGCGCACCTTGCTCCGATGCCCGGCTTTTCACAATGCAAGCAGTTCTCAGCTTCCAAAGGAAAGGCTTGTCAGGAAATCAATCAGATTCTGGAACCCAAAATCAAGCAATGCGATCACAGCTCCCAGAATAACAGTGACAACCAAAACGGCCACCAGCTGCTTGAACATGGTATCGCGGTCCGGCCAAATGATCTTGCGGAATTCAGCCTTGACGCCCTTAAAAAAGGACGCTGCCTTGGACTCTTTGGCTTTTGACTTCTCGTTTCCCATACGATCCTCCAAAGAACCGGCGAATTACTTCGTCTCCTTGTGCAGGGTATGCTGTCTGCAGAATCTGCAGTACTTCTTGATCTCCATACGATCAGGATGGGTCTTCTTATCCTTGGTCGTGTTATAGTTGCGGCGCTTGCACTCGGTGCAGGCCAGGGTGATTCTAGTACGCATAGTTTTTACCTCCAAATGATGAACTATAC
This sequence comes from bacterium, assembly GCA_963658695.1. GTDB lineage: Bacteria > Bacillota > Clostridia > Lachnospirales > Lachnospiraceae > CAG-791. The sequence continues at coordinate 27,319 of CAVKRN010000020.1, forward strand.
TCCGGTAATCGGCGGATCCTCTCGCAGGCAACCGCCTCCCGGCTGCGGCGCATATGCACGGCATTTGCGCACAAAAAAAAGATCTTCTCGCGATCTCCTTGGTAGAGGATACCATCGGCAGCAAATGCTGTCAAGGAGCATTTCTTCCAAAATCATTCCGGGGGAGGACAGAAATACGGCGCTGCCTTGGCCCGAATATTTTTAGAAAAAGTGATTTATTGAATTGTCAGACTCCCCGCATCGTGACTTCAAAATGCAGGTGTTCGGACGGATGTAATAAGAATTCCTCTCTTGTTCTGGCGCCCCAGCTGTCGTCTCCGGCAACGCCCATCTGCATCAGAGAGCAGCGCACAATGGTGTGATGCACCGGCGGAAGCTCGGTATGGTGCGCGGCATTTTCGATTTCCTCCGGCGTCCAGGGCAAGGCCGAGAAATTCATCGTCTGCCCCTTCGGCACACGAAACTCCAGGCCGCGCCCTCTTTGATCCGTCACCCTTGCCCAGCGAACGCCGGTCTTATTGCCGCACTCCTGCGGCACCAGATATCTTGTCATCTGTTCCCGCACCGTACCGCGATAAACGCCCAGCTTTGCTCCCCTATCCCGGTCGCAATAGGTTTCCGCCGGCCCGTTTCCGTACCAGGCAACCCGGTCATAATCGGCATCCATCGTAAAGAGCATCCCGAATTCCGGCATCGGCACTACGCCTTCCGGTGCATCATAGTCCAGAATATAGTCCACGCTGCCGTCTGCATGGAACCGTGTTGTCACCTCCATCTGCGACTCGGGGCTTGTTGGCAGGAACAAACGCTGCGTCACCGCAAAGGTACTCTGTTCCGGTGAATACGCCATCTTCGGATAGGCCGCTGCCTCTTCCTCCGAGAGCACTCCCATCCCTTCCGCCGGCAGGTCCGATGCATACAGACTTGCCAGCTTCCAGACGCCGTACCTTCCCGGCATGTTGTTGCCCTTGTCATTGTCGGTGGGCGCCCTCCAGAAGTTGGGTCTTGGCGGCAGGTCGATGAGCTCCTTTCCGCCATATCGGTAGGACTTCAATCCTGTTTTGTTCAGGAACGAGTAGAGCGCATCAAAATGCTCTCCCTTTGCCCCCACATTGAAGGTGCCGCGAATCACACGAAGCGCCGCATCCTTCTGCAGCTGCGTTTTCTCATTCACCTGCTCATCGGTTTCCTCCACGAGGAATACGCCCTGTCCAAAAGCAACCTCATGATCCTTTGCAGCCCAAATCGTATCCTCCTTCAGCCGGAAGGAAACCGTTACCGCGTACTCCCCGCTCTCCTTGGGAATCCGGAAGGGAAGCGGATACTGTTCCTGTGTCAAAGGTGCGGCGCCAGTGTCTACCGTCTGCTCTTCCAGACATACTCCTTCCTTTTCCAGAAGGACAACGCACGCATATCGGTCCGTCGATACGAACAGGTTCCGATTGTTGACACAGAAATGATCCCTTTCCACGTCGATGGACAGGTTCTGATACAGGAATTTCACCTCCTGGAGCTTGGGGTACGGCGTGCGGTCACCGGCAACAATTCCGTTACCGGAGAAGCTGTAATCCGTCGGACGCTCACCGCAATCCCCGCCGTAAGCCTGAAAATCTACGCCATACCGGTCTTTCCTGCGAATGGACTGGTCCACAAAATCCCAGATAAAGCCGCCCTGGTACCGCGGCTGCGTCTGGGCCAGCTGCGTATACAGGAACATGCCGCCATTGGAATTGCCCATGGAATGCGTGTACTCGCAGCAGATAAAGGGCTTATCCGGGTGTTCCTCCAGGAATTTCTGAATGCTCTCCACCGGCGGGTACATCTGGCTTTCCATGTCCGATGTGCCTTCATACCGGCGATCATGAAAAATACCTTCGTAATGCACCAGCCGGTCCGGATCCAGCCTATGAAACTCTTTCGACATTTCATAAATAACACTGCCGCCGAAGGACTCATTGCCGCAGGACCAGATCAGAATGGACGGATGGTTCTTGTCCCTTTGATAGCAGGAATTCACGCGGTCCAGCAGCACCGCCTCCCACTCGTGATGGTCGCCCGGGACAATATTTTCCTCACCGGAAATGTGCCTCGCCGCCCAGGAGCCGTGGGTCTCCATGTTATTCTCCGCGATCAGGTACAGGCCATATTCATCACAAAGCCGGTATAGCTTGGAATCGTCCGGATAATGGCTCGTGCGGATGGCGTTGATGTTGTTTTGCTTCATGATGGTCAGGTCCTGACGCATCTGCTCCTCGCTCATGTTCGCTCGGCCGGTGTCACAGGCAAACTCATGACGATTTACGCCCTTGAACACAATCCGTTTGCCATTCAGGCACATGAGGCCGTCCTTCATCGCAAAGTGACGGAAGCCCACCCTCTCATGGATGAATTCCACGGCGCGCGCCGACTTATCATGGAGTGTCAGATACAAATCGTAGAGCTGCGGGTCCTCTGCCGACCACAACGCCGGTGCCGCCACCGTCTCCCGGATTGCGGTGCAGCTCTCATTGTCCACCTCCCCGGACAGGATGACTCGTCCGTCCCTCTCCAGGCGATATTCTGTGTAGCCGTAGCCGTGCCGGACCTCCTGCCCTTCTTCTGCCGCAGCATCGGATGAAAGCTGCAAATCCAGCAGGAGCTCTGCACTGTCAAAATTCTCCGACAGGTGCGTGCGAATCTTCAGATCCTCCAGATGAACAGGTGGCTTCGTATACAGATACACATCACGGAAAATACCGCTGAAGCGGTAAAAATCCTGATCCTCCAACCAGCTGGAGCTCGTCCATTTGTAGACGCGCACGGCCAGCTTGTTCTCTCCCTCTGTGACATACGGCGTAAGATCAAAATCAGACGGCGTGAAGGTGTCCTCACTGTAACCGACAAAGCAGCCGTTCAGCCACAGGGCATAGCCGCTCTCCACGCCCTGAAAGGAGATGTAAAGCGGTCGCCCCTGCATGTCCTTCGGAACTGTAAAATATTTGACATAGCTGCCCACCGGGTTGAACGCCATCGGAATCATTCCGGGCTTAATCTCCTCCCGTCCGTCCCACGGATACTGAAGATTGACATAGGCCGGAATATCGTACCCCTCCATCTGCATATGGGCGGGCACACGGATGTCATCCCAGCTGCTGCAGTCGTAGGAACGCTTCTCAAAGCCCCGGATGGCCGAAGCCGGATTTTTGGCATAGGAGAATTTCCACAGTCCGTTTAAGGAGCAGCGAAGCGATGTTGTTTGCTTCCGAAGCTCGTCGGCAGACGCATACGCTACGTGGTCTGAATGCGCCGGCAGTACATTGATTTTAAATACTTCCGGATCGGAGAGAATGCTCTCATCAAATTCCCCGCCGCGGCTGCGCAGAATACTGCGTTCAATGCTCTGACTGTCCGCTTCCAGTCCCGGAAGATACGTTTGAATCAGCTCATCCAGAGGCGCAGCGATGCCGTCAATGCAGTCGCGTAAGAGATTGATGCCGCTCTCCTTTTCATAATCCGCCACTCTTCTGCGGAAGCGCTGAAGGGTGCTGACGGAGATCGGCTGTTCCAGATCACTGGTTGTGTGAAGGGCCATCTGGTAGCGGACATCGCAGATGCAGTTTTCCACCAGCTTTTCATCCGAAAGTCCGAACAAGGCCTCCAGAATCAGACCGCCCACAAGAACATTGACCGGACTGCTGGGCTTGGCCGAGGCACTGGAATACAGCGGCAAAAAGAGCCGGTCATCGATGCTGGGGAAGATCCGCGACGCAAAGGCCCCGGCCCAGGAATTGTCAATGCGGCGCTTTTGGCGCTCGCTAAGTGCCATTGCCCGGTCACCAAGACCGAGCTGTTGATAATCATTGGAAGAAAATGCCATCTTTTCCCCTTTCCCTTTGCAGCTATCTCGTATTCCCTTCGGGAACACGAGATGTGGACTCATATCCACTTCTGCTCTCTGCTGCATGCAAGCATGCGCAGAGGCAGTCGTGGATATGCACTGTCCTTGTAGTGTCTTCACATTAGAGGTGCAATGAGTCGCAGGACGCACTGGAACATTCGAAGTGTTGTGCTCCGGTGTCCCGGACCATAGTTCTGTGTGACTTCACGGCTTCTGGATAGTACGTCCTCCAGGTCGTTTCTGACATCCAGGACCGCATGGGCTCCATACATCACGCACCCGTCCTCAAAGTGGTGATACAAGCTCCGATAATCCAGATTGATGGTTCCGCATGTCGCCACACGGTCATCACTGACACAGCACTTGGCATGGCAGAATCCCGGCGTGAACTCATAAATCCGCACACCCTTGCGAATCAGCTGTGCGTAATACGATCTGGTAAGCTGATACGTTATTTTCTTGTCCGGAACCCCCGGCGTAATGATCCTGACATCCACGCCGCGCTCTGCGGCCAGCGTGATGGCCCGGCTCATTTCATCCGTCAGGATCAGATACGGCGTCACAAAATACAGATAGTCCGCCGCACCATTGGCAATGGACAAATATACATTCTCACCAATCTGCTCTTCGTCCAGCGGGGAATCGGCGTAGGGCTGTACAAAGCCCGCCGCGTCCGGCAGCGTGTCATACAGGGTCTTCTCTGCCGCCTCATTTCTCGTAATATTCTTCTGCGCCAGCTCCTCCAGAAAGCTATGAGGCGACATTCCGGAATCCTGCGCTTCCTCCAGAATTTCCCGGGCACTTTGCTTTCCTCGCCCGCTTTCCCCGATGGTAAGACCGGGAAAGAACCGATCAAACTCCTTGTCATTCTCGTCGGTTGCGTGAATGGCATTCCACATTTCCAAAAAAACAGTTGTAAAGGTGCGGACCGCCGGTCCCGTCACCCGAACTCCCGCATCCTTCCACTCGCCGTAGGGCTTTGTGACGCCAAAATACTCATTGGCCAGGTTATAGCCTCCCGTGTAGGCAACTCTCCCGTCGATCACCGTAATCTTCCGATGATCCCGGTTATTCATAAATACGCGAAGACTCGGCAGTACCGGATTGAAAATACGGGCTTTGATGCCTTCTGCCTCCATCCGCTTGCAGAATCGCCCGTTGACAAAGCCAATGCTCCCGACATCATCGTAAAAGAGGCGAACCTCGACGCCCTCCGCTGCCTTTTCCTTCAGCACCTGATGAATTCTGCCAAAGGACTCCTTATCTTCGACGGCAAAATACTCCATGAAGATGAAGGACTTTGCCCTTTGAAGATCCGAAAGCTGCGCTTCCAGTGCCTCGGCCGCGCTCCTGTAATACAGACATCCCTCATTTCGATACAAAGGGTAATGTCCCTTTCTCCACAAATACTGCGCCAGTCCGGCATCGGCAGCATTCTCCTGCCGGAGCTGTTCCTGGGTGTGCTCTTCCTGCAGCAAAAAGCCCGACAGCAGCTCTTCAATTCTCGCGAATCGCGCCTTCATCGGATGGGTTGCCAGCTTACTGGCCATGAGAAACCACAGAATAATCCCCAGAAACGGTGCCGCCAGAATCAGCACAATCCATGGCAGCTTCATCGATGTCGTTGTATGATACCCGTAGATGGCCAGAATGACCATCACGGCCGCCAATCTCACGCCTATGTAGATCCACGTGGAATATGCCGTCAGCCACCGCATAACAAGATATAATAAAAAAATCTGAACAACCGAAGCCAGAACCACGAATACCATGCGTACCACGCCATTCCCGGTATCAGTTCTGCGTTCTCCGCGCATTCTGCTCAACTTAGAAACCTCTTCACCTTGTATCTGTTTAGCACCTGACGATTTCAACATGTATTGGCCGCTTGCGTACAGCTTCATGATTGATTTTCCGAAGGAAGATCGACATGGGATGCTAAACTGTTACTGCATTTTATGCAAATTTGCTTGACTCCGAATAGCTACAATTATACCGTAATCAACTGAATTACGGAAATGCTGATTAAAGCGTTTCCCACGCCGGATTTGCACTGCGGTAATAGTTCACTCGCCAGCCAAGCGATGGATGGCGTGTATGCAGTAACGCACTGCGATCCACCGGATGTTTCTAAGGAGTTCTCATGAATATAAATTTGAATACAAACGCATCCTCCGACAGCCTGCCGACTGGTCGCAAAACCGCTCTGGTAACCGGTGCCTCCCGAGGCATCGGAAGAGCCATCGCCTGCGCTCTGGCAGAGGATGGCTGGGATCTGGTTCTGACCTGTTCCCGGTCACTGCCTGCTCTGAATCAGCTGGCAAGGGAGCTGGAAGCACTTCATAAGGGTTCCGGCCTTTGCATTCACAGCGTTTGCTGCGACGCAGGGGATCCTTCTGCCGTCCGCGCACTTTTTAAGAACCTTACGCATCTGGAGCTCCTTGTGAACAATGCCGGCGTTGCGCACCTCGGACTGTTGCAGGACATGACCGATGCGCAGTGGAACACCATTCTCCAGACGAATCTGTCCTCGGTCTTTTATACCTCCCGTGAGGCAATTCCTCTATTCTTGCGCAACCGTTCCGAAGACAGTACCGCTTGTCCCGGCCGGATTCTTAATATTTCCTCGGTTTGGGGGTCCGTGGGTGCCTCCTGTGAAGTCGCCTACTCTGCCTCCAAGGGCGGCGTCAATGCGCTGACCCGTGCACTGGCTAAGGAGCTGGCTCCTTCCGGCATTCCGGTCAACGCCCTTGCCTGCGGGTGTGTCGAAACACAAATGAATCATCTTCTCAGTCCCGACGAGCGCGCCGCGCTTGCGGAGGAGATTCCGGCCGGGCGCTTTGCCGATCCGGAGGAAATTGCTGCCATGGCTGTGCAGCTGGCGCACGCGCCCGCCTACCTCACCGGACAGATCATCACTATGGACGGCGGCTGGATCTGAATCGTCGCCGGCTGCTACGTCCGCTGCAGCAGCGAAAATGCATTCTCCAGGTGCCCGGCGTACGCATTCTCCATGTGTTCATACCCGCACAGCTGCAGCACACGTTCGAACAGCGTGTCTTTGTCCACGATACCTTCTCTTTTTAAAATCACTTTCATACCGGCCGCAAGCTCCTCCGGCGCAATCATACGGAGTTCCCGTTTCATATCGCCCGGTACGTGCAGCACCAGATTGTCCGGATTGCCTATCTGATTTTCCAGATACAGGAATCCGTTTTTCCGGAAAATCCCCTGGCTCTCGCATCCCTTCATCTGCCTCTGGAACTCCATCAGAACACCGCTGGTCACCTTCTCTTTCCCAAACCACCACACAATACGTTTCAAAAGAAGTTCCTCTGAGAGCGGTGCCTCGATCTCCAGAATTCCCCGCACAAAGGTCTGCAGGTCCCCGGCAAAATACAGATACTGAAGCTGCTGCAGGTTCGCTGCCTTGTACGGCGGAAAAACCGGGGCCCGCTTTTGTGCCTGGCAGCTGTCGCTTTCCTGCCGCAGAAGCTCCCGCATGCTCTCTATGGTTCTTACCGCCAAAAGCTCCCGGTTCCAGGCCATTGCCTCCGGAATGGTTTCCGGTAGGAATAATCCGGCTGCATCAAACACCACCAAGTCCGGTGTTCCCGGCAGACTTCCGATCAGCCGGTCCATCCACTGATGCAAAAACCGCTTCCGAAATGAAGGAGCAATGCACGCCCCGGGCATATTTTCCTGTACCATACGGTGCAAAAGCGGAAGATATCCCCGATCCGTAAGCTGCGATAACACCCTGTAAAATACCTGCCACTCCTCCAGTCGGTCCATCGCCAGAAGGCAGCCCTTCAGACGAATCAGCACGAGAGCCGCCGCACTTCCGGAAACATCCAAAGCGCCCGTGTCAAAGCTTCCCTCGACTTCCTGCAGCGTTTCTTCGTCGCACGCACTCCGTGCATTTCGAAGTCCTTCGGCCAAAGCAGCTAATTTTCCCTGCTCATCCGTCAGATTCTGCAGCACAGAAAACCTGCCAAGATAAACCCGCTCATCCAGAAACGCATATAGCTCATCCATCTGCTGCGCGATGTAGTCCCAATCCGAATCCGCTCCCTGATAGGCCGGTCCCAGATAGCCGATGATTTTCTTCTCCAGTTCCGCGTAGTCCGTCGACAGCTTTTCCATTGCAGCCAGCTGCTCTGCCGCTTGAACCGCTTCCTCGTAGCTGACCTTGCTCCCGTCCCTGCGGCAGCTGCGAAGCCCGGCAACAAGCCGCTTGTACTCGCCGCTCCATAATCTGGCTGCCTTCCCGCTGTATTTGGTGCTCAGCCGGTGCCAAAGCTCCGTTCCGTTTTGCTCCAAGATCTCTTCACGATAGTCCGTCAGAAGCTTCTTTCTGACCTCCCGGAGACGACTTCCCATTTCCCGCAGCTGAGAAAGGACCGGATCCGTCTCATTAAAAATCTCCGGCTGCAGGAGCTTTGGTGTGATAAGACGAGAAGAGGAAAGAAACGCCAGCATTCTCTCCCAGAACGCCGCCTCCTGCAGGCAGCGGCAGGAAACTTCATAGGTAAGCGAAAGCTCCCGCATAATAGGGAG
>CAVKRN010000021.1:0-22452 GCA_963658695.1 bacterium
GTAGCTTACAGCAGAAAGGGCCGCCACATTTCCTTCGCCTGCTGCCTTGATGTACTGATAAGGCGTCCCTGCCGCGTCTCCGCAGGCATAACACCCCGGAATGTTGGTCCGCATCTGGCGATCGGTCTTTATATGATTGTCCTCCAGCGCAAGTCCCGGAACCAGCTGCGCCGGTGAAACGCTCTCCCGAAGGATGAACACGCCATCCACCGGATACTTGCTCTGGTCTGTCACAAGGTGACTCACCTTCATTGTCCCTTCGATGGCAGAGGGGGATTCATAAACAACTTCCACGTTCCGGTCGGTCTGAATCGATACCGGTTCCTGATACATTGGCAGGTAGTATACTTTGCCGGCCACCTCCGCCAGAAACGCAGCTTCTGCCTCTTCTTTTGCTGAAAATCCGATCACCGCTACCGTCTTTCCACGGTACAGCATGGCATCGCAGGTTGCGCAGTAGCTCACACCTCTGCCGAGGTACTCCTCCTCGCCGGGATAAAGCTTAGCCGCATTTACACCGGTTGCCAAAATGACAGTATCCGCTTCATATTCGGTTCCGTTTCCCTGCAGCATAAAAGACTCGCCGGTCGCAAAAACCAGATGGATCGTATCCTCCGTCACCGCAATATCCATAGCATCAAGGTGCTTCTGAAACGCAGACACAAGTTCGCTCCCGCTGACCGCCGGGAAGCCCAGGTAATTCTGTATGGTGTGTGCCTTCTCTACCTTGGCAGTAAGCTTCCTGCTGCCAAACAGAATGATTTTCTTATTGCGTATTCTGGCCGTGATCGCAGCCTCCAGGCCTGCCGGCCCTGTTCCGATTATTGCAATCTCGTATCGTTCCATAGCTGCCTCCGTCTAAGGAAATGCCGATTTTGCAGGTTACATATTACCGTACCTGCCCCTGTCGCTTGGCCGCATCTATACCACGCCTATACGTGCATCACCATCTGCTGCAGCACTTCCTCCGTGCATGCAAAGGGAGCCTTTGCCAGCTTGGCCGGATTGGACGCCACCATATCAATTGCGCGCTGCAGCTCCTCTTTGGGTATCGCCACCTTGCCGCAAACAATGTGGAAAAAGTCTTCCCACTCCTCAATGGATGCAAATCCTGCCATTTGCAAGGCGCTCAGCCGCACCTCCTCCGGAAGGGCACGAAGATATCCGGCTTCGAAGAGTCCAACCGCCACCCCATGGGGCAGGTGCAGATCGTAGGTCAGCGCATAGGACATCGCATGAGGAAGGGAGGTTCCGGTTTGCGCGATGGCCATTCCTGCAAAGGCAGACGCACGCATCAGCTGCATGCACTCCCCCTTGGTCAGTGCCCTCTCATCCAGTTCCAGAAGCGGTCGGCGCACCTTGCTCCATGCCATAAGCCCGGCATCGGCACACATTCTGCTGTAAGGCGTTGCCGAGGAATTATAGTAGCTCTCCAAAAGATGTCCCAGCGCATCCACCGCTGTGTTCCGGATGATATGCGCCGGTGCACCCGCAAGGTACTTACCGTCGATCAGCGCAAGATCCGCAAAGATCTTATGCGGGAGGGAGCTTTTTGTTTTCTGAGCATGAATGGTCAGTACGCTGACCCCCGTCACCTCAGATCCGGTGCCGCAGGTGGTTGGAATCAGAACCAGCGGAAGATGCCCTGCGTTTCCCGCTTTTGCAGCATCATACAGGTAATCCGCCCCCTCCTTTGGATGTGCCAGCAACAGCGCGGCCGCCTTCGCCGCATCCAGCGCAGAGCCGCCGCCGATGCCAATGACAAAATCTGTCCCCTCCTGCAGGCCCAGCTCTCTTGCCTTCATCACGGTCTCAATGGAAGGATTCTCCTCCACCGCATCAAACAGCGCATAGGCAATACCGCCGCCTTCCAACGCATCTGTCACATCCTGCAGCGAGCCATTGGCTCTTGCCGAATTCCTGCCGGTCACCAAAAGCGCCTTGGTTCCGGCTGCGCACAGGTCTTTTCTGCGTTTTTGAACACAGTTTTCTTCCTCATAAACCTTTACCGGCATGTAGTACTGCATTTCTTCCTCCTGCCTAAATATGCTCCGAAGAGCCTTTCTGATGGTTACAATATACTCGCTCGCTAAGCTTCCTTGAAATTCATAATCATTTCCGCCGTAAGGCTAAGATCCCGGTTCTCTTCGCCGATCTCTTCCCTGGATACCCACACCGCTCTTGCCAGTTCGCCGTCATCCATATGAATCGGCTCCTCCTCATCCGCAATGCAGTAATAACCCAGCAGCAAGTTAGAATCAAACCCCCAGGGCTGACTTTTATAGTACCGGATGTGCCGAACGTGAAGCCCCACTTCCTCCAGGACTTCTCTGCGCACCGTGTCCTCCGCCGTCTCTCCGATCTCGCAAAAGCCGGCTACCAGCGCATTTCCCTTATGGGCCCGCCCCGCGTAGCGCGTCAGAACGATTTTGCTCCTCTCCGGATTGGTAATTCCCACAATCACCGCCGGCGCAATCTTTGGATAAATCACGTTTCCGCAGTCCGGGCATACCTTTGCCCGCTCACGATGGGAATACAGTGTCTTGTGTCCGCAGCGTCCGCAAAAAATATTGTCCCGATACCATACGTACAGATGATAGGCCGTTTCTCCCGCAAAGCAGGAAACCTTCGGCTGCACCCTCCGCAGAACGCGAATGGATTTCATGTCAAACCCCGATTCCTCCGGCCAGGAGCACGCATCCCCCATGTAGAGCCAGTACGGTTTATCATCAATGGCAAACAGATAAATAAAATCCTCTCTCTTCGCCCCGGCCGCAAGGTAGTCCGCAGCCGAAGGGAAGCGCACCGTATTTTCTTCCTTCTTCTCTTCCACACAACACAAAATCTCCCGGTCGCGAAAGGAAAACACCGTATCCTCCTTTCGCACATCCTCCGGCCGTTCATCGCGAAACTGGTTGTGCATGGTCTGTGGCTTAATATCCTGAATCATTGATCATTTCCCATCATTCAAAAAGCGCATTTACCGCTTCTGCGTCGTACTGCACACTGGAAAGCTTTTGCGTTTCAATACGGTAAAGGGCATTGGCCGCCATGTGTTCTGCCGCCTGCTCCAGATCACGCACGCCCGGCATTGCCGCAAACTTGTCCACGACGGCATAGGCGCCGTCCTCGGTCACAACACACTCCTGTCTGGTCATTCCCATGCGCTTTAATACCTTCGGCATGGAATAATTGGAGAAAATCGTCTTTTTTTCGTCCCTTGTATAATCCGGAATATCAATGACCGCAAAGCGGGTCATCAAAGGCTCGCTGATGCGGCTCTTGTCATTGGCCGTTGCGATCGGATAGACGCCGCCGGTCGGAATGTTGCATTCCATATAGTTATCGGTATAGCCCAGGTTATCCAGCAGCGTCAATAGCGCATCGGCAGGATTTCCGCTGGTAGTTTTGGAATCCGCCTTATCCAGCTCATTGATGATAAATACCAGATTCGACTCTCCGGCCACATAGAAAGCCTCCATGATGCTGCCGGGCTTGGCATTTGCGTATACGCGCGACGTGCCGGTGAGCTGATCGGAATCATGAATGGCACTCATGTCCAGTGTTGTCCACGGAAGTCCGAGAATACGCGCCACAGCGTAAGCAACCTGCGATTTGCCGGTGCCGGCCGGTCCCACCAGAAGAAGCCCGTACGCCGGAAGCGTGTGGGTACGGTTGATCTGAATGATAGTTTCAATGATGCGCTGCTTCACCTTCTCCATGCCGTACAGCTCTTCATCCAGAATGCGACGTGCCTCCTCCGGATCGATAGAACCAAAGGTAGTGTCCTTCCACTGGATATTCAACATGATGGAGAGCGCCCGCTGCGCATGCCGCCGCTCATCCGGTCCGATTTCCGAGGATCTGGCCACCACCAGATTCCGTCTTGCCCACTTGAGGATGTGAGGAGGAAGCGAACGCCCCGCTACATTCAGGAAATCCGTGATGCTCTGAAGACTGGTCAGCTTCATGTCATCTCCCTCAATTTCCTCGATATCCTCATCCGGTGCATCCGCCGGAGCTTTGGTCTGCAGGAGCCTGCGGATGGCATACTGCAAAAAACCATCCTCTGCCGAAAGCTTGGTTTCACCGCCGGAATCCACCTCACGAATTTTATACACACAGTATCCACGGCTTGTTGTCTGGCCGGAGAGGCGCACATTGATGCGGTTATCACCGATCCAGCGGATCAAATCCTCAAACCGCTCATCGATTTGTGCAATATCCGTCTCTGCCGGTGTTCCGTTTGCCATGAAATGGAAGGATGTGCGCTTTTCCGGGAGCTCAAAGCTGCCGCTCGTATGGTGCCGAAGGTCTCCGCGATCATTTTTCAAAATCAGCAGCGGGTGCTCCGCATCCGCCACCTCCGCATCCGACCGGAATGTCGTATAGGTACGGATCTCTTCCGCTGTTACAGCGGTCTTTACCGCCGTGCCGCTTTCCTTTTGCTCCTCAGCTGCAGCGCTGAAATCAAACACTTTATTGGCCATGGTTGTATCCTCTCTGTACAAGCCGCTTGATTCTTATGTTATTCGATCACTGTTCAACCCCATTCGCACATTTTATGCAAATTTGAGTCATCATATTGTATCAAATATACAACAATTTAGCACCCATCCCGGCTTCCTTCGAAAAGCCAAAGATGGGTGCTAACAGATCTCAAACAGATATAACTATTGGAGCAAATCAGCGGTTAAAGGCTTCCTTGCCGGGATATACAGCCGCCTCGCCCAGCTCCTCTTCAATGCGAAGAAGCTGATTGTACTTGGCTACACGCTCACTTCTGGAGGGAGCGCCGGTTTTAATCTGCCGTGTATTCAATGCAACCGCAAGATCCGCAATGGTGGTGTCCTCTGTCTCACCGGAGCGATGGGATGTGATCGCTGTATAGCCGGCCTTGTGCGCCATCTTAATGGCCTCCAGAGTCTCAGAAACGGATCCAATCTGATTGAGCTTGATCAGGATGGAATTGCCGCTTCCGTTTGCAATTCCCTTGGAAAGGCGCTCGGTGTTGGTCACAAACAGATCATCGCCCACCAGCTGTACCTTGCCGCCAAGCTCTGCTGTCATCTTTTTCCAGCCTTCCCAGTCCTCTTCATCCAGCCCGTCCTCGATGGACCAGATGGGATACTTCTCAACCAGTGATTTCCAGTGGGCAATCAGCTCATCCGAAGTGAAATCCTTGCCGGACTTAGGCTGATGATAGAAGCCGATTCCCTTATCGCTCTTCCACTCACTGGAAGCAGCATCCATAGCAAGGACAAAGTCCTTCCCAGGCTCATAACCGGCATCCTTTACCGCCTGCAGAATGTGCTCAATGGTATCCTCATCATCCTTCAGATTCGGTGCAAAACCGCCCTCATCTCCGACAGCCGTAGTGTTTCCCTCAGCCTTTAAGTTCTTCTGCAGTGCATGGAAGACCTCTGTGCACCAGCGAAGTGCCTCGCGGAAGGTGGGTGCCCCAACCGGCATGATCATGAACTCCTGGGTATCCACAGAGTTGGTTGCATGTGCGCCGCCATTTAAAATATTCATCATCGGAACCGGAAGTACATTCGCATTCGCACCGCCAAGGAAGCGATACAGCGGAATGCCAAGAGCCTCTGCTGCTGCCTTGCAGCTGGCAATGGATACCGCCAGAATGGCGTTCGCACCGAGTTTGGATTTGTTCGGTGTCCCATCTGCCTTCAACATTGCAGCATCCACTGCGTACACATTCTGCGGGTCCAGTCCCTTTAAGACATCATTGATCACGGTATTGACGTTGTTAACCGCCGTAGCAACACCCTTTCCGCCAAATCTCCCCTTATCGCCGTCCCGAAGCTCAATAGCCTCGAATTCTCCGGTGGATGCACCGCTGGGTGCAGTTCCGCGTCCAACTACGCCGTTCGTCAGAATGACCTCGGCCTCTACTGTAGGATTTCCGCGGGAATCCACGATTTCACGTCCAATGACCTTCTCAATTTCCAAATGCTGTAACATGGTCCAGTTCTCCTTTCGCAGTTGCGATTATCCGCTCCGGAATGTTTGCCAGAGCTAACCTTGGAGAGTATACCACATTTCTGTCGCAAGTTAAAAGAGGCTAACCAAATAGTTACATCAAATGTTTCTCCAGCCAATTCACCCAATCCTCAAACCCCTCTCCGGTCTTGGCACTGATAAAGAAAATCTCTGTCTCCGGATTCAGCGCATGGATGCGCCGCACCACCGCCGCATCGTCAAAAGGAAAATATTCCCTTGTGTCTGTTTTATTGATCAGCACCGCCTGGGTCACCTGGAACATCAGCGGGTATTTCAGCGGCTTATCATCTCCCTCCGGTATAGAAAGGATTTCGATGTTCAGCGAAGCCCCCACGTCTTCCTCAGCCGGACACACAAGGTTCCCTACGTTTTCAAGGAACAATATGTCGAAGTTCTCTTCCTGCCCCGTTTTCTCTTCATCCTCCTGCCAAATACCATCCAGCGCCTGCCGGGTCATCTGGGCCGTCATCGCACACTCACCGCCGGTGTGAACCTGAATGGAGCGAATTCCGGCTGCGGCCATTTTCTCTGCATCCACCGTGGCATCAATGTCTGCCTCCATCACACCAATCCGGTACCGGTCTTTCAGCATTTGCGCCGTGCGCAAAAGGACCGACGTTTTCCCGGCGCCGGGCGATGCCATCACATTCAGAAGTAATATTCCCTTCTGTTTCAAAAGCCGCCTTGTTTCCTCCGCCAGCTTTTCCTGCTGTGCATAGACGCTTTTGTTTACTTCAATCACGCGAACACTCATATTTTCCTTTCTATACCGCCGCCTGTCTTCGACATAAACGGCAGCCATTCCGTTTCCCTCTCGCTCTTATATTGAAAAACACAGCACGGTTTCAAGCCGTCTCATTTTTCCGGCTCTGCACATGCTGCAGAATATAATCCGCCACTGCCGGAATCCCTTCTCCGGTTCTTGCGCTCACCGGAAAAATCGGCGCTTTTTCGTTGCGGAGCCGGATCCCAGCCTTACAAGCTTCCATATTAAAATCGAAGGCCGGCAGCGCATCCATTTTATTAATGATCACAAGATCCGCCTTTTCGAACATCAACGGATATTTCAACGGCTTATCGTCGCCTTCCGGCACAGAAAGGATCACTGCATTCAGATCCGCCCCGGTATCAAATTCCGCCGGGCACACAAGATTCCCCACATTTTCCAGAATGATCAGTTCCGGTGTCCCAACCGCCTTCTTATCCTGTGTCTCTCCGACCTCCGACAAACCATCTCCGGTTTTCAGTGCGCGATTCTGTATCAATTCCTGCAATGCACACATTCCCTGCCGCGACATCTGCGCATCCAGATGGCACATTCCGCCGGTATGCAGCTGCACGCAAGGATACCCCTTCTCCTGCATAGTCCTTGCATCTACATCAGAATCAATATCCGCCTCCATCACGCCGCAGGAAAGCCGGTCTCCAATGGCATCCAGAAGTGCCAGAATGGTGGTCGTCTTTCCTGAGCCAGGTGACGACATCACGTTCAGATAGCTGCATTTTCTTTCTCTGGTTTCGTTTCGAAGAAGATCTGCATCCGCATCGTTGTCCTTTAGAATCGTCTTCTTCAATTCAATTATTCTTGTATCCATGCTTTGAATCCCCCCTATGAACAAAAAAGCCGATCCCTTCGGATCGGCCTTACAAATAGCTCGTACGGGAATCGAACCCATGATTCTGCCGTGAGAGGGCAGCGTCTTAGCCTCTTGACCAACGAGCCATAATCGATATGCAATTGATCTTGCAAGTAGCTCGTACGGGAATCGAACCCATGATTCTGCCGTGAGAGGGCAGCGTCTTAGCCTCTTGACCAACGAGCCATATCCTGTTGCATGTGTAAGAGCCGTTTCTACCGGAGAATTTCTCTCCTGCGCTCAAGCACATGTAAGAGGATACTACACTCGCGGATGCCGCGCAAGTCTTTTTTACCGTTTTTAAAAAGACGCACTTTTTTATGTATTGCGTGACGTTTTTTGTTTCCGCTTATTGGCCAGCCGAGTGAATGACCCTAGTACATCGATTTTTAAATAACTGGCCAAACTAACTGGCCCTTTTTCCTGATTGCACGTGTCAAAAATCCTCAGCGTAGCCCGCTACGCCTACGTTTTTTGACACGCACCCTCAGAAAAAAGTTCTGCGTTATTTGGCCAGTTATTTTGCAAACGATGTACTAGTCATTATATCCAACCCAGGTCCTGGTCGGGAAATTCCGATTGCCGATCAGATCGTCGATGTTCATCCCCATGATAAGGGATGCCTTCTCCTTGTATGTCTGCGCCTGGTCGGTATCGATGTACTTATAATAATCGTAGGCCGGTTTCCGGTTGCCATTCACGTCAACCAGTCCCTGTGCAATCCGGCTCTGCATTTCCTTGGCGTGATCCGTCTGCCGGTAGAGCATGAACGAATCAATGTCCTCATTGGCCGCCGCCTGCAGATACCCATAAGCAATGGATGCACACTGGAGGTCATCTCCGTAATAGGATGTAAAACCAATCTCCGACAGCGCAATGCTGCGCACCTGTCCGGACGGGCTGAGCATCTTGTTTTGATGCATGTAGTCTGTCAGTATGTACAGATTCTGCATGGTAATATAAGGTGTAGAGAGATCCTTGTGTACCCAGCGTTCCAGGCCAAGCCACGCATACGGATCGTACAACGGCGAATCATACGGGTGGAAGGACAGTCCCCAGTCAATGTTCCCTTCTCGATTCACATAATAAGCAAATGAATCCAGATATTCCTTTGATAAAAAGCAGCCGGGATTTGACTTTCTTCCCCATTCCTGATCAATGGAATTATATACGGCACAGTTCGCATTTCCCGCCTTCAGACCATTGTAGAAAATACGGAACGCCTTATGGTAGTTATTGACATTCTCATCCAGATCGGTGCTGCTGGTGTAATACCATTCGGTTCTGGCATTCACCTCATTGCCGACAATCCAGTTATCCACCTGTCCGACGCCCTGTCCGCCGCTGTAGCGCGATCCCAGAAAATAGGCAATGGCTTCCAAATGCCTACTGCCCTCCGGCTCTGCCGTATTAAAAGCATATCCGGGGCATACATGCTCATCTCGTGCCAGCGGGTGAATGAGATCCTGTGCCTGAGGCTCTTTGTCATTTAGAATATTAACCGTAATCTGAAGCCCCAGTGTTGTGTAGTACGTAAACAAATGATCAAACTGGAGGAGCTCTGCCGCATTAAAGGCATATGTCCTTCCGTTGTAGTCCATATAGATCGTCGGATAGGCCGGATCCGTCGACTCTCCCACAATTTTCCCTACGTTAATGTTGTAGGAAACCTGCTGAATTCCAAGATCCTCAATCTCTCTTGTCATGAGGCGATCCGGATCAGCCAGAAGTCCCTTGATCCCGTGATCTTTCCGGACACAGGCCGCCGTCGCACAGGCTTCCGGATTGGTGATGTAATGCTCATCCGACACCTGCACCATCTTGCCGCTGCGCTTCACTGCCACAATAAACTTCTTCGACAGATTGGAACCGCTTTGATTAAACTGCAGCGGGAACCGAAACAAGGCAGCCTTCCCTGCCTGCGCAGTCGCAACTAAGGTCCCTGCCGCTCCGTCCTGCCACACCTCATCGGCGTAGAGATAATACGTGCCGTCATCCGAGGCCGGCACCTTCGAGGAGGCTGTCACAACCTGCACATCACTCCCCACAATCTGCGCGCTCTGAATATCCACAGCCCGCTCCGCCGCCCATGCCGTTCCGGTCGGCCACAGACAAACCGCTGCCATTGCAATGACCAGTGCCGCTGCAAGCGCCAGCCCATCAAGCATCCTTTTCTTTTCTCTCATATCCCAGCACCTCCCCAGGTACGTTTTTGCTACACCTCCAGTATACAGGAACACCTGCAGAAAATCTCTTCTCACATAAGATCAAAGATGGAATACTGGTTCGATTCCGGCAGGTCCCCCAAAAGACCCAGCTCATTCATTTTTTCCAGAATGGTCTGGGATACCTTTGCCCGCTCACGGATATCCTGTCTGGACACAAACGGTCCGTTCTTGCAGGCTTCCTCCAGAGCGTCTGCTGCGCTGGCGCCCATTCCGTGGATGGATGTGTAGGCCGGCATAATTTTGCCGTCAACAATCTGGAATGCGCGGCCGTGTGCCGTCCCCAGCCGGATTGGCGTGAACTCGATGCCGCGCGCATACATTTCCCGCACCACCAGCGCATCATCCAGCTGCGACTCTTCCGCCGCAGTCAGCTTATCCCGGGACTGGTATTCCTTCATGCAGCTTAGAAGATGCTGTTGTCCCTGCGCCATCATCTCATAATCAAATGCCTTCGCGCGGATCGTGTAATACGCGCAGTAGTAGGCAAGGGGCTGGTGGACCTTAAACCAGGCAATGCGAAGCGCCATCATAACGTAAGCCGCCGCATGTCCCTTCGGGAACATGTACTTGATCTTCAGACAAGCGTCGTGGTACCACTCCGGCACTCCGGCCGCCCGCATGGCTTCTTCCATTTCCGGCGTCAATCCCTTTCCCTTTCGAACCGACTCCATGGTCTTGAATGCCATCGAGGGATCCTCTCCCTTTCCGATGAGATAAATCATGATGTCATCACGGCATCCGATACAGGTTGCCAGTGTGCAGGTTCCCTGCGCAATCAGGTCAGAGGCGTTTCCCAGCCAAACGTCCGTCCCATGAGATAGACCGGATATTTTAATCAGCTCCGACAGCGTCGTCGGTTTGGTATCCTGGAGCATTCCCATAACGAACTTCGTGCCGAACTCCGGCACGCCAAGCGTCCCCACCTTGATTCCGCCGTCCTGTTCCGGTGTGATTCCCAAAGACTCCAGACCGACGAACAGCTTCATTACCCCCTCATCATCCAGTGGAAGCTCAATGGGGTTTACCCCCGTAATATCCTGCAGCATACGGATCATGGTCGGATCATCGTGTCCGAGAATATCCAGCTTCAGCAGGTTGTGATCGATGGAATGGTAATCAAAGTGGGTGGTCACAATGTTGGTCGTCATATCATTGGCCGGATGCTGTACCGGCGTAAAGGTATTGATCTCCTCTCCCAGAGGAAGAACCACGATACCACCCGGATGCTGTCCCGTCGATCTTCGTACGCCGGTGCACCCCTTCGCCAGGCGCTCCATCTCGCAGCGACGCTTGCTGATGCCCCGATGCTCGCAGTACCCCAATGTATATCCATAGGCCGTCTTGTCCGCCACCGTTGCGATGGTCCCTGCCTTGAATGTCTGCTCATGGCCAAAGATTACCTTTGTGTATGCATGTGCCTTCGACTGGTATTCTCCGGAGAAATTCAGATCGATATCCGGCTCTTTGTCGCCCTTAAACCCCAGGAACGTCTCAAAGGGAATATCAAAGCCGGCCCGTACCAGCTCCTTTCCGCAGTTCGGGCACATTTTCACCGGCATATCCACGCCGCATTTACCGGAATAGGACTTCACCTCCTCCGATTCAAAATCCGAATAATGGCAGTTTTCGCAGTAATAATGCGGTGCCAGCGGATTCACTTCCGTAATTCCGGACATAGTAGCCACAAAGGACGATCCAACCGATCCGCGGGATCCCACCAGATATCCGTCCTCATTGGATTTCCACACCAGCTTCTGCGCAATGATGTACATAACGGAATATCCGTTCTTGATGATGGAGGTCAGCTCTCTCTCCAACCGGTCACTCACCACCTTCGGCAACGGATCCCCGTACATTTTATGGGCCTGCCGGTAGCAGATCTCACGAAGCTGTCCGTCCGAGTTCTCAATAACCGGCGGACATTTATCCGGACGAACCGGAGAAATGACATCCACCCATCCGGCAATGCGGTTTGGATTGGTGATGACAACCTCCTCACACTTGGCCGTTCCAAGGTAGGAAAATTCCTCCATCATTTCATCCGTTGTCCGAAGGTAGAGCGGTGCCGGATCCTCCTCCCGGTTCATGCTCATGCTGTCCTGAATAATCGAGCGGTAGATTTCATCCCCGGGATCCAGAAAGTGAACATCTCCCGTTGCCACAACCGGCTTTCCGTACTGCTCTCCGAGCTTTACGATCTTCCGGTTGATGTCCAGAACATCCTCCTCGCTTTGAATGTCTTCGTATCGTTCCGAATCAATGAGGAACCGGTTATTAGCCCTTGGCTGAATTTCCAGATAATCGTAAAAATCAACGATACCGGCCAGTGTTTCCTCGTCCTTCTGATCCAGAATCGCCTGATAAAGCTCGCCCATCACGCAGGCAGATCCCACAATGATTCCCTCCCGCAGCTGCATCAAAAGCGACTTCGGAATCTTGGGCTTCTGGTAAAAATAGGTCAGATGCGACTCACTGATCATCCGGTACAGGTTGGTGCGGCCGGTCACATTTTTAGCCAGAAGAATGCAATGGTACGGGCGAAGGCGCCGGATAACATCCGGATCCTGGTCTCCCAGATCATTCATGTCCTGCAGCGTCGCTGCCCCCTTCGCCGTGAACCTTGCAAGAAGCTTTACAAAGATCTCCGCCGTTGTCTGTGCATCATCCACTGCCCGGTGATGATGGGGATTGACCACATTCAGGAGCTTCCCAACCGCATCAAGGTTGTAGGATTTATGCCCCGGCAGCATCACTCTTGCCATTCCGATGGTGTCGATGGTGGTAAAAGGAGCCTCCAGCCCCAGCTCCTTTGCCTTGCTCCGGATAAAGCTGATATCAAAGCCCACATTGTGGCCCACCAGTACGCTTCCCTTGCAAAATTCCAGAAACCTTGGCAGCACATCATCGATGGTTTTGGCCGGCATTACCATTTCATCCGTAATACTGGTAAGACGCGTGATGCGGAAGGGAATGGGAATCTGCGGATTTACAAATTCCGAAAACTCTCCCACACGTTTCCCGTTCTCATACCGAACCGCGCCGATCTCAATGATCCGGTCCCGTTCTGAAGAAAAGCCGGTGGTTTCCAGGTCGAAAATCACATAGCTCCCATCTGCCACCGTATACTCCGGCTGTCCCTCCGGCAGGCTCCCGAAGGACACCATCTTCTTCTGATCATCCACAAGGTAGCATTCCACCCCGTAGATCACCTTGAAAAAGTTCTCCCGGTCGATCGGCGCAAGCCCCTGCTTTTTTCTTTCCTTGTTCAGGTCTCCAAGGATCTTCTCCACCACATGATTGGCATCCGGAAAGGCCTGCACGTTTCCGTGGTCGGTAATAGCGACAGCCGGCCACCCCCATTGATACGCCCGCTTTACAAGGTCTGAGCACTCCGACACCCCGTCCATGTCGCTCATCTTCGTGTGCATGTGCAGCTCCACACGCTTGTGATCAAACCGGTCTTTGCGCTTGGTTTCAAAGGACGGAATTTCCATGATTCCCGTAGGCGAGGACACGGTTATCTCATGCTCAAACGTGTCCTCCTTGGTATAGCCCTTCACCTTCACAAAGTTCCCCGGCTCGAGGCGTTTCATGGTCTGCTCTGCGTACATGGTCGGTGCGAAGAGCTTGACGACAATGGAATCGGTAAAATCCGTCAGCGTGAATTTCAGGATTGATTTCTCGTTGCGGATATCCCGGCGCTCATTGGTCATAATTTTGCCGCGGATGGTAACCTCTCCCATCTCACCGATGATGTCCGAAATAGAGATGGATTCATCCGCAAAATCACGTCCGCAAATCACATCCGGACGGGCAGAGCGAATAAAGCTGCGCAGCGCCTTGGTATCTCCCGCTGTTTTACCGTTTCTTGCCTGGTCCTTTTCCGCAGCTCTGCCTGTCTGCTCTGTCCGGCGAGGTTCCCCTGCCGCCTGCCTAGCCAGTGCATCCGCCGGTGCCGGCTCCTTGGTTTTTGCGGCAGTAAGCGTCGCTTCCTTCTTTGCCTGCTGCGTACCGCCATCGGTATCCCAGGGAAGATCCGCCTGCCCCTGACCGGAGCCGGATTCCATAGAAGGAGCCGTCGTCCCCCGTCGCCCACCGGTGACAGGAAGGACCGTATCGTCCAGTACCGCCTTTGCATGGCTGCGGACCGGCAAATCGTATAAAAGACTGATTTCGCAGTCCATATCGCAGCGTTCCCGCAGGATGTCCTGCAGCATGCGATGAATGGCCACTCCGCCGTCCCTTGCAAATCCTGAATTCTCCAAATGGAGCTCAATGGTATTTTCCCGCGGATAAGCAAAGGAAGCTTCCTTGAAGAAGCTTCCCCAGATCGGGTTCTCCTGCCACAGCTCCGTAACAAGCGAATCCATGTATTCATGCATCAGCATTTCTGCATTGTATTGTGCCGACAGCAGGTAATGTTCTATGATCACCGCCCGCAGGCCGCCTCCCGGGCAAACCTCCGCCGTAATCAGATCCTCCATCTGCCGCACATACTTAATATGGATCAAATGCCGGGATTCCAGATAAATTCGCAGCTTTGTGTGATCCTTGTTGTAGGCAATCCGGGTGACCTGTGTATCCGAGAACAAATCCCGCAGCTCCCCCTTGGGCCGAAGCGTGGGAAATGCCTCCGTAAAAGCCTTTGCCATATACTCTGTATCCTTACCTGATTCTCACCTGTATCTGCTTCGCATCTGCCTTTTTAAACGACATCTTCCGCTTGCAGGCAGATGTTCCTCTTCCCCTACCGGTTCTCTTCCCAGTGGTCCAGCTCATCCTTCAAGGCTGCCAGAAGCTCCGTCTCCGGCATTTTCCGGACGATTTCTCCCTTTTTGATGAGAATGCCCTCGCCGTCGCCGCCGGCAATGCCGATGTCTGCCTCTCTGGCTTCCCCGGGCCCGTTAACTGCGCATCCCATTACTGCAACCTTGATGCTATATGGATAGCGCTGCACCATTTCCTCTACTTTCCCGGCCAGACCGATCAGATCAATTCTCGTCCGTCCGCAGGTCGGGCAGGATGTCACCTCCACGCCGTCCGTCCGCAGCTTAAGATCCCGCAGAATTCCCTTGGCTGCACGTACCTCCTCCACCGGATCGCCGGAGAGCGACACACGAATGGTATCCCCGATCCCCTGATAAAGGATAATCCCCAGTCCCACCGAGGATTTAATGAGTCCGCCGTAGGTAGTTCCTGCTTCGGTAATGCCGACATGCAACGGGTAATCGGTCTTCTGTGCCAGAATCTCGTGCGCCCGCGCGCAGGTCAAAACATCCGAGGACTTGATGCTGATCACAATCTGATCATAGCCGCACTTCTCCACCATGCCCACCTTATCCAGGGCGCTCTCCACCAGACCTTCCGGCGTAACGCCGCCGTATTTTTCCAGAAGATTCCGTTCCAAAGACCCGGAATTCACGCCCACACGAATCGGAATACGCCGTTCCTTGGCACAGTCAACCACCGCACGGATCCTGTCCTCGCCGCCGATGTTGCCCGGATTGATGCGGATCTTATCCGCACCGTTCTCCATCGCCGCAATTGCCATTTTGTAATTGAAATGAATGTCCGCCACCAGCGGAATATGAATGCGTTTCTTGATTTGTGCAATAGCCTCCGCACAGCTCTCATCCGGCACCGTGCAGCGAATGATCTGACATCCCGCTTCTTCCAGGCGCAGAATCTGCGCAACCGTTCCCTCCACATCATCCGTCCGTGTGTTCGTCATGGACTGAATGGCAATGGGATTTCCGCCGCCGATCTTCACATTACCGATGGAAATCACCTTGGTATGCTGCCGAACAGTATCTGTTTTCTGTATCATTTTTCCCTTTCTTTGCCGCAGCTCTCTGCAGCAACTATTATACGGACGTCACCCATCAGCGGGCTCCAGCGAAGTTGTCCAATCAGTAGCCTTTCGAAGTCTCACCGGAAGAATCTTCCGATATCATTGATTAGTGCGAACACCATAATCGCCATCAAAATCACCACACCTGCCAGTGTGACATAACCTTCCTTCTCCGCCGAGAGCTTCTTCCCGCGAACAAGCTCCACCAGAAGAAGCAGAAACCGCCCGCCGTCCAGTGCCGGAATCGGCAGAAGGTTCATGATTCCCAGATTGATCGACAGGAGCGTTGTAAGATTCATGAACGTCAGCACCACCGTCGATATGCCATACTGCTTCGTCACCTCGTAGGTATCATCCACTACCTTCACGATGCCCACCGGTCCCGAAAGATCATCGGCAGAAAAATGCCCTCGGAAAATCAAACCGATGGACTGGAACGTTGCCCGCACCCAATACTCCGCCTCATAAAATCCATACCGGAAGGTCTGAAGCGGTCCGCAGCTTACGTATTCCCCGGAGCCGATGATGCCGATGTAATACGCGCCGGCCTCCTCATCGTAGCGCGGCGTTAGAACCACCGTGTGCTTCTCCCCGTCCCGCTTGTAGGTAATCCGCATGGATTCGCCGTAATTCATAGATGAGCTTAATGAAATCTCGCGAAAAATATGGATCGGCCTTCCATTGATGGCTGTGATCTCATCGCCTGCCAAAAGCCCAGCCTCCTGCGCGGCCGAGTTTTCTACAACATCGCGAATCACCGGCAAATCGGTGCCGCAAAAAGCTACAATGATAATGGCAAAGACAAGGCCAATGATAAAATTGGCAATGGGGCCTCCCAGCACCGTCGCAATGCGGGCCCCTACGCCGGCATTCGGATAGGCGTGAACATCCACGTCCTTTCCGGCCGCATCCGGAAATTCTTCATCCCGGTGGCTACCATCCTGCTGCGCCGCCTCCGCAATACTGTCCGGATCGTACATAGCCTCCATTCCGTCAAAGATGCAGGCTCCGCCGATGGGAAACAGACGAATGCAGAACTCCGTCTCCTTGCCCTTGTGCCGATATAACGCAGGTCCCATACCGACATCAAATTCCTTTACGCGGATTCCGCACCGCCTCGCCACTGCAAAATGGCCGAATTCGTGACCGATGACAATGACCGAAAAAATAAGAAGAAAAATAAGAATACTGACAATCATCGAGCTGTGACCTTCTCCCGCACGTATTCCCTGGCTTCTGTTTCCGTCTCCAGAATCTGCTCCAGCGTAGGGCTGGCAATCACATCATGGGCATCCATTGCGCCTTCAATCAGATCATAAATATCCAGAAATTCAATTTCATCCCGCATGAAATGGCTCACCGCCTCTTCATTGGCAGCATTAAAAACTGTCGGCATCGAGCCGGCAGCATGGGCTGCCCGGTATGCCAGCGGAAGACCGCGAAAGGTTTCCGTATCCGGCTTTTCAAAAACCAGCTCTCCCAAAGCGAATAAATCCAGCGGCTTAATCGCCAGCGGAAGGCGGTCCGGATAAAAGAACGCATACTGAATCGGCAGACGCATATCCGGCGAAGCAAGATGTGCCATCACGGATCCGTCTACGTACTGCACCGCAGAGTGAACAATGCTCTGAGGCTGAACCACAACCTGAATGCGATCCACGTCCACATCAAAGAGCCACCTGGCCTCCATCACCTCCAAGCCCTTGTTCACAAGGCTTGCCGAATCGATGGTTACCTTTGCTCCCATATCCCAGTTGGGATTATTGAGTGCCTCCTTCACACGCTTATGAAGAAGATCCTCTTTCTTTTTCCCGCGGAAGGTCCCCCCGGAGCAGGTAAGAAGAATCTTATCGATCCGCTCATGAGGTTCCCCGTTCATGCACTGAAAGATTGCGCTGTGCTCCGAATCTACCGGGAGGATTTCCACATCCATCGCCGCAGCAGCCGGCATGATCAGATGTCCCGCTGTCACAAGGGTTTCCTTGTTGGCAAGGGCAATTGTTTTCTGCGCACCAATGGCAGCCAGTGTCGGCTGTATGCCGATCATGCCAACCACCGCATTCAGAAAAATATCACTGTGCTCCATCACTGCGATCTCACACAGGCCATCCATGCCGCAAACCACACGCACCGGCAGATCCGCCACTCTTACCCGTAAATCCGCAGCCGCAGTCTCATCCCACATGCAGACAAGCTCCGGACCAAATTCCCGAATCTGCTCTTCCATCTTCGATACGCTCTTGCCGGCAGCAAGCGCAGTCACCTTCAGCCGATCCGGATAGCTGCGCACAATGTCCAGCGCCTGTGTTCCGATCGAACCGGTGGATCCAATGATCGCTATTTGTTTCTGCTCACTCATGTATTTACTCCTGATCTGCTCTGCAGCTGTCCCTTTCCGAAGCCGCGCAGTAATCATTCAGCCTCATTAAAAATACCTGTAGCTGTTAAGCTACTTCAGCGCTTACCGCAGTACTGCAAGGAAAAGAACGCCCAGTGCGTAGATCACCGGCGCCGTAAAAATAATACTGTCAAAACGGTCCATAATGCCGCCGTGTCCCGGAATCACCTTGCCGTAATCCTTAATGCCATGGTTGCGCTTGATGGCGGAGGCTGCCAGGTCTCCTGCCATGCCAATAAAGCTTCCCACAATGCCAATCACTGCAAAAGGGACATACAAATTCTCGCCGGGAACCAGTACCGCAGCAAGATGCGCCGCCAGAAGGCACAAAACAGTTCCGCCCAGAACACCGCCGACAGCGCCCTCAATGGTTTTGTGGGGTGAGAGAATCGGCGTCATCTTGTGCTTGCCGAAGGCTCTTCCGGCTGCCCATGCACAGGTATCGCAAATCCAGGCACAAAAAAACATCAGTGCATAAACAAATTTGCCATAGGGCAAAAACTGCGCCCGGTAAATGCAGGAAATCAGAATCGGCGCATAGAGAAAGCTGAATACCGATCCGATCACCTGACTGGCCTGGTATCTGGGGAACGTGAGGACATACACCGTCATGTTCACAAAAAACACCGCTGCCACTGCCACAATCATCAAGGTGTTGGCGATGTGAATAAATGGCTGCGGTTCCAACGATCCCTGCACAAGAAGGTTCCCTTCGCAGCCATAATTCCCATACACCTGGCTGCAGTACAGAAGCGCCGCGTAATAGACCGCCCCTGTCACAAGTCCGGTAATTTCCAGGATATTGCTCTTTTCCTTGCTCTCATCGTGTACGCCCAGGGCTCTGGTCAGTTCGTAATATCCAATCAGCGCACAAAGCGCCAGAACAATTCCAAGCGGGATTCCTCCGCATAGTCCGAGTGCCACCGCCAGTACAGCAATGACAATGCCGCTGATGACTCGTTTACTCATATCCGTTATCTATCCTGTCGTATCCTATGTTGTCCTTGATGTTCCAACCGTTCTCATGCCAGCCATACCGGACCGGCGTCCGTACCGCAATCACCGATTGTTGCATCCCGTCACTTAATCAGCCCTCCAAAGCGGCGTTCCCTGTGGTTATAGGCATCCACCGCCTTCTCCAGCTCCTCCCGGGTAAAATCCGGCCATGCCGCATCGGTAAAATAAAGCTCTGCATAGGACAACTGCCACATCAGGAAATTGGACAGCCGCTCCTCGCCGCAGGTGCGAATCAGAAGATCCGGGTCCGGAATCCCCGCCGTATCCAGCGCATCCGAAATGGTTTTCTCCGTAATCTGCGACGGCTCCAGCTCTCCTGCCTTCACCTGTTCGGACAGCTTCTCTACTGCCCGTCTCATTTCATCTCTTGCACCGTAGTTAATGGCAATCTGAAATCCAATCCCTGTATTGGTTTTCGTGGATTCCTCCAGATTCGCAATGCTCTTTTGAAGATCCTCATCCAACCTGGATTTGTCCCCGATGACGCGGATCCGGACATTATTCTTGGCACATTTGGCAAGTGATGTCTTCATGTAGGTTCGAAGCAGATTCATGAGAGCCTTCACTTCCGCATCCGGCCTTGTCCAGTTCTCTGTGGAAAATGCATATACAGTCAGATACCGGATTCCCATATGGTCGGCATCCTCGAGAATCTGCTCTACGACACGGGCCCCTTGTGCATGACCGGCGGTTCTTGGCAAGCCGCGCTTTTTGGCCCAGCGCCCATTTCCATCCATAATGATCGCAACGTGCTGCGGAATTTTATATTCGTTCTCTGTCTTCTGTGCCATCTGCTCAGACCTTCATGACCTCAGCGGTCTTCTTCTCCACAATATCATCTACCTTTTTGATGAACTGATCGGTGAGCTTCTGAAGCTCTTCCTCCAGCTGTGACTCCACATCCTCTGAAATCTCTGCCGCCTTCTTGAGCTTTTTGAATTCATCCATGCCATCACGTCTTGCTCCGCGAATGACAACCTTGGACTCCTCGCCCTTCTTTTTCACATCCTTTGCCAGATTCTTGCGGTTCTCCTCCGTCATTTCCGGGAAAACAAGACGAATCATCGTTGCATCACTGGTCGGGTTAATGCCGATATCCGCCATCTGGATGGCGCGGCAAATGTCCTTAATAAGACCCTTGTCCCACGGCTGAATCTGAATGATTCTGGCCTCCGGAACCGACACATTGGCAACCTGCTGGAGCGGAGTGGGCGCGCCGTAATAGTCGACGCGGATGTGGTCGAGAATGTGCGGATTGGCGCGGCCGGCGCGAACCGTCTGAAGGTCTGACTCCAGGAAATCAATGGCTTTTTTCATTTTGTCTTCGTACATCTTAATTCTTGCGTCACTCATGATAAAATTCCTTCCTCTTCTGTCTTTGACTCCAGTACATTGCAATCAATCTACCGTTACTGTGGTTCCGTTAAACTTTCCCGATGCTGCATGAACAATGCTGTCCGTCTCATTCAGATCAAAAATACGAAGCGGCATGTGATTGTCTCTTGCGAGAATGGACGCCGTCATGTCAATAACCTGCAGATTGTGGTCGATGATCTCCTGGATCGGCAGAACATCGTATCTCTTCGCCTCCGGATGCTTGGCCGGGTCTGCTTCATATACGCCATCCACGTTTTTCGCCATCAGAATGCAGTCCGCATCCACCTCAATTGCCCGCAACACAACGCCGGTATCCGTTGAAAAATAAGGATGCCCGGTTCCACCTGCAAAGAACACTACCATATGCCTTGCAAAATACTTGTTCGCCCGATCCTTCGAGAAGAGCTTGGTCATACCGCTGACCTCAAAAGGCGTGAGCACGTTGGTCATCAGTCCCGTTCCGCGGAAAACCTCCGACACATAAATGCAGTTCATAATGGTTGCCAGCATCCCGATCTGATCCGATTTCACACGATCAATTTCCGTACCGGTTCTGCCTCTCCAAAAGTTGCCGCCGCCGATAACAACGCCAACATCATTTCCATCGTCCACCAGCTTCTTTACCTGTGCAGCAACCCGCTCTACAACATCCAGATCAAAACCGGTTTTCTTCTCTCCTGCCAGCGCTTCGCCGCTCAATTTAAGGATGATCCTGCTCATGATGCCTCCCGTTTCTTCTCGAATTTTCTCGTATGCTCACCACTATACCGGTGCCGCCAGCGACGGGTGAGCTGTAATGGCACTATCATACCATACCGCCATGTCTTCATCAATTCGGGGGCCCCATTGCATACACATCCCCGGAATGATATAATCGGGCGGTTTGAATTCGTTTTTTGCATATATATAGGTAAGCGCAATGATTCGGGACCCATGAATTCCGCGTTGTTGCGTCTGTATGGAGATTTTGTATGAGTCAGAAGAGAGAAGACGTCCGGAACGTTGCCATCATCGCACACGTTGACCACGGCAAGACCACCCTTGTTGACGGCCTTCTGCGCCAGAGCGGTGTGTTCCGCGAAAATCAGGCGGTAGCAGAACGTGTCATGGATTCCGGTGCCATCGAGCGGGAGCGCGGTATCACCATCACCAGTAAGAATACAGCCGTCAATTACAACGGCGTCAAGATCAACATCCTCGACACCCCCGGACATGCGGACTTTGGTGGCGAGGTTGAGCGTGTCCTTAAGATGGTGGACGGCGTTATCCTTGTTGTCGATGCCTTCGAAGGCCCCATGCCGCAGACACGTTTCGTTCTTTCCAAGGCGATGGCTCTTGGACTTTCGGTCATTGTCTGCATCAACAAGATCGACCGCCCCGGAGCACGCCCCACACAGGTCATCGATGAAGTTCTTGAGCTTCTTCTGGATCTGGGTGCCAATGACGAGCAGCTTGACTGCCCGTTCGTTTTTGCTTCCGCCAAATCCGGCATTGCAACACTGGATCTTGGCAGCCCCGGTGTTTCCATGAAGCCGCTGTTTGAGACCATTATCGAGCACATTCCCGCTCCGGAGGGAGATGCAGATGCGCCCACACAGGTGCTGATCTCTACCATCGACTACAACGACTATGTCGGCCGCATCGGTGTCGGCAAGGTTTCCAACGGCTCCATCCGCGTGGGCCAGGACGTGGTTCTTGTCAATCATCACGATCCGGACAAGCGCGTAAAGTGCCGTGTCAATACACTGTATGAATTTGAGGGCCTGCAGAAGGTTCCGGTACAGGAAGCAAACATGGGCTCCATCGTCGCCATCTCCGGCATCGAGCAGATGCACATCGGAGATACGCTTTGCGGTCCGGAGCATGTGGATCCGATTCCTTTCCCGAAGATCGAGGATCCTACGATTTCCATGACCTTTAATG
>CAVKRN010000021.1:22462-34940 GCA_963658695.1 bacterium
CGATTCTCCTCTGGCCGGAAAGGACGGCAAATACATCACCTCTCGTCACATTCGTGACCGTCTGTACCGGGAGCTCAATACCGATGTCTCCCTGCGCGTAGAGGACACGGATGCCACCGACTCCTTCAAGGTTTCCGGACGTGGTGAGCTGCATTTGTCTGTTCTGATCGAAACCATGCGGCGCGAGGGATATGAGTTCGCTGTTTCCAAGGCAGAGGTTATCTACCAGCAGGACGAGAACGGCAAGCGTCTTGAGCCCATGGAGCAGTGCATCATTGATGTTCCGGATGAATTCTCCGGAAACGTGATCCAGGTTCTGGGACAGCGCAAGGGCGAGCTTCTCTCCATGGGACAGGCAAACGGCGGCTACACGCGCCTTGAGTTCAAGATTCCGTCCCGCGGACTGATCGGCTACCGCGGCCAGTTCATGACCGACACCAAGGGTAACGGCATCATGAACACGATTTTTGCCGGCTATGAGCCTTACAAGGGCGATATCACCTACCGCAAACAAGGTTCTCTCATCGCCTTTGAGAGCGGGCAGGCTGTCACCTACGGTCTGTTCAACGCGCAGGAACGCGGCGTTTTGTTCATTGGCGCCGGCGAGGATGTCTACTCCGGTATGATCATCGGAGAATCCGGCAAATCAGAGGACATTGAGGTCAACGTCTGCAAGACCAAGCATCTGACCAACACACGTACCTCTTCCAGCGATGAAGCCCTTCGCCTGGTACCGCCGAAGATTATGAGCCTGGAGCAGGCCATCGAGTATGTAGACACCGATGAGCTTCTGGAGGTGACCCCTTCTCATCTTCGCCTTCGCAAGAAGATTCTGGATCCTCGCCTTCGCAAGCGTGCAGGATTCGCTAGCAAGTAATTCTTTTGTACAAAGTGTCAGCCATCGGGTTTTGTCAGAGTCCCTAATTGCTCTGCCGATTGGCTGCCGTTTGTACTATTTCTAGGCTAAAGCCAAAAGGAGCAAGTGAGATCATCTCACTTGCTCCTTTTCTTTAACGATTATGCATCCGCCAAGGATAGCTCGCGGATTTATTTGTATCTGTTCAGCATCTGTCCTATGTCAACACTAGTACATCATTTGCAAAATAACTAGCCTTCTGCTTGCAGGCAAATTCATGGTTTCCTCATTGTCACAGATGTAGCAAATGCGTTGCAATCTCAAAATATGCCAGCAGCGACACGGTATCCACAACGGTAGTGATCAGAGGCGATGCCATCACCGCCGGATCCAGATGAATTTTGTCTGCAACCATCGGGAGGAAGCACCCAATCACCTTTGAAAAGACAACTACAACCACCAGCGTCAGGCACACCACCAGAGCTACCGTAAACTCCAGACGATCCAACAACAGAAGTTTTATGAAGTTGGCAGTAGCAAGCGTCACACCGCACATGATTGCGACGCGCAGCTCCTTCCACAGTGCCTTCGGAAGATCTGCAAATTCCACTTCATCCAGAGACAGACCGCGAATAATAGAAACCGCAGACTGCGATCCTGCATTTCCGCCCGTATCCATCAGCATCGGAATGTACGCTGTGAGCACCACATACGCAGACAGTGCGCTCTCATATCCGGTAATAATCGCCCCGGTAAACGTCGCTGAAACCATCAGGATGAGGAGCCATGGCATACGGTTCTTATAGGTTTCCCATACAGTGGTTTTAAAATAGGTCTTGTCCGACGGCACAATTGCGGCCATCTTCTCGATATCCTCGGTTGCCTCCTCTTCCATGATGTCCATAACGTCATCAATGGTAATGATACCAACCAGACGGTTTTCATTGTCCACCACCGGCATAGCCGTAAAATCATACTTCTGGAAAATGTCTGCCACTTCCTCCTGGTCAACCAAGGTCCCAATGGAAATGACGTTCTCATTCATGATCTCTCCGATGATTTCCTCCGGCTTGTGAATCAGAAGATATCGAAGCGCCACTGTACCGACAAGGACTCTCTCCTTGTCCAGTACATAGCAAATGTTAACCGTCTCCGAGTCCAGTCCGATGGTCCGGATACGTTCAATGGCGTCCTCTACGGTCATATCCTCTCGAAGGTCCACATACTCTACTGTCATGACAGAGCCTGCGGAATCCTCCGGATAACGAAGCAAATGGTTAATGTCTGCCCGCGTATCAGGTCTTGCATTCGAAAGGATTTTCTTTACAACGTTGGCCGGCATCTCCTCCAGAAGATCCGTTGCATCGTCCGCCATCAGGTTATCGATAATATTGGATGCTTCCTTATCCGACAGTGAGGAAATGATATACTGCTGATCATCCATTTCCAGATTTGCAAAGACATCCGCCGCCATACTCTTGGGCAGGATGCGGAATATTTTCAAAGAATCCTCGTCCTCGAGGTCGTCCATCACTGCCGCAATATCCGCCGCCTGCATTTCCGCAGCCGCCTGACGAAGCTTTGTATACTGCTTGGATTCCAACAGCTCAATCAGAATTTCCTTGTTCTGCTGCTCTTCATCTTCTCTAAAATCCATGACATGGTTCCTCCTTTATGTGTGGTTTTCCTGCAACTTCGTCCTGGGGCCGGACTGTCTGATGTTCCTCGTTCCATTAAAACCACCTCCTTTCCTGTCATGGCACTGCTACGTAGTATTTTGCACCTATTAGTATTTTTGCACCTATCCGAGTCTAGACCACCTCTGTTTCGATGTCAAAGCCAAAAAAGCCTTTTTCAACCAAATTAACTGCGATTTTACCCCCGCTTAACTCCCGGACTTTTTGCCGCACCCGCTCGGCCTTTGGCGCAGGAACAACGATCTGCTGACGCACCTTATCGGTGTATTGAATATCCCTTGTTCGGATCCCTTCCTTTTCCAGAAGGTATCGGACCGAATCCAGCATGCCATATTCCATGCATAGCTCCAGAACCTCGCCTTCCTGCATGCAGACCGGTCCCGCCGCTGCCAGTGCAGCCTTGGCGGCACTGGTATATGCGCGCACCAGTCCTCCGGTTCCCAGGAGTGTTCCGCCAAAATAACGTGTCACGACCACCAACGCATTCGTGCACGATTCGCCTTCTATCACCTTTAAAATAGGGAGCCCCGCTGTTCCCTGGGGCTCCCCGTCATCCGAAGCTTTTTTTCGGTCGCGACCTTCTCCCAAAACGTATGCATAGCAGTGATGTCTGGCATCATAATACTGCTTGCGAATTCTGGAAAGATGCTCTGCCGCCTCCTCTTCGGAGCAGACCGGAATGGCTTCTCCGAGAAACCTGGATTTCTTCTCCTCGTATAGCGCCTGTCCGGTCTTTGTAATCGTATAATATTCCATCTTCTCTTATCCCGTCGGAGCCGCCGTATTCGCAGATGCAGCATCTCCTGTTGTTGCAGAGGACGTATCCCCCGCCGACTGCTGCGCCTGTGCCAGCGCCTGTTGCGCCGCCACCTGCTGCTGCGTGGCAACATTGTAATTCTCCGTTGCTGTATTCACTGCAGCCTGTGCCGTTGCAATGGCCGCCGCATCGCCGCTTTGCTGTGCCGCTACCAGAGTGTTCTGAGCCGTCTGCAGATTCTCCGAAGCCGCCTGCAGCGTAGCATTCGCAGCATCCAGCGCCGCCTGCGCATCTCCTGCTGCCGCCTCTGCCGCAGCCGCTGCCATCTCCTGCTGCTCCTGGGCCAGAATATCATTGATATTAGCCTGCGACATAAACTCTGCCGTATGAATGCACTTGAGTCCCGATTCTGTAAAGGTTGCAACACCGGTTGTCTTGAAGGGGCATTCATCCGTAGCCGGAAGTCCGGAATACGCACAGATGGTTCCCTGGTAGTGGATGTCACACTTTTCTGTCGGCACCGTATCCTCTGCAAAGTACTCGGTCTTGAGCGTACTGTCACACAGTCCCGCCACCGGAAGTTTCCCGGAAAGGCTGCAGACCGTGGTCTGCACAATTCCTGCCGGCTTTGTAAAGTCTGAGGACGGAAGGTCCTCGTGAACCCTCTCCATCACACCGCGCCAGATGGTCTTGGCAATGCCGGATTCCGAACCCACAAGGTCCGTATTCTCGTCATATCCAGCCCATGTTGTGCATGTGTAGTAGTTGGTATATCCGGCGAACCATACGTCATTTTCATCCGATGTGGTACCGGTCTTACCGGCAATGGGCGTCGTACCGAAGTTCACCTTTGTTCCGGTTCCCTTCGTGACAACATCCTCCATGGCGGAGGTCAACAGCCAGGCCGTTGTCTCCTTCAAAACACGTCTCTTCTGACGAACCTCATCCGCATCCAGAATGACATTGCCGCTATGATCCGTAACCTTGGTATAGAGCTTTGGCTCCAAGTACTCTCCGCCGTTTGCAATCGCCGCATAAGCAGCATTCAGTTCGATGTTCTTGACACCCTTTGTGATTCCGCCAAGAGCCAGTGTTGGCTGAATATCGGAATAGGTTTTCCCGTTGATCACCTCATTATCCACCAGAGTCGTAAATCCGAAATCCAGCAGATACTGGTATCCCAGCTGTGGTGTAATGTCTACCAGCGTCTTTACCGTCACGATATTCATCGAATTCTGAATACCAAGCCGCAGGGAAGACAATCCGCGATAGGACTCGCCGTACCAGTTACGAACCGGTGTGCCATCTTCATAAGAATACGGTGCATCATTCTGCGTCGTGGCCAGCGTCATCCCCCCCGCATCCAATGCTGGCGCATAGGTGGAAACCACCTTGAATGTCGATCCCGGCTGTCGTACAGAGTCCGTTGCGCGGTCCAGCGTTCGGTTTGCCGTTTTCTCACCGCGACCACCGGAAATAGCCAATACATTTCCGGTATGCTGATCCTCCAGTGTCAATGACACCTGAGGCTGCGGCGTAATGTTCTCACTCTCCGCAAGAACCGAATCCCCGGCTCCGACTACCGCTTCTTTATATTCCTCTTCGCAGGCCTGCGCCTCCTCTTTGGAATCAAAAATTAAAGTAAAGTACGGGTTGGACTGCTTAAAGTAGCTCTCGAGCATCTCCGTGCTGTAATTGGTAATGGTTCCGTCGGAGGACTGCACGGTCAGCTGGTAATTCAGATACCATCTGGTTCCGTTCGGATAATTGCTCTCATCAGCCACCACTTCATCTACAATCGCCTGAATCTTAGCATCCTGCGTGGAGTAGATATTCAGGCCGCCGCTGTACAGAAGTGTATATGCCTGCGTCTCTGTATATCCTTTGTTCATGAGATCCTGCAGAATCTCATCCGTCAGTGCATCCACAAAATACGAATTAATGGCATTATCGGTTGTCGAATTATCCACCAACTGGATGCGAGAGTATACATCATCCGCCACAGCTTCATCGTATTCGGTCTGTGAGATCCACCCCTGCTCCAGCATGTTCTTTAGAACCTGCTCATGGCGTTCCTTATTGTGATCCGGATAAACAATCGGATCATAGTAGGAGGGATTCTGCGTAATGCCGGCAATTACCGCACATTCCGAGAGCGACAGCTTACTGACCGATTTGCCAAAATACCGTCTGGATGCTGCCTCCACGCCAAGCGTTCCATGTCCGAGGTTGATGGTATTCATATAATTCAGAAGAATATCATCCTTACTCATGGTCTTTTCCAGCTCAAGTGCCAGATACCACTCCTGGAATTTACGGCGGACGCTGTCCGAGAAGGATTCATCCGTCCATCCGGTAAACACATTGTTTTTAATCAGCTGCTGCGTAATGGTGCTGGCTCCTTCGGAGAAATTCCCGCTGGTAACACCAATGACCATGGCACGCATGATTCCCTGAATATCAATGCCCGGGTGCTGGTAGAAGCGTTCATCCTCGATGGCAACAAAAGCATGCTGCAGGTTTTCCGGTACCATATCCATCGTCACAGGAATACGATTGGAGTCCGTAGATACCAGCTTGGCCGTCTGATTGCCGTCACTGTCATAAACAAATGTAGAGTAGCCGGTCGGTGTGACATCAATGTTGCTGATGTCGGGCGAGGAATCAATGATCCCCTGAAATGCCCCAAAGCCCACACAGGCCACCATGCTGCACGCGCCTACCGCCAAAAGAAAAATCACCAGAGTAAGAATTAACCCGATCTTATTGGACCGCTTCTGTACCTTGGAGTTCAGGCCTTTTATATTGCGCGAAAGCCCTGCTCTTCCATAATTCATAGCTGTATTGTTCGAATCACCTTTCTGAAACTGTAATACGGTTCAGGGCCAAGTAAACATGCGAATGGGTCTCTGAATCGTTACTGCCTACAATGAATCATTTCATTTTACTTCAATGGATGCAGAAAGGCAAAAATATTACACCGATGTTACGGTTCCAGCGGCGGGTCCGGTACTATACAGACACCATCCCGCAACGGGTCCCGGTGAAGGTATCCGCCACCCTGTCGCCCGGCCGGCGCGTGAACTGTTACGATAGGGTAGCGGAATGGTTGACACCCAACGCCCAACGTGCTACCGTAGCGCCTGTTCCACGAGTGTGGCTACTGCTGCAAAGCTGGCATGGGCTTGCAGCAATTCCTTTCCACTCTTACAAAACTAAGGAGATCACTATGAATCACATGAATCATCATCAGAAAGTACTTTACCTTGTCCACGCTGCCCTAATCGCAGCAATCTACGTCGTTCTTACCGAACTCGCCGCCGGCTTTGACCTGGCAAGCGGAGCCATTCAGGTTCGCTTTTCCGAAGTCTTAACTGTACTTCCCTTTTTCACCGGAGCTGCAATCCCCGGCGTAACCCTCGGCTGCCTTCTGGCCAACATTCTGACCGGAAGCGCGCTCCCCGATGTCATCTTCGGCACACTTGCCACGTTGATCGGCGCCGTTTTTACGTATCGCCTCCGTCGTCATCGTTTTCTGTGCACGCTTCCGCCCGTTATTTCCAACGGAATCATTATTCCGCTTGTTCTTCGCTTTGCCTATGGCATCCCGAGTGCGCTGTGGTTTCTGGCCCTTACGGTTGGCGTTGGTGAAGTGATTTGCTGCGTCATTTTCGGAAGCATTCTGATCTCTGTCCTGCTGCCGCGCAGGAACCAGATCTTTGCCGAAACAGAGACCGATGTCACTGCCGCAGATCACGTTCACACCGAGAAGAAGGCTGTCAACTAATCAGCACTCTCAGAGTCCATCTTCAGTAACACTGTCACAGGAGGCCGCATAAAGCGTTGTTCCATGCCCATCACCGGTTGTCACCGGTCAAAAGCTTCGCTTTATGCCTCCTCTGTTCTTGTTTCACCGGTTCCTGCCGAATCGCTTCCGTCCTCTGTCTCGGCGCCGGCCTGACCGCTTCCTGCCGCTGTTTCATCCGTTTTCCCGTTCTGCTTGTTCTCTAAACGATCCAGTTGCTCCTGCATCTTGTCTAATAAAGCCTGAATCCCTTCCAGTTTTTCCTGGTGCTGTGCAAAAAGCTTTTCCTGCTGATCGAAGCTGTCGCGAATTCCCATTAGCCCGCAGCTTTCATTGTGAAGATATGCATCCATGTCAGATTGTGTTGTTCTGATCTCCTCCTGCAGTTCTGCCATAACCCGAAAAAACTCCTGCTGCTCTTCCCACATTTCCTCCAGCATCACTTCCAGATTTCCCACCTGGCTTTTTTGATCCAAATTCTGTGCTTCCAGTACCGACTGAATATTCCTGCGTTCTGCCACCATCGCATTCTGAAGGCTTGAGAGCTGGTCCGCGATCGCCTTCTGCTGTTCCAGCACCTCACTCTGCTGCACCGCAAATGCAGCCTGTTTCTCGAGTACAGTGCTCTGCTGCTCCAATACTTTACTTTGCTGTATTCCCGCCTGACTCTGCAAATCCTTCACCCCAACCATTGTCTCCTGTACGCTGGTCAGTGTTCCTTTCAGACCGCTGACACTGCCGTTAATTGTCCCCAGCCCGGAATTCAATGCGCTCTGTAGCTTCTCATGACCGGCTGCAACGTTTTTCTCCAAAGCATTAAGATCCGCATCCGTTCCGGACAGAACTGAAAGGAGCTCCTGATATTCCGCCTTGTTCTCTCCCGAGGCCTCCTTCATGAGGCTCCGTATGTCCTCCCGCACATT
Source organism: bacterium (assembly GCA_963658695.1). Taxonomy (GTDB): domain Bacteria; phylum Bacillota; class Clostridia; order Lachnospirales; family Lachnospiraceae; genus CAG-791. The sequence continues at coordinate 30,501 of CAVKRN010000021.1, forward strand.
AGCAAGCTGCGTATTGACCGTGTTCTGAAGATTCTCTGCTGTTTTCCGGTTCTCCTCCTTCACTTCTCCTGCCGCCGCTGCACTGGCCGCCGTTTTGTCCTGCAGCTTCTGACTGACCGCCTTTTCCTCCTCAAGATTGTCCTGAATGCTCGAAAGCTGCGCTATTACATCATCCAGATTCTCGCCAATGGAATCGTCCCCGATCTCATTGTTATCTCTGTACTCTGTCAGATTCTGCTGCATGGCAGTCACCTCCCGTGAGAGCTTGTCATAGCTTTCCGAATCGGTCACCTGCCCTGTAGCGAGTGATTCATCCACAGAGGAAAGATACAGCTGAATTTCCTCCAGCTGCTCCTGCATTCTGGCGTCTTTCTCCTGCTGCAGTGCCTCCTGACGGCGGCTCCGCGTGGACTGCAGAACCAGAATCGTTAATGTACTTCCCGCCAGCAGCAGCATTGCAAGCAGTGCGATCATAACCGGCGAGAGCTGCTTCGCCAAATGCGCAGGAAAGCTCCCCGCCACCTTCCCGGGTCTGCGCCCTCTATTCTCCACCTGTTCATTTATTTCATCCTCCATCCGTTCCCATTCTCCTCCGCGTTCCTTGTAATCCATTTCGTCCTTTCCTTCCTTGTTATGCCATTTCTACACCAGTACGCCGAGAAGGGGGAGTTCCAATTTCAATCGTGCATCTGTCCGCAAGCGGCCAATTCATGCTTAAAATCACAAGCTGCTAAACAGGTATACAAAAAGAGATGAAATTGGAAATCCAATCTCATCTCTCTCCACAAGCTGGCACCGGGAATCGGACCCGGGACCTCCGCACTACCAATGCGACGCTCTACCGACTGAGCCATGCCAGCATATGCAATTGCCTCGCCCGACTCTCTTTCGTTTCTTCGTCAGACGCAGGTATGATATTACCATAGGCGCACTCAGTTGGCAAGCAAGAAATCAAAGAAAAAGTGATGCTCTTTTCTCGCATAGTTATGTCATTATCTGAAAACGGATTGTTTCATGGAAGATTGCTGCTATGCGGCCGTTCAAACGCAGCGAAGATGTGAATTGGATCGGTTAAACCCTCTTCTCTCATTTCTCCCCGCTGTCTTTTACAAAAGCAGCTGCGGCTCACTCCCATGCAGTCCCATATGAACACTCATGCGAACTCCTAACGCGGAAATGCGCCTCCGGAGAAACATCATCAGCTTACCGTTCTTTCACTGTAGCAGCAAGTCGGAAAAAGTACCAGAAAATAGCGAACATTTTCTAGCACTTCGTCAACCCTCCATCGCTAAAATACAGGTGTCCGATCTTCTCTCCGGTCTTTGGATCATAGATCAGGATCTGCACATCAATCTTTCCGTTGTTAACATAATCCAACTGATTTTCTTCCAGATTCTCTCCTACGCTCAGAAGGTCATATTTTTCCAATGATGTGAAATTCACCACTCCAAAGCTGGTCTGGATATTCTCCAGCGGCACCTCCCGCATAGTCTCCTCGCAGGTATCTGTTGACGGATCATAAATCAGACAATATCCAAGGGGCGATCCTGCCATCGTTTCTATACCATCCGTCCCGGAAAGAGTTTTGATCAGCGTCTTTAACGTCTCATCATAAAAAGCAACGGAATCGTTGTTTACAAAAACAATCGTACTGACCTCGTCCATGCTCAGCATCATCAGCTCTGCATACAAATCCGCAGGATTTAGGATCTGCTCCCGAAGCTGTTCATGGTATGCAGAAACGGCGTCCTGCCAAGGCTGATAGGAAGCGTCCCCTCTTCTGTCCGGCACGCCAACCTCTTCCGATAGTACCTTCCCCAGCCAGGTCGTTGTTTTCGCTGCGCCGGACGCATTCAGATGTGTCTGACTCTGCTGATCCGTAGCATAGTTGATCAGGTTCTCTACATAGTTCATGTTCAGATACGGTATACCATACTCGTCTGCAATATCCTGTGCGCTGTTGGCAATTCGCTGCAGATCCTCATTGGCAGCAAACGGGATCTGAACCAGAATGGGATAGATTCCCCTATCTCTGCACAGTTCCAGGATCCTCCGCAAATATGCCTTTCCTGCCGTCTCCTCCTCCAACTTTTCCGACGGATCAATGCGTGCATAGGTATCCACCCACTTCGCCGCTTCATACCGCATGGATGCGCCTAAAATAGCCTCGCTTTGCGTTCTGCCGGTCACTCCCTGATAGTCCTTGGCCAAAAGCTGCGACCAACGGCTGTGATAACGAATAAAATCACAGCGAAATTCCCAGCGTAAATCCTCATCCGACAATAGATCCCGAAGTGCCTCTTCCTTATGCCGGCTCATCGGAAACGCATCCAGAACCTCATGGAGCTGGTCCACCGCAGCGCTTTTGTCCTCCTCGGATTCCGCCCCCGTCATCACATCCAGATATTGATAGTCCTTGTCCAAAAGATAGGTATCAATGACAACGTATCTCGGTGTTCCGTAATCCAGCGCATTGACAAACTCCCAGTAAGTCACCGGCATGACATTACCGTGTCCGCCAAGATTGTAAGCAGCAATACCGTATTCCTCATACAAAAGCGCCGGATTGATGCCGTTGATCATATGAGAGGACCCCAGCAGCAAAACATCCGCTCGCCCGGCCAGTTCAAAGTAATCCCCGTTTTTATCAGCGCTGTCCTTTCGCTCCACCAGCCTGACTGCCAGCATAAGCACAACAGCTAAAAGGCACAAAAATACCAGAAGTTCCACGCCGCGCCTTATATAATTCTTTGTTTTCTTATTCTTCATAGACCTTTCCCGAGAGTATCAAAACTGACTGTAAATAAAGGTTGCCGCATCATATCCAGGTCCCCAAACACCGCAGACAAGTATCAGAAGAATCACACCGATGTACAAAATCCATCGCAGCCAAAGGTCTTGCCGCAGAATTTCCTTTCGAAGCGAAATATTGTTGTAAACGCACCAATCCCGGATCAAAAGCAGTAGTATCCCGCAGGCCAAAAGAGCCCAGTTTGCCCCATCCAGTCCCAGCTTCAAAAGAGTGCCGTCTGTCAGCTGCCAAAGCGTCACGCCGCCCAGGCACCGGATCACCTCCCAGGCCTTTGCAAAGGATTCCGCACGGAAGAAAATCCAGGCAAAGGACACCAGCAAAAATGTCCCGGCCGTACGTAAAAGTCGACCGGAAAAGGATGGCCGGTTCGCTCTTTTTTTCGGCAAGATGGAAGCCTTCCATATCGTTCCGATCACCTGATAGATGCCGTGCACAAGCCCCCAGAAAAGGAATGTCGCCCCGGCGCCGTGCCACAATCCGGAAACAGCAAATACGATCAGAAGGTTCCCGTTTTTGCGCCAGAAGCCCTTTCGGTTTCCTCCCAGCGGAATATAAAGATAGTCCCGGAACCAGGTAGAAAGAGAAATGTGCCAGCGTCGCCAGAATTCCCCGACGGATGCCGACAGATACGGTGCCGCGAAATTCTGCATCACACGAAAGCCCAAAATTCTGGCTGACCCAATCGCGATGGCAGAATACCCTGCAAAATCGCAGTAAATCTGGATGGAATACAACAGCACTGCCAGTACCACAATGCAGCCCTTCCACTGCTGCGGATCGCTGTAAACCGTATTCACAACGATAGCGATGCGGTCGGCCAAAACCAGCTTCAGAAAATAGCCCCAGAAAAGAATCAGTATTCCGTTCCGGAGATTCTCATAGCAATCGCTTTTCTTCTCCAGAGAATGAATCTGCGGCAGAAGGTTTCTGCCGCGTTCGATGGGGCCGGAGGTGATTCCGGGGAAAAAGGACACAAACAGTGCATACGAAGTAAAGCTCTTCTCCGGCTCTGCATCCCCCCTGTAACAGTCGATCACATAGCCAAGTGCCTGCAGGGTATAGAACGAGATTCCCACCGGCAGCAGTGCCTGTGAAAACGCGCCGGGAAACAGCATTGTCCAGTATTTGCAGGTAAATAAAATACCAAGGTTCAAGACCAGACACGAAAAGAGCGCCGATTTTCGCCCGGATCGCCCCGCCAGAAATGTACTGGCAATCGTCACCAGGAGAAAGAAAAGGCAGGCAGGATTCCAGGTGCAATAAAACGTCCAGCTAATCAGCAGAAGTGCGAAGGTCCGTCCTTTCGGAGGGCACAGATACCGTATCAGTGCCGCTGCGGCAAGAAACAAAAGATACCCCGCTGACAAAAAGGACAGGCCGGAGCCTGTGAGTGATTTGATCCATTCCATAGGTTGATCCATCCATTGTAAAGGTTATGTGTACTAGGGAAGTATAGCATATTAGCGGGCAGAGTCGCTCCGCGTCTTGCCCGCACCGCACACGAAAAGGCCCTACCTGGCAAGCTTGCTTGCCGGCAGGGCCTTTCTGCCTTTCGCAGCAGACACTTCGAACGCTTTCGCGTTCTCAGTGCCCCGGGCAGAGTCGCTCCGCGCCTTGCCCGCACCGCA